>JAZKTK010000167.1:0-3658 GCA_036625595.1 Haloarculaceae archaeon | reverse complement strand
TGACGACGGTGAAGACACCGAAACCACCGAGGGTGAATCCGGTCCCGGCTTCGGCATCATCGTGTCCGTTCTGGCCCTGCTCGGAGCTGCGCTCCTGGCAGCCCGCCGGAACAACTAACGACTGACAACTAACCGAACTTCCGTTCGGTCCCCTACTTTCTTTCATTTTTCGCAGGCCACGAGCGCCCGCTGTGTCACTACCTGCGGCGGCGTGGCCGCTGTGCACGTAACGACAAGACATATATTTCGGATTGCCATACTGCCGGGCAGTGATATTCGACCAGCTCTGGGCGGGGCTCGAGGCCTTCGGCGCGTACTCGACGCCGCTCGGATGGACGGCCATCGGGCTCTTTCTGCTCGGGGCCGCACTGGAGTACTACGACCGGGAGTACGCCCGGCCGGCTGTCGCACTCGCGTGGGTCGTCTTCGGTGTCTTCTGGCTGTCGCTGGTCCACCACTTCATCGTCGTCCAGCGGAGCGTCGTCGAAGGACTCGGGAGCATCCTCGCGATTCCGCTGGCGCTCTATCTGGCTGCACTCCTCTGGCGGGGTCGTGACTCGCTGTTTGTCTTCTCCCGAGCGATTGCCATCATGGGCGTGGTCTACTTTTCTGTCGTCTCGATTCCAGTCGTCAGCCAGACACTCATCGAGACAGTGACCCGGCAAACAGAGTTTCTGATACATCTCCTCGGATTCGAACCAGAGGTCGTCAGCGGCACGCAGCTCACGCTGGCGGATGGGACGACTGTCGAAATCGCGAAGAAAGAAAATCCCTTCCGAAGCACGTTCGTCTTCGACGCCACCGATATCTCCTACATGGACCAGTCGGTCATCACGTACACCATCGTGATGGCCTGCACCGGTATCGGGAGCATGGCAATCTTCATCGGGCTCATCCTCGCCGTGCGGGCACCGGCCGAACGGAAACTGCGCGCACTCGCGGTGTCGATTCCGGTCATTTACGTGCTGAACCTCTTCCGGAACGTCTTCATCGGGATAACGTTCGGTAACCAGATGACGAACTTCTTCCCCGACGTGGTGATGGCGCTGTTCTCACTGGAGTCCCAGTGGCAGGTGTCCTATATCATCTCCGACCGGATTATCGCGCAAGGTCTCTCGGTCGTCGCACTCGTGGTCATCACGTGGCTGGTCGTTCGTGAACTGCCGGAAGTCCTCTCGATAATCGAGGACGTGCTCTACGTGCTCACCCGCCGAGAGTACGACCTGCAGGATGCGCTGGGCGTTACACCGCCAGAGAGCGACCCGGCCTAGCTGTCGACTGGCGCACCGGCGAGTTCTCGCAGTGCATCCCGTTCGAGTGGGTGGAGGTCACCAGGGAGCACCAGCATGTGAAGCGGGTCGCCGAACGACTGGTCCGTGAGCGCTGAGAGGTTGTCTGCGACGACAGTCGGGTCGTCGCTCCCCGCTTGTCCGACGACGACGCCGAGGCGGTCGAGACCGGCGTCGGCGAGCAGACTGGCAGCGTGGTCACCGGTCATGTAGTCCTCGTTTTCCCGGTCGATGTCGAGATAGACGAGCGTGTGGAGGTCCCGTTCGGCGTTTGCGTCGATGGTATCGATGACGCTCGCTGGGACGCCGTCGCCGCCGTGAGAGCGCTCGAAGGGGAGTGTGGTAGCTTTCCCGAAGCGGTAGTTCTGGAGGCCGGTGAGCGAGCTGGCAGCGGTCTGTGCGGTGGTGCCATGAATAACTCGCGTCTCGATGCCGCGGTCGATAGCGCGCAGTCGGAGGTCGACGTGTGTCGTGGAAATCATCGGGTCGCCGGCGGTGAGAAAGGCGGCGTGTCCGGACTCGGCAGCGTCGAGTATCGGACCGGGGTCCTGTTCGACGCCAGCGCGGTCCCGTACAGTAATCTCGATGTCGTGGGTCGATTCGACGGTTTCGATGGTCGTTCCGGCGAGAAAACTGGTGTAGAACTCCGCGAAGGCGCGGTCGGCGTCCGCGAGTGCGTCTTTGCCCTGGAGTGTAATCGAGCGTTCGTCGTAGAGTCCGAGACCAATGAACGTCAGCATACTCGTCCATCGAGAGGGAGGTGAATAAACGCGCCGAACGTCAGGCTTACCGCACCCGACCCCGGAGGTGCGTGCATGTCGGTTCCGTGTGTGCGCGTCGAGCGAGCGGCGGGCGAACAGACCCGCGAATCGCTGGCCGAACTGGATATCGTCGACGACGCCCACGAAATCGTGGTCGAAAATGGCTGGCTGTACGTGCCCGTGACTGACCCCGCCGCTGTGCCGTCAGCGTACGACGTGGTGCACCGCGAGATGCCAGAGCGGGAGACCCAGACGATGCCAGCCGACTTGCTTGACTTTTCACCCTCTTACGAACGACTCGGAGACATCGCCATCGTCGACGAGGACGACCCCGACCGGGCAGCGGCACTCGCCGAGGCGCTGATGGAATCGGCCATCCCGGTGAAATCCGTGCTCAATCGTGCATCGAAGATTCAGGGGACAGAACGGGTTCGTGACTGGGAGATTCTTGCGGGGACTGAGACTGAGGCCGTCCACCGGGAGTACGGCTGTTCGTTCGCGCTCGACCTCGCGGACGTGTACTTTTCGCCGCGACTGGCGACCGAGCGCCATCGCGTCGTCGAACAGGTTCGAGAGGGCGAGCACGTTTTCGATATGTTCGCCGGGGTCGGCCCCTTCGTCGTTCCGGCGGCGAAACGCGGTGCGACTGCCGTCGGCGTCGATATCAACGACGATGCGATCGAGTATCTCCGGGAGAACGCCGACCGAAACGACGTGAGCGAACGTGTGACTGCCATCTGTGGGGACGTTCGGGATGTCGCCGCCGACTACGAGGGGTGGGCTGAGCGCATCGTGATGAATCTGCCACACAGTGCAGACGAGTTTCTCGAGACAGCCGTCACGCTTGCCAACAAGGAGTGCGTGATTCATTACTACGACATCCAGCACGAGGATGACCCTTACGGCCCCGGTGAGCGGGCGATTCGTGAGGCAGCAGCGGACGACTACGACGTGACAGTCGAGACGCGCCACACTGTCCGCTCGTACGCGCCACACGAGTTGAACGTGGTACTGGACGTGCGGCTCAGTCGGGCCTGACTGGACCACTCCGGTAGTGGTTCTATGCCGCTGCCCGGTGTAGGACTGGGTATGGACCTGCAACAGTTGATTTCAGGCTGGGTACTGTTCGTGGTGGGTGTTGCTGGCCTCGGCGTCAGTTGGGTACTCACGGGTCCGATGGCGGCGGGTATCGGCCTTCTATCAGTCGCGAGTCTGGCAGTTGGCGTCCTTATCATCGGCACCGGCGGCAGTGACGACGAAGTCCAGACGAGCGGGTAGTCTCGTCTGGATTCGCAATCCTTATAGCGGTTATCGGCACAAGAAAGAGGTGCACGCGGAAGACGAAGTCTACCCGTGTCCTGCAACGCAGGGCTCGGAAGGCGAGGCCCGCCGGTGTAGCTCAGACTGGCTAGAGCGATTCCTTCGTAAGGAATAGGCCGAGGGTTCAAATCCCTCCACCGGCTTTCTGCTACGAACGAACGTGAGCAGCGAACGCCACGGCGAGGGATTTGAATCAGTGAGCGAACGAAGTGAGCGACCGTGGTTCACAATCACCTCCACCGGCTTTCTGCTACGAACGAACGTGAGCAGCGAACGCCACGGCGAGGG
>JAZKTK010000166.1:0-3690 GCA_036625595.1 Haloarculaceae archaeon | reverse complement strand
GCGAGGATGAGCGGACGGTCGGCGTCGGCGAGTGTCTTTGCGGCTTCCTCGACGATGACCTCGTCCGCCTCTTCGGGTGGATTGTACGTATCCGGCGTCTTCGGTTCGGTCACCTGGCTGTCCGTTTCGGTCTGGGTCACGTCCTTCGGCAGGTCGACCAGCGTCGGCCCCTGCCGACCCTCGTTGGCCAGCGCCCACGCCTCGCCGACATCGCTCCCGACCTCGTGGGGACTCTCGGCGAAGATGTTGTGTTTCGTGATTGGCTGGGTGACGCCGATGGTATCAGTCTCCTGGAAGGCGTCGTTGCCGACGAAGTTCGTCGGGACCTGCCCGGTCAGGGCAATCAGCGGGTCCGAGTCCATGTTGGCGTCGGCGATACCGGTCACGAGATTCGTCGCACCCGGCCCTGAGGTGGCCATGCAGACGCCCGGGTCGCCGGTCACGATGCCGTAGGCGTCGGCAGCGTGGACGGCACCCTGCTCGTGGGCCATCGTGATGTGGTCCATCTCTTCGTGTTCGTACAGCGCGTCGTAGACGGGCATGATAGCCCCGCCCTGCACACCGAAGAGATAGTCGACGCCAGCGTTTTCCAGTGACGCCGCGACGGCGTCTGCGCCTGTCTGTATCTCTGCGTCGTCTGGTTCTGCCTCGGCCTCGGCGGCCTCGGCGTCCGGTTCGTCTTCTTTTGGGACGGATGCTCGTTCGCTCATCGTCCCTCCTGTGATTGTGTCATGTGTGTCTCCATACTGTCTGGCTGTGAAAGCGATACTCGACCGACGTGAAACTGTGTGTGAGGGGCTATACCGCCCCTACAATAAGGAAAGAGCCGTCGCTGCCGTCGAGACGGACCTGCGTTCTGTTGCACGCGGACGGTCGCATCAGTACGAGTATCTGTCCGGCCCGAGTAATAAGGCTTCTGTGACGCGCGTGCCCTCCCCTGCGTGCAGACGGGCACACACACGCGACGCTCGCGGGACGGCGAGCGTCTCTGCCTCGCTGGCGCGTGTGCAACCCACCCGACTGGTGAGTGGTTCACCAGCCGCTGACGCGCGGGTGCGGCCGGAAAGGCAGCAGCCATGTGGCTACGCCCGGACCTCCTCGACCTGTTCGACGCCGACCTCGCGGGCGAACTTCTCCAGTTCGTCCATCGTCACCCGCTGTTTTTCCGCGCCAAAGTCCTTGACGCGGCGGGTCACTTCCCGTACCTCGTCGTCGGTCGGCTCGTAGCCCACCTCCTCGAGGCGCTGGCGGACGGAGTGGTTGCCGGTGTGTTTCCCGAGCACCAGTTCGCGCTCGGCCCCGACCATCTCGGGGGTCATGACACCCGGCTCGAAGGTGTCGGAGTTCTCGATGACGCCAGCGGCGTGGATGCCGCTCTCGTGAGAGAACGCGTTGTCGCCGACGACGGGCTTGTTACCCGGAACCGGAACGTCGGATTTCTCCTCGACCATCCGCGAGAGCTCCGTAATCTTCGTCGTGTCGATGCCGGTGTCGACATCATACAGCGATTCCAGGCTCATCACGACCTCTTCGTAGGCCGCGTTGCCGGCGCGCTCGCCGATGCCGTTGACCGATACCTGCGCCTGGCTCGCGCCGGCCTCGTAGCCGGCCAGCGCATTCGCGCCGGCCAGCCCGAAGTCGTCGTGAGTGTGGACGTCGACCCGAGTCCCATCGACGGTCGCGTCGACGACTTTCGCGACCATCTTGCCAAAGCGGGTCGGGGTCGCGACGCCGGTGGTGTCTGGAATGTTTATCCAGTCGGCTCCTGCCTCGCTGGTCGCTTCCACGACATCCAGCAGGAACGTTTCGTCGGTCCGGGTGGCGTCCATCGGGGAGAACATACACTCCACACCGGCCTCTTTCACGCGCTCGACTGACTCGATGGCCCGCTGTTTGGCCTGTTCGCGGGTTGCGTGCATCGAGTCTTCGAGCTGGACGTCGCTGGTCGAAACGAACGTGTGGACCATGTCGACGCCAGAATCGAGCGCGGCTTCGATATCCTGTTCGACCACGCGAGCCAACCCACAGACGTCCGTCGTCGAGGCCGCCGCGATATCGCGGACAGCCTCGAACTCGGCGTCGGAGTTGACCGGGAACCCGGCCTCGATGACGTGGGTACCCATCTCGTCGAGCAGCGCGGCTATTTCTCGTTTGTCTTCATACGAGAACGAGGTCCGCGGAGTCTGCTCACCGTCTCGGAGCGTGGTGTCGAAAATTCGTGCGTCCTGAATTTCGGACGTACTATCCAGAGTGCCCTGGAAGAACTCGATCCGCCGGGGTGTCCGACGAATCCTCCGTGTTTGTCATAGGCATCTGTATCAGGACGCTCACTGGATATAAAACTGTCCCTGAGACACGCGTGTGCCGGGAATTAGCACACAACACGGACGCCCGCCGTGGCACCACAAGGGCCGGGAGATTTTTGCCCACTCCCGCCGAGCAACGCGTATGAGCGATTTCGACGGCCTCGACCTGCAATCAGTCGAGGACGAGTTGGACGACACCGACAGCGGGGCGAGCGGGTCCAGTCGCATCGTCCTGGGCGTCCTCGACGGGACGACCGACCCCGACGAGTGGATTTCGACTATCGATTCGGGGGCGACGCTGGTTCTGAACGTCGAGGGTGACCTGAACGAACTCGCGGCTGAGTTCGCCCGCGACATCAAGCAAGCCGGTGGCGAACTGATGCACTTCCGGGGCTTTCTCGTTGTGACACCACCCGGCGTCGATATCGACAGCGACCGACTCGAGTGAGACCGGCTGTTCACCGGTCGTCGACGCAGTGTACGTATCCGAGGTGCTGGGTCACCGACTGAGGTATCCACCGTCGATGGCCAGTGTTTCACCGGTGGCAAACGACGCGTCGTCAGACGCGAGCCACAGGACAGCTTCGGCGACCTCTTCTGCTGTCCCGAGTCGCTCCATCGGGTGGAGTGCTTTGGTTTCAGCGAGCAGTTCCTCGTCCGTTGTCACCCCCGCATCATCGAGCATCTGTGTTTCGATATACCCGGGACAGACTGCGTTGACCCTGATGTCGTCAGTTGCACGTTCCAGTGCTGCGACTTTCGTGAGACCAACGACGCCGTGTTTCGCGGCCGTGTATGCCGGCGTCTCCGCTTCGCCGACTTTCCCGAGGACGGAGGCCGTGTTGACGATTGCACCGCCACCGTCTTCGAGCATCACCGGAATCTCTTTGCGCATGCTCCGCCAGATTCCCGACAGATTCACGTCGATAATTGCCTGCCAGTCCTCCTCGGAAATCTCGTCTGTGGCATCGAACGTTCCGCCGATTCCTGCGTTGTTAAACGCTACGTCGAGGCCACCGTACTCCGACGTGGCGGTTTCGACCATCTCCTCGACATCCGCATCATCGGTGACGTCGACGTCGACGAACGTCGCATCTCCGTCCGTCTCGTCGGTTATCGTCGTCACAGTCTGGGTCCCACCGTCCTGGTCAACGTCTGCGACAACGACATTCGCTCCGGCCTCCCCGAACGCGATAGCGGTTGCCCGACCAATACCCGAGCCCGCACCTGTTACGACGACTGTGTCACCAGCAAAATCATGACGTTGTGGCATAGGTAGAGAGACGCTGTCCCTCGTGAAAAGCCACGCCCACTGTTCTCAGCGCGTTGGAACTATAGTAGCCACTGAAAGCCATTGCACACACGACCGCACGAGGGCGGTGCG
>JAZKTK010000050.1:0-20486 GCA_036625595.1 Haloarculaceae archaeon | reverse complement strand
GGGTTGGCAAAGAGCGTGTACGCACCCGAGGCAAGCGGCGGATATAGCAGAAAGGAGAGCGTCCCGACGGCGTTGGCCAGCGCCGTCACGAGTCCGATGACCAGCGGCACGAGCAGGAGAATCGAGAGGTGTACCAGATTGCTCGTCTGGGCAAGCCAGTGGCGCAGGGCGCGGAGTTCGCGTCGCTCGAACCGACGAAAACGGTCGAGAAGCACACGCCAGCGGCTTCGCATGATTCGATAGCTTACGCTGGACGTACAAAAGCCCGTGGCCTGCGCGCCGGCCGCGCCCTAGAGAGTGGTGACGGCGTCGAGCGTGATCTGGATGGCACGTTCGACGTTATTTTTCGCCTTCTCGGGCAGTTCCTCGCCGTCGGTCTCGCCCTTTTGCGTGCCTTCGACGAGGTTGCCGTCGACCGTACAGATGGCTCCGGCGCGCATCCCCTTCCGCCGAGCGAGTGTAAAGAGTGCAGCAGCCTCCATCTCGACGGCCAGCAGCCCCGCCGCCTCCCAGTCGTCAACGTAGGCATCAGTCTCGGCGTAGAAGGCATCGTCCGTCGCGATTGGGCCGACGTGAACTCGGCTCGCGGCGTCGCCGCGAGCCCCATCCGCGGCCTGTTCGGCCGCGCGCTCCTCGTTGGCAACAGCACTATCGACGAGGGCGGAGAGGACATCGTAGTCGGGCACCGCCGGAACGGTGGCGTCCTCGTAACGTTTGGTGGTTCCCTCGTCTTTGGCCGCGCCGGTGGCGACGACCATATCGCCGATTTCGATGCCGGACTGGAGCGCGCCGGTCGTCCCGACGCGAATCAGTGTCTCGACGCCGACGGCGGACAGTTCCTCGGCGGCGATAGCTGCGGACGGCGAGCCGATACCGGTCGAGCAGATAGTGAGGGCAGTCCCGTCGTACGTGGCGTTGACGAGTTTGTACTCGCGGTTCTCGGCGACGGTCGTCGCGTCGTCACAGAGACTGGCGATACGGTCGACCCGTCCTGGGTCACCCGGAACGAGCGCGATATCTGCGAGGTCACCCTCCTCGACGAGCAAGTGTGGCTGCTTTCCCATACGCGGGCCTTCGGCGTGGGGGGTCAAAACTCGGCGTGGTTCGCGAACGACCGGGACAGGTGCGCTACGAGACGCCCAGCAGGAACAGGAAGACGTTGTTCATCGCCGGTCCGATACCGAGCGCGACGATGAGCGCAAAAAAGAGGTTCCCCCGTGTCGGTTCCTCGTGGACGTAGTCGGCAAAGCCGATGACGATGAGGGCAGCCAGCAACATCTTCACGACGACGAACAGCCACCCACTCCCGAGGAATTCCGCAGTCGGCAAATCGGCGGCGAACTCCATGATTCGCGCCGAGAGGACGGACCGTTCAGTCACGCCGAGGATGTCGGCACCGATTGCGGTCGTGATGCCGTCAAGTAGATGCGCAAAGAGGACGAGCGCGCCGACGAGGCGCGCCTGGGCGATGATGTGGGTCCGCCAGGTGCCGATGAGGATGTAGACGAGGAAGGTCGCAACCATCGTCACGATGATACCCACGAGCGGGAGAATCGGCTCCATCGGGCCGACAGCGGGATCGAGTCCCTGCCAGATCATCAGGCCGACGAGCGTAATCATCACACCGAGCCCCAGTGCGCCGAGATACTGGGTGACTTTGTCGCCGCCGCTGACGCTGGACCGCGAGCGGATACCGACAATCGAGGAGAGAACCCAGACAGCGCCCATCGCGACGAACGTCGTCAGATAGACTGCCGGTGCGGAAAAGAACGGTTCGATGACCGGTGGATAGAGCTGGACCTGGTAGAGTTCCCCGATTTGATAGAAGACGTGGAGTGCAGAACCGCTTATCATCCACGCGACGAACGCGAGGACGGTGCGCTGTGTGACCGGCGGCTGGATGGCGTACAACAGCGCGAGCACGACCGCCGCCCCCACCACGAGTAGCGCCGAATACTCCACCGACGGAACCACAAACCCCTCGAACGGTACCTGCATATCGGTCCAGCCACGAGCCACAGTAAAAAGCCTTTCCGGTCGGCCACCGGGAGTTTTGTGTTCCGGTCGTGTCCAACGGAGTATGAGTGACGTTCCCGCACGCATCGAGCACACGGTTCTCGGCCCGACAACGACCTGGGAAGACGTAACAACCGCCCTCGATATCGCCCTGCGAGACGGAATGCGCGCCTGTCTCCCGCCCTGTTACGTTGCCGAGGCCGCTGATTACGCCCCGAACGTCGAGATAGCGACCGTCGTCGGCTTTCCACACGGCCAGCACACGACGGCCGCGAAGTGTCACGAGGCCCGCGAGGCCTGGGAAGACGGCGCGGACGAAATCGACATGGTGGCCACCATCGGCTATCTGCACAGCGGGGAGAACGAGCGTCTCGAACAGGACATCGCAGAAATCGTTGCGACAGTCCCGATTCCGGTGAAGGTCATCGTCGAAGCCCCGCTACTGGACGAAGACGAACTCCGGCGTGCCTGCCGAGCGGCCGCTGACGCCGACGCCGACTTCGTCAAGACCGCCACCGGCTTCTCGGATGGAGGTGCGACAGTCGAGGATGTCGAAATGATGAGCGAGCATCTCCGGGTCAAGGCGAGCGGTGGCATCGGGTCCTGGGCGGAGGCAAAAGCGATGTTCGACGCCGGAGCCGAACGCATCGGCGCGTCCAGCGGCGATGTCATCGTCGCAGAGTACCGGGAGGCAGTGGAGGAGACGGACGCAGAGAACGCCGACCAATAGCATCGGTTCAGGGACGGCCTACTCGGTTCGTTCGAGCTGATTGCGACGGCGCCGAAACTCTTCTTCGTCGATTTCGCCGCGCGCGTAGCGCTCGCGCAGCAGCGAACGCGGCCGTTCCGCCTCCCGGCGCGGTCGTTCCTCACCCGCATCCGATCCGCGTGTGAGAAGCGAGTAGACCACGGCGAGCGGGACTGCAATCAGGAGTCCCATCCAGAGGAGTCCCCACAGCCCCATCGAGCCGCCGAAGAGTCCCCAGCCGCCGCCACCCATCGTGCCGGCGCTGTGGCTCCCGCTTCCCATCGCGGCGGCCGTCCCGGTCGCTGCGACGAGCAGCGTCGTCGTGAGTATCACGAATCTGTGAACTATGCGTCCGTCTGTAGTGGTATGTCCGGTCATTGTCCTGGTGTAGTCGGGATGTTAGTGTTCGAGGCGTCGAGTGCAGTTACCGGGGACGGGTGTTAGCACCCGTGTCCCTGACCGTGGGTCCCGCGAACGCGGGTGTCGTCGTTCCAGTGGTCGCGGGTGTTATCATCGTCCCAGTGGCGGTCGCGAGTGTCGTCATCGTCCCAGTGGCGGTCACGGGTATCCTCGTCAGCCCAGTGGTGACCCATCGCTTCCTGCGCGCTGCTGTCGAGACTCACGCCCATGTGCGACTCCATCCACTCGGTGGCAGCCGGTCCCATGTGCGCGGTCATGTGGTCTGCCATCCAAGTCGACCAGTTAGCCGTGTTGTTCACAGCCTGCGTCTCCGCAGTCACCGTCGTGTTAGTCTGGGTCGTCTCGTTGGCCTGGGTCGGTCCGTCACCGTGTGCGGCGACCGCGGGCACGGCGAGTGCGAGTCCGACGAGTGCGAGCGTTACGAGCAGCCAGCGTCCGAGTGTACTGTTCATTGGGTCTCTCCTCATCTGTACATACCAGGGCCGAGTGGTTATCCCCCTGGGTGAAAACTCACGCAGGAGACCGTTCGAGAACGTCTATAAACGATTCTAACCGTTTTGCTCACACAGAATCGTTCATCGCTGCCGAATTCGAATAGCCGGGAGAATCCAGTCAGAGGGGCTATGTTTCGGACTGTTCGTGGAGATCGTCGCTCGGAAAAATGCGGTAGGTTCGCCCCTGTCGCTCCCGGTACAGCAGGCCGCGCGCTTCGAGTTCGCTCACGGTCTGGCTCACCTTGCTCTTCGAGAAATCCGACCGGTCGCGGAGTTCGATTTGAGTGATACCGGGCGAGTCGAGAACCGGTTCGAGAACGCGGCGTTCGTCGTCGGGCAACAGGTCGAGCACGCGTTCACGGGGGTTTGCCTCGGGCGTCTCCGGCTCTGCAGCCGGTGACTGCTGGTCTAGCGGCTCGGCGGGAGATTGTGCCGGTGGGTCGACGGGAGCGGCGGGCTCGGTCCCACCGTCTGCACTTTCGGCAGGCCCACCCGACCCAGTCGATGAAAGGTCCTCGCGAACGAGGAGATACCCCCCGCCGACGACAACCGCAATCGTGAGAGTTCCGAGGACGTACCACAGGGGGTCGGTACCGTGCATCGTTCCCGCCGATGTACCCATCATCGAGCCCATCGTCTGGTCGACAGCACGACGCCGTTGATAGGCCTGCCAACTGAGTGCGCCACCGCCAAGGAGAACGACCGCGACGAGAGCCGTCACGAGCAGATCCGCTCGGCGCCGATTCATCGGACCACCCCCGATGGATTGGACTGACTAATCATAGTCGACCTACGAACGGGAGCCGCGAACCAGTTACGGTTTGCTCTGAGCCGGTTTAGCGGACAGCCAGCCTCACCCGGCGACCCGGGTGTCATTCGTCCGTTCGATGACATACTCGGTGTCGACCTGTCGTGCGAGCAGGCTGTCGACAGGTGCGTAGCCGTCCGTCAGCAGCGGCGCGTCACCAACGTCGACGTGGCCGCGGTAGAAGCCGATTTCCTCGCTGAGGTCGATGCCGATATCGCGCTGCTGGTTCCGGCGTTCGAAGTCGGCCTGCGAGAGGTTCTGCTCGGATTTCGTGGCGACCAGTTCGATGTTCTGGAGCCCCCCCGACTCGCTGGTCGGGAAACTGTACACCTGCGGGAACACCTGGTCCATCGTGCGGTACTGGGCGCGGTAGAACGCCGAATCTGGTCCGGTCCGGCCGGAGATGACGTTTGCGACCACGACACCATCGTCGTCCATCCGGTCGGAGACGAGAGTCATGAACTCCTCGGTGGTGAGGTGGATAGGTGCCTTGTCGGCACGGTAGGCGTCGAGGACGACCACGTCGTAGGTTCTGTTCGTGTCTTCGAGATACTCCCGCCCATCGCCGGTGTGGATTCGAAAGTCCTCGCTCTCCTCGACGCGGAAGTACTGCTTTGCGGTCGAAACTACCTCGGGGTCGATTTCGACGACATCGATACTGACGTTGTACTCACTCTGGAAGCGTTTCGGGCCGGAGAAGCCGCCACCACCGATAAAGAGGACGTTGTCCACGTCGTCGGTCGCGAGCATCGAGAGATGGAAATAGCGAGTGTAGGAGAAGACGTAGCGGTCGGGGTAGTTCTTGTCCATCGCGCTGTGGGGGACGCCGTCGAGATACAGCGTCCGCACGCCGTCGTCGTCGACGACTTCGAGTTGCTGGTAGGCCGTCTGCGTCTCGTAGACGACGTCGCCGCTCGCCAGCGGTGCGAACGTCACGAAGACGAAAGAAAGCACGAGAAGCCCGCCGACGAGGCCGATGGCCGCGCGAGTTCCCGTCTGCCCTCGTGGGGCGACGAGAACGGCCGTCAGCAAGAGCAAGATGCCGAAACCAAACTCGATGCCGACGACGCCCTCCTTGACTTCGGGAATGAGGACGAACGTCGTCGCGAAAGCGCCGAGGATGCTCCCACCGGTGCCGAGCGCGTACACCTGTCCGGAAGCATCACCCGGCCCCTCCGAGGCGACGAGTTCCGCGCCGTAGGGACTGACGAACCCGAGCAGGACTGTGGGTGGGCCGAAAAGAATCGTGATAGGGAGGACCGGCGCAAAGCGGGCCGGCAGGCCGACGTTCTCAGTCGCTCGTAGTATCGGGTCGCCAGCGACGACAATCAGGGCGACGTAGGCGGCGGTGGCGACAAAAACGAGCGCGAGTGCGTTCCGGGAGGCGCTCGTGCGGGCGCTGCGGCCGGCCAGCCAGTAGCCCACCGCCAGGGCGGCGAGGAAGACGCCGATAATCGACCCCCAGGTGAAGACGCTAGAGCCGTAGACGGGCGCAATCTGGCGGCCAGCGACGATTTCCAGTCCCATACTCGCCACGCCGGAGATGAACACGGCACTCTCGATTCGGGTTGGAAGACGCTGTGTAATAGACGCAGGGAACGAGGACACCGTTGTCGGGTGTACGGACTACGACATGAAATGCCCGTCGGGTTTGAGGCGGAAATGGAGACACCGCCCTATCGGACGGTTTTGTTTGTCTGTGATACTACACAAAACATTTACCACACCGTACTGGCGGTGAAAACATGCGACGTGAGTTGGTCCTCGCAGGTCTTCTCGTCGGCGTCATCGTGGCGTCGGCAGGAATTGCGCTCGCGGCCCCCGGTGTCTTCACGGCGTCACAGGAGACCCAAACGAACGGTACAGTGTCGTTGACCGAACTGACGGTCAGTGCCGGTGAAGTAACCGGTGAAACAGTCGATCTACAGTTGGACGCCCGGCTGTCGAACCACGACGGGGTATCCGAGAACGTCACCGTCGAATTCCGGGCAGTCGGCACCGATTCCGGGCTCGTCGAGACACGAAAGACCGTTTCAGTGGGCGAGATCTCCCGGCCGAAAGAGACGCGCGTCGTCGCGAATCTAACCGTCGACCGCGGCACAGATTACCGGCTCGAGACCGTCGTCTACCGCGACGGGCAGCGCCGCGGGAGCCGGTCGAAGACCGTCAGTGGGACCGGTTCGCTACCGCCGGGATACGCCGATGTCGGCGTGAATTTCTACCGGTTCACCAGCCCCGACCTGCCCGTCATCGAGTACGCCATCGAGGACGTACAAGACAATCAAACGACGATGGCCGTCTGGACACATCTGACCAACACCGGTGTCGACCCCTCAGAGTCGGTCAGGGTGGTGCTAAAAGCGCGGCAGGTGGACTCGAACATCGTCGCCGACCAGACCGAGGTTCAGGTGGACAGCATCGAACCAGGAAGAACGACCGTGCCGCGTGCGACGCTCTCGGTTCCGTCCTCGTACAACTACTACCTCGATGCAGTTCTGTATCAGGACGACGTTGTCGTCGGAACGGCCCGCTCGGGCGCGAGTCTCGACCCCACCAAGACTGTCGACGTGAACACGACGACCCAGGATGTCGGGCTGGAAGTCTCGGATTTTGAGAGGGGTGACAGCGGAACCGATTCCGGTGTCGACAACGGCGACGCCGGCGAGAGAGCAGACGTAACGGCCGAAGGAGAGAGCGGTCCCGGCTTCGGCGTCGCCGTGACGCTCGTCGCGCTCGTGGCGGGACTGCTCGCTGTTCGACGGAGGAGTGACCAATGACCGAATCAGACCAGAGCGAGACGACCGACGTCGAATCGGGCGAACAAAACGAGACGTCAGCGGCACCTCCCGAGACGAGCGGACTGGAGCAGGTAACACAGACGCCCTCGGACGAACCGGCAGCGCGGAAACCGGACGACGCCGGGCGGGCGAGAGACGAGAGCAGCGACGACACCGTTATTTCGGACGGGATGCGCCGATATCTCTATCGGGGGTCGTTCGTCGCGCTGGCGCTCTTCGGGCTGTTCGCGGCCGTGCAGTTCTATATAAACGCCTCACAGACGATTTCGGTCTGGATTGCGCCGGACTACCGGCCGCTGTTCCAGGCCGTGTTCAATCTCGTCGTCGTCCTCGCGTGTGCGCTCGGCCTGACGGTGCTGGTCGAACGGTTCCACTGAGCGACCGACTCGGGAACGTCGCGCTTTTTGCCCCGGACGCGTAGGTGGAGTCAATGGCCCGCTACCACATCGAAACCTACGGCTGTACGTCCAATCGGGGCGAGAGCCGCGAAATCGAGCGGGCGCTCCGCGACGGCGGCCACCACCCCGCCGACGGCCCCGAGGAGGCCGACGTCGCCATCCTCAACACCTGCACCGTCGTCGAAAAGACCGAGCGCAATATGCTGGCCCGCGCTCGCGAGCTCGACGAGGAAACGCCCGCGGACCTCGTCATCACGGGCTGTATGGCACTCGCGCAGGGCGAGCAGTTCCGCGAGGCCGACATCGACGCCGACGTCCTCCACTGGGACGACGTGCCCGAACACGTCCGCAACGGTGAATGCCCGACGATCACGCCCGACACCGAGCCGGTCGTCGACGGCGTGGTCGGCATCCTCCCCATCGCGCGTGGGTGTATGTCAGATTGCTCGTACTGTATTACCAAGCAGGCGACGGGTCGAATCGAGTCGCCAACCGTCGAGGAGAACATCGAGAAGGCACGCGCGCTCGTCCACGCCGGCGCGAAGGAACTCCGGATTACCGGCCAGGACACCGGCGTCTACGGCTGGGACCGCAACCAGGGCGAGAGTCTGCTTCCCGACCTGTTAGCGCGTATCTGTACCGAAATCGAGGGGGAGTTTCGGGTGCGTGTCGGGATGGCCAATCCGAAGGGCGTCCACGGCGTCCGGGAGGAGTTGGCCGAGGTGTTCGCCGAACACGACGAACTCTACAATTTCCTGCACGCGCCCGTCCAGTCGGGCAGCGACGAGCTGCTCGCGGACATGCGCCGCCAGCACAGCGTCTCCGAGTACGTCGACGTGGTCGAGACGTTCGACGAGTACCTGGACTACTGGACGCTCTCGACGGACTTCATCGTCGGCTTCCCGACCGAAGAGCCCGCAGACCACAAGCAGAGTCTCGCGCTCCTGCGAGAGACCCGACCCGAGAAAATCAACGTCACGCGCTTCTCGAAGCGCCCCGGCACCGACGCCGCCGAGATGAAGGGGCTGGGCGGCCAGACCAAGAAGGACCGCTCGAAGGAGATGTCAGCAGTGAAGATGGACGTGGTCGGCGAAGCGTATGAGTCGATGGTCGGCCAGACCAGCGAGGTGCTGCTGGTCGAAGACGGCACCGGTGACTCGCTGGTTGGCTACGATTCGGCCTACCGCCAGGTGGCGATTCCGGGTGCTGAAACGGAGGTAGCTGTCGGTGATATCGTCGAGGCGGAGATTACGGGTCACAACACCGTCTACGCGCTCGGCGAACTGGTCTGACTGGGACGCGGCCGTGCTGCGTGCCCCGTCGTGGGCGACAGTTCAACCGGTTACCGGGTCAGCCTGCTCAATGCGAACGCCGCTGATACAGATTCGAACACCGTCACGGTAGTCCTCGTCGAGAGCGAGCGTCCAGCCCTGGACCTGCGCGAGCGTCTCGACGTTGGGGAGTGCCATCCCGGCCTCGGCGTTGGGAACGGCGTGACCGTAGTCGAACAGTTTATCGAGATTCTCGTCGGCTGGATGAGTCCCGTCGTCGGTGATCGTGAAACCATCCTCGTCGAGACGGACGAGGAGTTCGGTCGCCTCGTTGTACCGGGCGAACGTAATAGCGCTCTGGAAGAGACTCTGCAGACGGGAACTGTCGGCGACGATATCGCCGGTGCCCTCGACGGTCAACGCGAGGTCGGCGGTGTCGGTCTGTCGCCAGGCAGCTTCGACGGCCTCGCGAAACGGGATCGACGAGAGGTCGCTAACCGTCTGGCCGTACTGCGCCAGTGTCGCGAGGTCAGACACCGTCCGTGACATCCGTCCGGTCCGGTCGGCCGCCGCACCGAGTGACTCCTGTGCGGCGCCGACACTGCCGCTTTCGAGTGCAGCACCGGCGGCGTGGACGCGGCTCTGGATGACCTGCAGCGAGTTGCGGAGTTCGTGGCGAATACCCTCCGCAAACTCTTCGAGTTGCTCGTTGTGCCGCTCGAGTTCGCGGCGCTGGCGCTCGATTCCGGTCACGTCCGAGAACATCAATACCTCGCCAACGTCGGCCTGACCGAGGGAGAACGTCGTCGAGCTAACGAGGTAGTGACGGGGGTCGCCATCGACGGTCACGTCGAGTACGTCCCCTTCGTCGTCGGCAATCATCGCCAGTCCGTCGACGGTTTCGATGGGGCGGTCATGGGCCCCGCGCAGGTCAGGGAACAGTGCCAGAGCAGCGTCGTTGTAGTCTCTGACGTGGCCGTCTTCGGAAAGGAAGACGAACGCACCATCGACGTCGCCAGTGAGCTGGACAGCCAGAAAGCGCTCCTCGTAGACGAACAGAACCCCGAGCGCGAACACGGCCACGCCAAGCGGTGCGTAGATGACGTTCGGAATCAGCTCGCTCGCGAATCCGACGATGTCGAAGACCGCCGGCAGTGCAGTCAATCCCGTGAGCGCGACCAGCGGCCGGGTGTCGTAGCCGGCGTCGGCGAACTGTTCGAACAGCATAAACAGGCCAACGGCGGCCAGCGCGTAGGCCAGCCCCGTCGCTGCCCAGTGAAACGCCTGTTGCTGGATGTCGACGTAGACGCCGCCGCTGGTCTGGATCAGTTCGGCGACGAAATACTGGCGGTGAAGCGGGTTCGTGAGTTTCACCGCCACGACGGCCAGGTAGAGCCCGAGACCAGCCCAGCGGAGCGTCTGGTTGCGGTGCAGCGTCCGCCCGGAGTAGGCCGAACAGAAGTACAGCCAGGAGAAGACGGTCGAAAAGCCCAGAACGAGGCCGACGGTGTAGGACGCGATCTGCAGGTCCGGCGTCGGCATGACGAACAGGCCGGTGTGAGACGCCGCCCAGCCACCGCTCCCGACGAGCAACCCGACAAGTCCGTACCGCGTCGCCGCATCTTCGACCTGCCGGGCCCGGAGCAAACTTCCGAGACAGGCCACCGTGGCAGCACCGAACGCAATAATGTATAGCAGCTGAGTTGAATCGCCCGGTACTGCGGCCATGCTACCGCGAAGTTACGGTGCCTCCCACAAATAGGCCCCGGACCAGTCAGGGTTCGTCGCCGCGGTCGTGAATCCGCCCGCCGACCAGACGGTCGACCTCGTCGTCGGGTTTCCACTCCCCAGCCTCTTTGGGGTCGACGTGAACGAACACGTCGTCGACCTCCGCGAGAGCACTGATAGACCGGGCAACTTCGGTCTCGATGCGATGGGCTTCCATGAGCGTGCGGTCGCCCTGGACCTCGATGTGGAGACTGACGTCGATTTCCGGGCCGACGTAGTGGGCGATGACATCGTGTGCACCCTCCACGTCTGGATGGGCGAGCGCGCGGCGGATGATTTCCCGGCGCAGGTCCTCCGGCGGGGCCGCACCGACGAGATAGTCGACGTTGTCCTGGACGACCTCGACACCGGTGTAGAGGATACCGAGCGAGACCAGCCCCGCCGCGAGCGGGTCGAGTATCGGATAGCCAGCCATCGCGCCGAGGACGCCGACGAGTGCCGCGCTGGCAGTCAGGATGTCGTTTCGATTGTCCAGTGCAGTCGCGGCGAGTGCCGGGGAGTTGGTGTCGTCGGCGACGCGCAGACAGTACCGGTAGAGCAGGTACTTGACCACGCCCGAGATGACGAGAATGAGGGCGGCCGCGGGCCCACGCGCGACCGAGACGTTGCCGGAGAGCAGCGTCGAACTCGCCTGCCACAGCACCGCACCACCGGCAGCGAAGATACCGAGGGCGACGAACAGCGAGACGAACGGTTCGATGCGCTCGTGGCCGTGGGGATGCTCGAAATCGGGCGGCTGCGTCGTGAGGTAGAGGCCGGCAACGATAACCAGGCTGTAGACGCTGTCGGCGAGACTGTTGACCGCTTCAGAGCCGACGGCGAGACTGCCCGTCCAGTAGTAGACGACACCCTTCGCGACGACGAGCGCGATGTTGGCCGCTAACACGAGCAGACCAACGCGTCGGAGCGTGCGCCGTCGGGACATTCGGTGGGATTTCACACCCCCGGGGTTAAATCGCTTCGCTCGGACGAGCCGCCCAGTCGTCGTCTCACGACCCGCAGGTCAGACCTACCCGAGAGTGAGCCAGGACATATCCCGGCGCATTGCGGCCGAAAGCGGCAGGGACGTAACTGTCGTCGTCGAGTTCGTCGAACGGCAGGAACACCAGCGTCCCGGCTGAGGCGCTGCCGCCCCATCTCGGGCTAGTCTCATCGTCACGCAGTCAGGATTCGACGACGACGGCGGTCCCTTCGTCGTCCACGCGGACGCCGTCCTGCTCGCCGAAGGCGGCGTGCAGTCGGTCGTAGGAGTCTGCAACTGCCTCGACGATGACTTTCGTCTCGCCGATGACGGGCATGAAGTTCGTGTCACCCTCCCAGCGCGGGACGATATGAGCGTGCAAGTGGTCGTCGATGGAGCCACCGGCAGCGCCGCCGCCGAGGTTGTAGCCGACGTTGTACCCCGCCGGCGAGAGCCCCTCGTCCATCGCGTCGATGGTCCGCTGAACCAGCCGCTCCTTCGCGAGGAGCGTCTCGCTGTCGAGATCGCGGTACTCGCCGGTGTGCTGGTGGGGGATGACCATCGCGTGGCCCGGGTTGTAAGGGTAGTTGTTCAGCATGACGAACGCGTGGTCGTCGCGCGCCAGCAATAGATTGTTCCGGTCGTCGTCCTGCTCGGGCAGTTCACAAAAGACACACCCCCCGATTCCTTCGTTTTTGTCGTCGCGTTCGACCCAGTCGATGCGCCAGGGGGCAAACACCTGCTCCATGCACTCATATCCTGTCGCCGTCGTCAAATACCTCTTGGCAGTGGCCGACACAACGAGCAATAGTATAGTATAAAAAAGCATCGGCCGTTCAGCTCAGATACGCTGAACGAAGGTTCGAAAACAGTTCATAAACAGTATCGAGAGTTCTGAATCCGTATCAGGAGAAATTCGGTTGCAGTCGTGCGATAAAACGGTTAGAACGGAGTCAACGGTCGACCCTTCTTATACTACTTCTCTGCAACTGTTCGCGTAGGATGGCCACGAAACCGAACGCTGTCGCAGACATCACAGAGGAATGTGAGAGTTGCAAGCGGACAACCCCCCACGAAGTTACCGTCCAGATTCTCACGGAGAGCCCCGACCCCGAAAACGCCGAGTTCTCGCGCGAACCGTATCGCGTCAGCGAATGTACGGTCTGTGGCACGACCGAGAAGACGCGAATGAACAACGCGTAGTGCCATCCAACGCGGACGTACCGTCCATCGACCCACTCTCTCCCCTTATTCTCGTCCCTGTTCCACAGCGGGACGCGACACCGGCACGCTCGCCGGTTCCTACCGCGTCGTCACTTCACATCCGTCTTCGGTGACGATGATGGTGTGTTCTTTCTGGCTGACGAGACAGCCGTCGTCCTCTTTCAGCACGGGGTAGCCGTGGACGATATCGTTGCGCTTGAGCCGCCGGAGTGCCATCTCGGCGCGGGAAGTATCCAGCCACCGCGTCGCGAAGGGGAGTGTGCGGAACTCCTCGGTAATCTGGTCGAGCGCCTGCCGAGCCTGTCGATTTCGAATCGACGCCTCGCGTTCGAGGGCGAAAATCTCCTCTTCGCTCCCCTCGCTGACTTTGCCGCCACCGTCCGTCGCGAACGGTTCGATAGCGACCACGTCGCCGGCCGCGAGTTCGACGCCCTGCGAAACGGCACGATTTGGAATGTTCGGCGTGGTGTGTTGTTCCCAGTGACCCAGTCCGTGACCGGTGAGGTTCACGACGGGATTGTAGCCGTACCCCTCGATGACCTCTTCGATGGCAGCCCCGATTTCGCCGGTCTGGACGCCCGCTTCGACGGTGTCGAGGGCCGCATCGAGTGCCTCGGCGGAGGCCGCTTTCAGGTCCTCGTTGCCCGAGAGGTCGACCGTGATGGCGGTGTCGGCGAGCCAGCCGTCGACGTGGACACCGATGTCCAGGTTCACCATATCCTCACCGAACGTGGAGTCGTCATCGATGCTTGGCGTGGCGTGAGCAGCCTCCTCGTCGATGGAGATATTTACCGGGAAGGCCGGTTTCCCGCCCAGTTCCCTGATGCGGTCTTCGGCCCACTCGGCGACTTCGAGGTGGCTCACACCGACTTCGACCATCTCTGCGGCCTCGTCGCGAACCTCGGCGAGAATCTCACCCGCTTCGCGGTGTTTCTCGTACTGCTCGCTCGTCAAATCGACGCTCATATCCCGTCTTTGACTGTGGAGGAGAAAGTGTTTGCCGTTACGACTCGCTCGTCCTGCGGTCGACGTACAGCAGTGCGACCAGCCCGAGTGTCAGAATTGTGTACGCGACGGCGACAAACAGCGCGTCCTGGTACGTCGCATACTCCTCTGTTCGGAAGATGATGACTTTCCGGACGAGCGCGATGACGCCGGTGTAGATGACCAGTCGGACGATGCGTCGCGTGTCGCTTTCGCGGATGTAGGCGACGACGGTCTGATACACTTCGACGATGATGAGCAAGAGCAGTCCCACGTCGATGAGGCCGATGACCACCTG
The DNA here is from genome assembly GCA_036625595.1 of Haloarculaceae archaeon. Taxonomy (GTDB): domain Archaea; phylum Halobacteriota; class Halobacteria; order Halobacteriales; family Haloarculaceae; genus Salinibaculum. The sequence continues at coordinate 6,278 of JAZKTK010000050.1, read as the reverse complement.
GGGGTTGGTGATATTGCCTTCGAGCGCCGCCTCACCGATAATCAGCGCGAGGTCGACCACGCCGACGGCAAAGAGGAGTGCAAACAGTGCCGCCGCTCCCAGTTCGACGAGGTTAACGAAGTTATCCATCAGCGTCGCAAACTCGTCGAAGGTCGGCAGGGTCTGTGTCTCCGATTCCTGGGCCCCATCTTCAGCCATGGTCTGTGCTCCGGGCCATCGTAGAGGAGTTACGGCCGACAACCGGTTAAACGCTGACCCAAATCTGAGTCAGATTCCCTCCGGAGCCGGCTCCGCGGTCTGCATCGCTTCGGAGTTGTACGCGGTCCCCGTTTGACCGTTTGCGTCGACGACGATGACACCGGCCTCGCCGCCGGTTTCGGTCGCGAACCCACGGAGGACTCGGTCTGCTGCGTGTTGTGGCGATTCGCCAGCAGCGACGGCATCGGCCACGCGGCGGGCCAATCCAAACCGGGCAATTGCCTCGCCGTCCCCCGTTGCACTCACTGCAGCCCCGGGTGTCGCGTAGAAGCCGGCACCGACCTGTGGCACGTCCCCGACCCGGCCGGAAAGTGCGAACCACCGCCCGCCCGTCGAGGTGGCGGCGGCGAGTCGACGGCCGTCGGTCGCGACCGCGCCGACGGTGTCGTGGTCGGGTGGCGAACTGCCAGTCCCCGCATCCGGTCGGTGGTCGTCACCGAACCGTTCGCGGACCCACGCCAGTCGGTCAGGTGTGCTGTCGCTTTCGGGCACGTCTGCCGCCCGCCAGCGCTCGCGCGTCCGCTCAGTCCACAGAGTGCAGTCGGTATCGACGCCAAACGACTCCGCGAGCGCGACGGCGCGCTCGCCAGCGACGAGAACGTGTGGCGTCTCCCGGGCGACGGCCCGCGCGACATCTATCGCGTGTTTCACCCCGGGCATCGCGGCGGCCGCACCCACCTGTCCCTCGCCGGTCATCAGCCCCGCATCGGTGCGAATTACGCCATCGCTCTGGACGGCACTGCCGACGCCGGCGTTGAAACGCGGGTCGGCTTCGAGACGACGGACAGCCGTGACGACCGCAGTCGCCGGTCGGTCGCAATCGCCGCCCGCCGCGGCCGCCTCGTCGAGTACTGCCTGTCGGGCGTCGGAGTTATCCGACACGCTGCCAGCGCCGCCGTGGACGAGAACGTTCATGCCGCGATTTCGGCCGCGAGAAGAAAAGCTGTCGGGTAAAATTCACAGAATGAGTAGTACACCCCGAGGTCGACCCACAGGGTGGGAATGGCCGCGGCGTGAGAATAAGCATCTGTCCGAGATAGCCCACCGAATCTATCCAGGACTATCATCACGGTTCACTCGAAGCGGCATTACTTTAGCCCAGGGCGAAAAAGAGGCTGGTATATGACGTACGATAAAATCGAGGTGCCCGACGAGGGCGAACCCATCGAAGTAGTAGACAAGGAAAACGACGTACTCGATGTCCCCGAGAAGCCGATTATCCCTATTCTGTACGGTGACGGTATCGGGACAGACGTCGGGCCAGCAGCACAGAAGGTACTGGAGGCAGCAGCACAGGCAACAGGACGAGACATTAGCTGGATGCAGGTCTACGCCGGCGAGAGCGCACGCGAGAAATACGACGAAAATCTCCCCGAAGACACGGTCAACGCGATTCGGGAGTTCCGCGTCGCTATCAAGGGCCCGCTCACGACACCCGTCGGTGCGGGCTTTCGCTCGCTGAACGTCGCGCTCCGGAAGACGCTCGACACCTACGCGAACGTCCGACCGACCTACCACCTCGACGGCGTCCCGTCACCGGTCAAAAACCCCGACGCGATGGACATGGTCACGTTCCGTGAGAACACCGAAGACGTCTACGCTGGCATCGAGTGGGAGGCCGGCACCGACGAAGTCCAGCAGGTCAAGGAGTTCGTCGAAGACGAGATGGGCGCAGACGACGTCATCCACGACGGCCCGGTCGGCATCGGTGTCAAGCCGATTACGGAGTACGGAACGAAGCGACTCGTCCGACAGGCCATCGACTACGCGCTGGAACACGACCGCGATTCGGTCACCCTCGTTCACAAAGGGAACATCATGAAGTTCACCGAGGGGCAGTTCCGCGACTGGGGCTACGAAGTCGCAGAGGAAGAGTACGGCGACGAGGTCATCAGCGAGGACACCCTCTGGGAGGAGCGCGACGGTGAAGCCCCCGAGGAGGCTGTCGTCGTCAACGACCGCATCGCCGACAACATGCTCCAGCAGATTCTGACCCGAACCGACAACTACGACGTCATCGCCACGATGAACCTCAACGGCGATTATCTCTCCGACGCCTGCGGAGCGCAGATTGGTGGTCTCGGCATCGCACCCGGTGCGAACTTCGGCGACGGACTCTGTCTCGCCGAGCCGGTCCACGGCTCCGCGCCAAAGTACGCCGGTCAGGACAAGGTCAACCCGACCGCGATGATGCTCTCGGGCGTCCTGATGTTCGAGTACATGGGCTGGAACGACGCCGCACAGCTCGTCAAAGACGCCGTCGAGGAAACCATCTCCTCGAAGAAAGTCACGTACGACCTCGAACGCCAGATCGATGGCGGCGAGAAACTCGCCACGAGCGAGTACGCCGAAGAAGTCGTCAGCAATATTGAAAAGCTCGCCTGAGCAAGTTCGACCGACAGTCTGACCGGATTTCACGGCTGTTTTTCGATTACTCGTCTACCGGGAGCCAGCCCTGTATCTCGGGCGTCTCGATGTCCTCTCTGTCGAACGCATCGAGCACGCGTTTGGTGACATCCGTCGAGAAGGCAAACTCGTCGCGAAGGTCGGCGACGTACGCTTTTCCGCGAATCTCACGGTAGAACGTCTCGTCGGAGACGTGGACAGCGACCGGGTGGGTGTCGTCGATGTAGACGTATTTCGAGGTGACGAGTGCGTCCTCGACGATTGCCATCGCCCGGTCGATGTCGGCGTCAGGAGCGAGAGAAACGCGAGTGACAACCATCATCTCCGGGTTACCGCTGTTTGCGTTCGAAACGTTCTCCGTAAAGAGAGTCGCGTTCGGGACGACGACAGCAGTGTCGTCGGCCGTCACGAGAGTTGTCGCACGGAGGCTGATGTCCGTCACTTCACCGTAGTTGTCGCCAATCTCGACCTTGTCTCCGACCTGATAAGGTTGTTCTAGAATGACGACCAGCCCGCCGATAACGCCCGAAAAGAGGTCACGAAGGCCGAAGCCGATTGCAGCGGCGAGGATACCAGAGACCGCGAGCAGTTGCGTCGCAGATAGCTGGAGGAGTGGGCCAAGAACGAGATACAGCGCGGTCCCGTAGACGAAGAACTTGACAATCGGGATCGACATCTTGACCGTGATACGCCGAGGACCGCTGTGTTCCGCGAGCGTCGAGAGTGCGAACGTAAGGATGCGAGCCAGAACGTACGCACCACCGAGTATCACGAGTACGCCAATGACGACTGAGGGGTCGAACTGAACACCGCCGACATTCGTCTGGAGCAGCGTCACAGTATCCGACTCCTGTCTGTGTTACTGATAACTGCTGGCACTCTGGTGGGGTCAAGCGAAACGACGCCCTCGGACTGTGTTACGATTCCCGCTCGCCGGAGTCGACCGAGAATGCGGTCGAGGTCGCCGTCGGCGATGGCAACCAGTTCTGCTCGCTGAACGCGCTCTTTGGCGAGTAGTATCCGGAGACAGAAACTCTCGGTACGGTCGAGCGTCAGGTCGATAGTCGGCGTCGTCAGTTCGCTCGGCCGAATAGTGTCGCCGCGGTTTACCTCCCAGAGTGCCGACGCCACACCGAGGTTCCCGTCAGCGGCGGCTGCGAGTCGTTCGAACACCACGTCCCGTGGCTCGGGTGTCGGGTCCGCCCGTCGCCAGTGAATCACTGACAGATTCGGCGTCGGTATCGGTACGGAAAATCGCGACCCGCGGAGATCGACGCCGTATCGCTCGACTGTGAACAATCGGTCATGCTCCGTCTCGTTTGCGGCGAACTCGGGAACGGTGTCGTACCGCGAGAGAAGCAGTTCGGCGAGTTGTTCGGCGGCGACGGCACCGACATCGGCGCGTCTCCCGAACGACTGGTCGAGTTCGCGGACGAGTTCCAGATACGACCACGCGTAGCGGTTCCAGCCAGCAACCAGCGGGTCCTCGGTAGTCGCGAGCAGTCCGAGAAACTCCTCGAGCGGTTCGAAACCGTCGATAACCCGCCGGTAGAGGTGCTGGCAGTCGTCGACGACGACCGGTCCTTCACCGATTGCGTCTCGAACTGGGGCGACGCCGTCACCGGGCTCGAGACGAACGCGCGTTGCATCGAGTCGCTCGACGGCGTGGTCGAGAACGACTTCTCGCCCGGCAAAGGGGTCGCCGACGACGGCGAGTGGTCCCTCGGTGGGTCCTTCGAAGAACGTCTCGAACTGCTCGGGGTCTTCGAGTAGTGTCTCGACAGTGGGTGAGAGGAGTCTGTCACCGTCGGCGTCCGCGTTTTCACGCGGACTGGTCACTGTCGCCAACTCCGGCGCATACATGGGGAGATGGCCATGAGATAATTATATCCACGGGTCAGCGGGACCGGTCAGCGCCGTCGAACTGCGATGCAGTTTGTCAGCTGGTTGTGGCCTCAATCCATCCAGTCGGGGTTTGTCCGGGGTGGACTGAAAATGTCGATACCGGAGACGGGAATGTCCGCGCGGTTCTCTGCGGCGTGTGGTTCACCGCCTGGAATGACGTAAGTCTCGCCCGGGCTGATGACGTGTTCCTCGTCGGCGGCGAGAAACGTGAACGTCCCGTGTGCAATGTAGCCAGCCTGTTCGTGTTCGTGGCTGTGTTCGGGGACGCGCGCACCGGGTTCGATGTGGAAGTGCTGGACGCTGGTTCGCTCGCCGGCGACTAACTGCGTCAGGTAGACGCCCTCGACCGCTTCGACGGTCTCGCCGTCTGCGGGTGCCATCGATTCCATACCAACACAGCCAACTGGAACCATCCTAAGCGTTGGGCCGACAAACGACCGTGGGCCGGGACAGTGTGGAACGGAGCTTTCTTGCTCGCACGGACGCAAACGAACGACTATGTACGCCGTCGTTGGTTGCGGCGAGTGTTCCGCCCTCTGGATTGTCGAGGGACACCCCGAGACCAGTCAGTGTCCCCGCTGTGGCACCACACGGAAGTACAAGAAACGTCGCGAGTTCGTCACCACCGACGACGAGAACCACGCTCGCGAAGTACGGTCGTCGATGCTGGCGACCCGACAGGACATGGGCGACGCCTTCGCCGGCCTCGATTCCTTTGCGGAGATGGACAGCTACGTCGACGATTCCGGTATCGACGACGAAACGTATCTCCAGGAATCGGGTGTCGACACCGACGCGGTTGCCGCGGCAGCCGAGCGGACGAAACGCGGCTCCGGCGGCACGCAGAGTCGCAAAGAAACGGTCACGCAGGCGCTCCGGGCGCTCGAGAGTCCCGACGAAGAGGCGGTGGTCGCCTACGCGAGCGAACGGGGCGTCCCCGCCGAGTACACCCGCAAGACACTTCAGAAACTCGTTCGCGCGGGCGACGCGACAGAGAACGGTGGGCAGTACCGACTACTATGAACATCAACAAACTCGACCCGGCGCCGCTGGTCGTCGGTGCGTTCATGGCGCTCGCCGGCGCGCTCTTTCTGGCAGAACCGTTCGTGCCGCCGATTGGGCTCGGCGGCGTCGGCGTTCCGATTGCGGCCTTCTCGTTCGTCGCGCTGGCCGTCGCGCTCGACCTCGGTGCGATTCTGTTTTACTGGCAGGGCGACGCGACGGCAGCGATGGCACACGGCGTCGCCGGCCTGGGGTGGACGCTGCTGGTCGTCGGGACGGCACTGGGACAGAGTGTACTCTGGCTGCTCGGACTCGCAGTCATTATCGGCGGAGCAGTCTTCCTGTTCGTGGAGATGAGTCGCCGCGAGCGGTGACTACCGACCCAACTCTTCGTGAGCGCTGGCGAGATGGCGAGAAGTGAATGCTGCGACCAGTGAGAGTTCGCCCGCCAGCGCGCCGACGGCGATGAGTTCCGCGAGCGCGTCTGCGTTCGCACCAGCCGGCTCGCCGCCGCCCGCGTGCCCGAGGATGTCGAGCGCTTCCGACTGGGTCGGGAGTTTGGTCCCGCCGCCGACAGTGCCGACTTCCAGCGAGGCAAAGGAGATGCTGGCGTAGAGGTCGCCGCCGTCGGAATCGCTCTCGGCGCGGTTCGCGGGTCGCTCTCCGCTCCCATCTATCGAGGACTCACTTCGTTCGTCCTCGCGGTC
>JAZKTK010000049.1:0-20537 GCA_036625595.1 Haloarculaceae archaeon | reverse complement strand
AGCGGGACCTGAACATCCTCTGGAACGTCTTCCGGTTCCCGCTGCCGTACATGCGTCTCGATGGGTTTGAGCCTGGCGCGATTCCAGGGGAATCGCGAGGCGAAGGCGGCGAAGCCGCCGAAACGGTGACGGTCGAGGACGCACAGCTGGAGACGGTCGACGAGTGGGTTCTCTCACGACTCCAGGCCGTCAAAGCAGAGATGGCCGAACAGTGGGACGACTACCGCCAGGACCGCGCGCTCGACGCGCTACTGGAGTTCGTCGTCGAGGACGTGTCGCGCTTCTACATCCAGGTCGTCCGCGAGCGGATGTGGGAAGAAGAAGAGAGCGACTCCAAACAGGCCGCCTACGCCACGTTCTACCACGTGCTCACGGAGGTCGTCGCGCTCTTTGCGCCGTACGCGCCGCTGGTCGCCGACGAGATCTACGGCACGCTCACCGGCGACGCCGGATACGACACCGTCCACATGTGCGACTGGCCGGAAGCCGACCCGTCGCTGCGGGACGTCGCACTCGAAGACGACATCGAGGTCGTGCAGGCGGTCGAGGAAGCGGGCTCGAACGCCCGCCAGCAGGCAGAGCGAAAGCTTCGCTGGCCCGTCCCGGAAGTCGTCGTCGACGCGCCGGACGACCGGGTGGCCGACGCTATCGAGCGCCGCGCCGACCTCATCGCCGACCGGCTGAACGCACGCGAGGTGAGCATCGTCGGGCCTGACGAGGGTGGCTGGGGTGAACTCGCCTATTCCGCGCAGGCAGACATGAGCGTCCTCGGGCCCGCCTTCGGCGACGACGCCGGCCGCATCATGGGTGCGCTCAACGAGGCCCGCATCGACGAGCCAGTCCTGGCCACGCTGGAAGCCGCCGTCGAGGACGCGACCGGGATGGACGTGGACCTCACCGACGAGATGGTCGAGTTCGTCACCGAGACTCCAGAGGGCGTCTCGGGCACCGAGTTCGAGGCACTCGACAGCGCGGGCGTCGTCTACGTCGACACCTCGCTGACCGAGGACATCGAGAGCGAGGGGTACGCTCGCGAAGTCATCCGCCGGGTCCAGGAGATGCGCAAAGACCTCGATCTGGACATCGAGGAGGAGATTACGGTCGACCTCGACGTGGCCGACGAGCGCGTCGCCGACCTCGTTCGAGAGCACGAGAGTCTCATCGCCGAAGAGGTCCGTGCCGAGTCGTTCGGTGCCGTCGACGATGGCCACCGCGAAACGTGGGACGTGGAAGGCATCGAGATGACGATTACAATCGAGCCAGTCGCGGAAGCGACGGCGTAGAAGGAGTCCGCGCCGACACCGTCCCCTGTTACCGACCGTATTGCCGACCAGCTATTCTGTGTCAGTCTGCGGACGGTAGCTTCCTGGTGGAAGAGACAGCAACCCAGCGAGTGGTCCCCGCTATGTGCCTCACGCTATCCTGGTTGTTTCGACTTAAGTATAGGATTTTTATATATAATTTTATTTTTAGTATTGTCTTTTGTCAGCTATAGGCCTGGAAGACATAGTATTGGGGTTTTAGGCCCTTCAAATGCGAATTTTCGATACTATATTTCTCGGAGAAAACGACATCGCTCTACTCGGAAAGAGATGTGTTTTTCCACCAGAGGATACATTTTCAGGCACTCTTAGCGGATTTTATCACCCCTAAGAAATTATCGGAGAAGGAGAGTCGATAGTTCAGTTTTACTAGTATTATACAGTTTCAAAATTTATAATACATATCAAAGAGCATGTAGACCGCCAGTCAAAGCTGGAAGTTTGCGGAGAGGTATTACAGCCATACGAGTGTAAGGAAATCGGGCGCTTTCCGAACAGTTGTTCGTCTATGCAGAACACTCACGAGTACGTCGCCCGAATACCGATGACACGGGCGGACTGGGCGACCATCTCGGGAACTTCCTCGTGATACCACGAGCCGTTCATTCGCGTGGTGGGGCCCGAGACACTGAGCGCCCCGAGAACGCGTTCGTCGTCGTCGGCGAGAATCGGCGCACCGACAGCACGCATGCCGACAGTCCGCTCCTCGTCGTTGAACGCATACCCCTGTTCGGCAATCTCGTCCAGTTCTGTCCGCAACGCCTCGGTGTCGGTGAGGGTGTTGGGGGTTTGTTCGGCGAAGTCGTCGCGGTCGAGAATCGCATCGAGACGCTCGTCGGAGAGATGTGCGAGATATGCCTTTCCGACGGCGGTCGCGTGCAGGTCGACGACAGTTCCGATGTGCGAATCCGTCCGGACGGCCTGGTCGGCCAGCGACTGGTAGACGTAGATGCCAACACCATCTTCCTCGACCATCACCTGTGCACGTTCACCAACCGCCTCGACCAGGCTGTCGGTCTCCGGTTTGGCGACGTGATAGAGGTCGTGACGCTGGCGCGCACGGTCACCCAGTCCAAGAAACTGGAGTCCAAGGCGGTACTCGTCGCCGTTCTTGACGACGTAGCCGAGCTGACGGAGCGTCTGCAGGTGATTGTGCACCGTGCTCTTCGAGAGAGACAACGTCTCGGCCAGCGCGGAGACACCACTGCCCTGCTCTGCAGCCAGCTGTTCGAGTATGGCGAACGAACGTTCAGTTGCTCCGACTGACGCCCCGTTTGGTGTGTCTTTGGTTGGCATAGTTACGCGTATGTGCGTGTCGGTCAAAAGAATGTCGTTTGCGTTCAGTCTTGCAGAACAGCTGTTCAGTTTTACTGAGTCAGCGCGGCCGCCGTCGTTCGGACTGGTCGGTCGGCAACTGTTTCGAGTGCGTCAAGCGCGTCTGTGACACGGCGTTCGGGAAGTCCATGCGCGAGCAGTGTGCGGTTGCGGTCGCGATACTCGGCTGCCGGCATCGGGTCGCGGTAGTCGCCTCGTGGATAGTCTCGCTCGCCCGTCAGTGCAGTGCCGTCTGCCAGTTTGACCGTGACGCTTGCGCCCCACGAATCGGGGAACGCGGCCTCGTACGAGTCGTCTTCAGTAAGTTCGACCAGCGAGGCAAGGCCGAGAACCGTCTCGTCGGCCAGCGCCTCGTCGGTGAAGTGGTCGAGGTCGACGCTGCCGTCGTGGAGATATCTGGCGAGCACGTACGGCGTGGAGAACTTGCCACCGGTCATCGTCGTCGGTTCGTCGTGGTCCATGTCAGTCGCGTTGGCGAACGTCGAGACGATGACTCGTTCGACAGCGGCCGGGTCGATATCCCGTCCGTCGACAGCGTCACGGAGTGCATCGAGCGGTGGGTGGGTGTACCGACAGGACGGATACGGCTTGACGTAGTTCTCGGCGATAGCCCATTCCTCGCCGAGCGTCTCGAACTGGCTCGTGAACCCCTCGGGGAGCATCTCTTCGAACGGGTCGTAAACGGATTCGACGGCCGCGAGCGAGCCGCCCAGTCCGGCGACGCCGGTCAGTGCCGCCGTCACGCCGACCTGTGCCGAAAAGCCCGCCGTGAAATTGCGCGACGGCGCGCCCTCAGCGTATGGGTCGTGCATCGAGACGACCGCGAGGTTCGACGCGATGCGGAACGTCTCTCTGAGTTGGTCGGCGTCTGCCCCGAGACAGAGTGCGCTCGTCACCGCTGGCCCGACCGTCGTCCACGTCGAGTGGGGATTCCGGACGAGCCACGGGATGGCGTCGTTCATGCGGTCTTTCATCGCGAAGATAGCGCGTTCGAGTCGGACACAGATTTCGTAGGCCCGTACGCACGCGTCGACGAAGGTTTCGCCGTCGACGTTCTGGGTTTCTGCGACCGGGAGACCACCGGCGACGATGCTCGCGCCGACGTGCCCACCGGTGTTGTGCCCTTCCTCGGTTTCCTGTGCGATGGCCGCTGCCGTGTTGACCAGCGCCGCCTGTGCTGGTGCAACCTGTCGGTTGGTTCCGAGAACGGACGCGCCGCCGTCGGCAAAGTCGGCCTCACTGGCGACCCCGGCTATCGAGGGGACGGCCGACCCCGCGACGGCGGCCGCGAGCACATCCGAAACGGTCTGTCGGCCGTGCTCGCGCACGTCGTCGTCGAGGGGGTCGGTGAGAAAGTCGTTGACCAGCCGTTCCCACTCGCGAGTGTACTGCGTTGTCATACGAGAGGCGAGGGGGGGAGCCGGCAAAAGCGTAGGGGGCTATCGCTGAGCCAGCGTACAGAGCACGCGTGGGGGTTCGAGCGCTCGCGCGCTCTCCCAGAGTGTCTCTGCCCGGCCGGGGCCGATGACAGGCCCGACGAGGGTGTGGAACTTCTCTTCGAGTCTGGCCTCCGATATCGGGTCGTGGTCGCCCCCTTTCGGCGCTACAATCTCCTTGCTGATTGTGCCGTTGGCAGTCTCGACGGTGACGCGTGCACCGCGCTGGTCGGGTGCGCGGGCCGCGATGTCGTCGTCGACAGTGACCGTGACTCGCTCGGCCAGCGCCTTGGCCTCGGACGTAATCGCGTCGGCCTCGAAGGATTGTGGGCTCGTCTCGCCCGTCAGCAGCGCCGTCGCGACGGCAAACGGGATGGAGAACTTCGCCTGCAACTGGTTTCGCGGCCGCGTCTCGGTCAGCCGTGCGGCGGCGGGATACGTCTCGACGAGCACCGACTCCACGTCCGCCGGGTCGATGTCCCCATCGAGTGCGGCGAGCGCGTCCAGAACTGGGTGAGTGTACCGACACGCGGCGTGAATCTTGAAGTAGCCGTGTGCCAGCTCCCACCGCTCGCCCAGGTCCGCCGACAGTGCCGCCGTCTCTACCTCGTCTGCTGCGGCGAGGCCGAGGTGGCGAACGATGCCGTCGTCGAGTCCGGTGAAGCCGGCTTCGGCCTGGTCGACCGCGACGAGCGCGGAGAGGTTGCTCATCCCGGCGTAGGCGTTCCGGACGGTCGCACCCTCAGTCGCCGCCTCGAAGCGAGTGTGCTGGGCGTAGTTCGCAGCGATGGCCATAGCCGTCCGCGTGGTCTCCGGGTCGAGGTCGCGCGAGCGGGCGACTGCGGCCGCGCCGCCGACCGCCCCCCAGACGCCGTGGGGGTGATAGCCGGACTCGAGCGTTCCGAGTGCGCGTGCGGTCCGGACAGCCACCTCGTAGCCCGCGACGAACGAGCGGACGAACGCCTCGCTGTTCCCGTAGCCGACTTCGGCGTCGGCCAGCAGCGCCGGCAACACGTGAACAGACGGGTGACCGGCGGCGAAGCGATGTCCCTCGTCGAGTTCGAGGACGGTCCCGGCAGCACCGTTGCAGAAGGCTGCGAGCGGCGGTGCCGTCTCAGTGCCGTCGGTGCCGAGCACCGTCGCAGTGCCGGACACCGTCTCGGTCCAGCGCCTGGCGAGTGAGCGAATCGCGCCGTCGGCCGACCCGCCGACGATGGCACCGAGGGTATCGGCGACAGTCAGTCCGGTCCGGTCCCGAACGGCCTCGGGGATATCCTCGTAAGTGAGTTCGGCAGCGAAGGTCGCGAGGTCGTGTTCAGCTGTCATCGGAGTCGAGCAGGCCAGTGTGTTTCCGGAGCAGGTCTGCTAGCCGCGACGGCCAGGAGACGACACCCTTCGGGCTGTACAGCACGATTGCGATGAGAACGACACCGTAGACAGCGTTGTTCAGCCCGGAGATGTCGAACGACTGGCGGACGAACTCACTGACCGGCGTGACGATGAACGCACCGACGATGGGACCGAGAACGGTCCCGATGCCACCGACGATGGCCGGCAGGAGCACTTCGACGTTGACGAGCAACTCGAAGACCGTGTCCGGCCGAATCGTGTTGAAGTACATCGCCCAGAACGCGCCGGGCCATGCCGTGAAGAAGGCGCTCACGGAGATGCCAAGCAGCTTGTACCGGTAGGTCGGGACGCCGATAGCCGAGGCGGCCTGTTCGCGCTCGCGAATCGCAAAGAGGTAGTAGCCCAGCTGTGACCGGTTGATGACCAGCGAGATGGCGGTCACGATGACCAGGAACGCGAGGATGATGTAGTAGTACGGGAGGTCAGCCACGAACTGGAACGCGACCAGTCCGGGGCCGTCGGCGTACTCCCGGGCGAGTGGTCTGAAGTAGCCGCTCGCACCGCCGAGCGCGGCGACGTTGTTGAACGTGTACCGTAGCAACTCGGCGAAGGCCAGCGTCGCCAGCGCGAAGTAGTGACCTTTCAGCTCGTACCGGAAGGTCAACGCGCCGATGACCAGCCCGTAGACGGCTGCGATGACGCTGCCGACGAGCATCCCGACCCACGGCGAGATGCCGAAGTCACTGGTCAGGATGATGGTCGCGTAGGCCCCGATACCGAAGAAGGCCGCGTGCCCGAAGGAGAACTGCCCGGTGTAGCCGGACATGATGTTCCACGCCTGGGCGGTCGTCGCCCAGATGAGCGTGATGATGAGCATGTTGAGACTGAGCCAGCCCAGCGGCGCGTAGCCGAGGACGGCGACCCGCCGGAGAACCGGCAGCGCCGCGAGAATAACGAATGTCACCGCCAGCAACACCGGCAGTGCATACCACTGACCCCGGAACTGGCCGTACCGGTCGATAGCCCGGGTGAGGACGTTACTCATCGGCCGACCCTCCGAGCAGTCCTTCCGGTTTCACGAGCAACACCAGAATAAAGACCAGGAAGATGACGACCTGGTAGAGCGAGCCGTCCAGATAGAACGACCCGAACACCTGGAGAAACCCGACGACGAGCCCGCCGAGGAAGGCACCGGGGAACGAGCCGAGTCCACCGAGCACGACCACGACGAAGGCGTTGATGAGATACCGGTCCCCGAGGAACGGGGTAAACGACTGGAACAGGGGCACGACAGCCCCGGCCAGTCCAGCCAGTGCAGCACCGATACCGAACGTGAGCGCGTCGATTCGGGGGACGTTGATGCCGACGTACTGCGCGCCGTCGCGGTTGTCGGCAGTGCCCCGGATTGCACGCCCGAGCATCGTCCGCTGGAGGAACAGGTACGTTCCCACGAGCGCGACGAGCGCGATGATGAGCGCGTAGAGCTGTCCCTCCGGAATGAACACGCCGGCGACATCGAACGAACCGAGATTGAGGTCGAGACTCCGCGGGTCCGCCCCGAAGAGTATCTCGACCGTACTCACCAGAATCAGCAACACCCCGAAGGTGACGATTAGCTGGTTTTCCTGTGGAGCCTCGATAATCGGTGCGATAGTCACCCGGTAGATGCCTGCCCCGAGGAGGAACAGCAACAGGACGGCAAACGGGATGACGAGAAACGGCGAGACGCCGGTCGCATCCGAGATATACAACAGCGTGTACATCGCGACGACCATCAACGCACCGTGTGCGAAGTTGATAACGTCCATCACGCCGAAAATCATGGTCAAACCGAGTGCAACGAGCCCATAGATGCCGCCGAGCAGCACTGCGAACACGATAAGCTGTGCAAGAATCGGAGCGTCCGGAACCGAGACGCCGACGACCGAAAACGGTCCACCCGCTTCGAACAGGCCTGTCGCGGCGACAGCGGCCACTCCCTGAGCACAACCGCCAGACAGGAGACAGGAAAACATATGAGCGATAGTTAGAACTGCGGCTCAGTCTCTGCGAATTCCTCGGGTGCGACGACGCGGTCCTGAAGGTCCTGAACCTGGAACAGGGGAGCGAGTGCGTTCTCGTTTTCCCCGTCGTCGCGGAAGGTAATCGGCGGCATTGCAGCGACGTGGTCCTCGACGGTGATCTCTTTGAGCGTGTCGTTGATGTCTTCGGGGTCTGCCGACCCTGCTTCCTCGATTGCCGCGAGAATGACTTCCGTCGATGCGTAGGTCATCGCCACGTTTGCGTCGAAGCCGGAGTCGTACTCCTCTTCGAAGCGTGACCGAACGTCGCCGGCTCGCGAAGAGGTCGGGTCGAGTGCGAAGTTCGTCGCGAACCCACCCTCCGCGGTCTGGCCCATCTCTTCGAGCGCGCTGACGTCGTTCATCGCCGCGTTCGAACAGCCGGCCAGAATCGGCGGTCGGTAGTTCTGGTTGTCCATCGCGCTGAGCAGTTCGATGGTCCCGGCGCGGTACGTCGTCGCAATGATGGCGTCGGGGTCCGCGTTCCGGAAGCTGGTGACCTGCGTGTCTGCGGTCTCGCCAAAGCCAATCGACTCCTCGGCGACGACTTCGACGCCGTTGTTCGGGAGTTCCTCCTGGAGCGTGTCCCGGATGGACTGCCCGAAGCTAATGTCGATGTAAAAGAGCCCGGCGGTCTCGATTTCCTGTCCGCCGTCCCGAACCACCTGCGGCAGGAGGTTCGCGCTGTCGACACCCATCTGTCGGGCCGACGGCTGCGGCCGGTACGCGTAGTTGAGGTCGGTATCCTGCAGGATGGAGTTTGCGACCGACACCGAGATGACGAACGGAATGCGCTCGCTCTCGGCGGTCCGCGTCGCCGCGCTGGTCACTGGCGAGGAGTAACACCCCGTCAGTACGTCTGCGCCCTCGTCGATGAGTTCCTGTGCGACTTCGCCGCCCAGTTCCTGTGCCCCCTCGTTGTCACCGCTGACGACGCTGACCTCGGCACCGTCGAGTGATTCGATGCCGCCGTCCTCGTTTTTCATCATCGCGGCCAGCTTGACCGCCTGGTCCATCCGCTCGCCGGTGTTACTGAGACTACCGCTGAGCGGGTGGTTCGAGCCGATGACGACCTCGTCGACCGAATCGCCGTTGGTCGACGTTCCGTCCTGAAGCCCACAGCCGGCGAGTGCGCCGGCGACACCGACTGCACCGCTGTATTTGATAAACGACCGTCTACTGACACCACTGGCGGGATTGCGTCCCATACAGAGCTATTGTGTGACCGGTACACATATAGTTTGTTGAGAAACGTCGTGATATTTGCCAGCGGAGAGCAGTCAGTCGAGACCGAGATACAGTTCGACCAGGTCGTCCTCGTCGGTGAGGTCGTCCGGAGAGCCTTCGAACTGGAGTTGCCCCTGTGCGAGAATGTAGACGTAGTCGGCAACCCGGAGCGCTTCCCGGACGTTCTGCTCGATGAGCATCACCTGTGCACCACTGTCGACGAGCCGTCGCGTCATCTCGAACACCTGGTCGATGAGCGACGGGGCGAGTCCGCTGGAGGGTTCGTCCAGCAGGTACACCTCTGCGCCGGTCATCATCGCGCGACCGTAGCTGAGCATCATCTGCTGGCCGCCCGACAGCGAGCGCCCGCGGGCGTTCAGCTTGTCTTCGAGTTCGGGAAACGCCGCGAGTACGTCCTCAAGTCGCTCCTCGCGAACCGACCGCTCGTCGACGGTGTACCCACCCAACAGGAGGTTCTCCCGAACGGTGAGGTTCCCGAAGATACCACCGTCCTGTGGGAGCATCGTGATGCCGCGTTCGACGTTGTCGGCCGGGGAGTTGCCGGTCACGTCCGTCCCGCGGTGGCGAATTTGTCCCTCCCAGGCGGGGACGACGCCGGCAAGCGTCTTCAGCAGCGTCGATTTCCCCGACCCGTTCGGACCGAAGATGCAGGTCACGCCGTCGCGGCTCTCGACGGAGACATCGTCGACGATACGGTGGCTCCCGTAGCCGCTGACGAGGTTTTCGCCGACAATCCACGGCTCGTCCTCGGCGTCGGCGGCGACGCCAGTCGCCACGTTCGCAACGCTGCTCGCGGCCGCGGCCGCGCCGCCGGAACCACCCGCCGGTGCCGCCTGTCCGTCGACAGTGGCAGCCGGCTGCTGGCCGGCACCGGACTCCCCAGCAACGGGGGGCTGCTCGTCTTCGTCGTCTCTCGCGATGAGCGTCTCCAGTGACGCGTCGTGTTCTGCACTGGCGCCGAGATACGCCTCCCGGACCCGGTCGTCGCTGGTCACCGATTCGAAGTCACCCTCGACGATGACATCGCCCTGGTCGAAGACCGTCACGCGGTCACAGATGTCCGCGATGACGCGCATATCGTGCTCGATGATGACAAATGTCGTCCCGCGGTCGTTGAGCGTGTCGAGGTGTTCGAGCAAGCGATTTCGCAGCGACGGGTTGACGCCGGCCGTCGGTTCGTCCAGCAGGACACACGCCGGTTCGAGCATCAGAATGCGGCCGAGTTCGAGCAGTTTCTCCTGGCCGCCGGAGATACCGCCGGCCTCCTGGTCGGCGATGTGGTCGATTTCGAGCAGATCGAGCAGTTCGTCGGCCCGCTCGCGCTTTTCGGCGGGAACCCGGAGGCCAGAGCGCAGTCCGTCAGTGAAGACAGCAAGCAGGTTCTCGTGGACGGTGAGGTCCTCGAAGGGCGATGGAATCTGAAACGTGCGGCCGAGGCCGCGGCGGGCGATACGGTCGGGGGTCCAGCCGGTCACGTCCTCACCGTCGAATCTGACGGTGCCGCCGTCGGGCTGGTAAAAGCCCGTGACGGTGTTGAAGAACGTCGACTTCCCCGACCCGTTCGGCCCCATAATCCCGTGGATGGTTCCCTCGTCGACAGTCAGGGAAATCCCGTCGTTGGCGACGAGCGAGCCGAACGTCTTCGTCAGCTCCTCGGTCTCTAGGAGTGGGCGAGTCACAGTTGAACGTCTCCGTACAGGAGAATAAACGTTTTCCCGTTCGGGAGTGCCACCCACGGCACCGGTGGGCGGCGACCGGCCTCACTCGACGGTCGCCCGGCCGCCATCGACCAGAATCGTCTCACCAGTCACGAAAGACGCGGCATCGCTGGCGAGGAAGCCAACGACGCTTGCGACCTCGTCGGGGTCGCCCAGCCGGTCGAGTGCCGCCAGGTCTCGAAACCGCTCGCGGGCCGCGTCGTCATCGGCGTAGGGTTCGGTCATCGGGGTCTCGATAAATCCCGGTGCAACGGCGTTGACACGGATACCGTCAGCGCCCAACTCCGCGGCGAGTGCGCGCGTCAATCCCTCGAGTCCGGCTTTCGTCGAGGCGTAGCCGGCGCGTTCGCTGGCGCCAATCTGGCCGTAGATAGACGAGATGTTGACGATTGCGCCGCTGGTCTCCCGGAGATGCGGGACGGCGGCGCGAGCGATTTCGAACGGCGCAGTGAGGTTTATCGCCACCGAGCGGTTCCAACTCGCGTCGTCGTGAGCCGATATCGGCCCGCGCTCGACGATGCCGGCGACGTTGCCGAGTACGTCGATGCGTCCGGTGTCGGCCGCGCGTTCGACCAGGGCCGCGACAGCCGCGCTGTCGGTCACGTCGACGGTCACGGGGTCGAACGTCCCCGACAGGTCCGCGCAGGCCGCGACGGTATCGGACTGGTCCCGGACGTCGCCGCCGACGACGGTCGCGCCGCGCTCGGCGAAGTACGTCGCACACGCCCGTCCGATACCGCGAGCCGTGCCGGTCAAGAGAACGGTTTTCCCTTCGAACGAGCCAGCGAGTGCCATCGGTCACTCCCCGAGGGACTGACGGGCATGAATACCGGCGAGTCGGCCAAAGCCCATCGCGGTGGTGAGGCCGTTCCCGGAGAGATACCCGTCCGCGCCGTGGCCGCTGATGCCGGTCGCACAGCCGCCGCCGGCGTAGAGGTTGCCCACAGTCGAGTCGTCCTCGCGGAGTACGCGGCCGTGTTCGTCGACGACGAGCCCACCCTGCGTGTGGAAGAGCGAGCCGGTGACCTGTGTCCCGTAGAACGGCGGGGAGAGGGTGTGACGGCCGTCCAGCCGGCCGACCTCGTCGGGTTCGTCGGCCTCGACAGCGGCGTTGTAGGACTCGACTGCCTCGCGGGCTGCCTCGGGAGCACAGCCGAGTTCGTCGGCGAGGCCCTCGACAGTGTCGGCGCTGACGTACGAGCCCAGGTCGACGGCGCGGTCGAAGTCGTCGAACTCGCCGTCGAGTTTCTCGAAGATGCGCTCGTCGAAAATCTCGTAGGCGACGCCGTCGGGCTGGCGAACTACGTCGAGTGCGAACTGCGAGTACCCCTTCGACTCGTTGCCAAAGCGCTCGCCGTCGACGTTGACGAGGATACCGCCGTTCATCACGACGGCGTACGTCGAGAGCGCGCCGGTCCCGCGGACCACCGTCGCGTGGCCCTGATAGGCGTCCATGGAGGCGAGTTCGCCGCCGAGTTCGGCACCCCAGCGGATGCCGTCGCCGGTGTTGCCGTCCGAGCCGTAGTACAGCGCGTTGGCGATGTCCTCGTCACAGAACGTGCGAACCATCTGCTTGTTGCCGGCGAAGCCGTCGGTTGCCAGGATGACCGTCTCCGCGCGGATGGCTTCCTCGCGGACCGCGCCAGCGATGACGCCCTCGACGGCCCCGTCTTTCGCGACCAGCTTCGTGACCGGTGTGTTCGTCAGCAGTTCCGTGTTCTCCTCGGCCTCGATGCGCTCTTTCATCTCCGCGACAAGGTTCTCGCCGTTGCGACCCGGCGGCGCGTGCATCCGGTACTCGGAGTGTTTTGGGTATTTGAAATCGTCCACGAGATGCAGGGAGAGGTCCCAGTCGTCGACCAGCCAGTGGATCAGGTCGACGCTGTTCTCACAGAGGTGCTGGACCATCTCCTCGTCGGCCTCGTAGCCGTTCTTCTCCAGGATGTCGCGAGCCATATCCGCGGGCGTCTCCTCGATGCCCGCCGCTTGCTGGAGTCGCGTTCCAGCGGCGGGAATCATCCCGGTCGAGAGGGCGGCGTTACCGCCGACCTCGTCGCTCTTTTCCAGGAGGGTGACAGTCAGGTCGTCGTTCTCGCAGGCAGCGAGCGTCGCCGTGAGGCCACACCCGCCGCCGCCGGCGACCAGTACGTCCGTCTCCACGTCGAACTCGACCTCGTCGGCAGAGACGACTTCGGCACTCGCGTCGTCCAGCGTGCGCTGCTGGGGCTCCGGTTCGGGGGATGCCATACCACGGACAATGGAGTGGCTCTGCCTAAATGTACCGGTCACCCGAAATCCGCAGGCCAACTCGACCGGCAGCCCAATTTATACTCCTGGGGCCGTGAGAGGCAGGTATGTCACGAGCACCGCGCGAGACTGTCGAGGAGTTTTTCGACCGGATGAGCGAAGACGAGGAGCGCGACACCATCGGCGAACTGTTCGACGACGAGACGATCATCACGCTCCCGGGCGAGCGATTCGAGGGACCGGACGCCCCAGAGGAGTTTCTGGCCTTTCTGGCCCCACGCTACGAGTGGGCTGGCAAGGAGTTCGACCGCTGGATAACCGCCGGCCCACACGTCGTCAGCCTCGGCACCCTCTACGGCGTCGACAACGACGGCGAGGCATTCGAAGACGTGCGGTACGTCGACGTCTACGAGGTCCGTGACGGACTGATTCAGCGACTGGACGTGTACAACGACCTCGCAGTCGAAGGAGTGGTCGAGTCGTGAGCGAGCGTGTTGACGGGACAGTGAGCGACGACGCGGCCAGCACCGACAGCGAACGGGTCGGCATCCTGTTTTCGCTCCGGGACGACCCCGACCTGGTGGTTCGCGCCGAACAGTTGGGTTACGAGAGCGTCTGGGCCGCCGAAGGACAGGGAAAATCCGCCTTCGGCAAGCTAGAACGGTGGGCGACCCACACCGAGGATATCGGGCTGGCGACCGGTATCGTCAACGTGTTCTCGCGGACGCCTGCCGCGCTCGCGCAGGCGGTCGCGACGCTTGACGCCCATTCCGATGGGCGAGCAATCCTCGGACTTGGCGTCGCTCACCCCGGCGTCGTCGAGGACTTCCACGGTGCGGAGTTCGAGCGACCGCTCGCGCGGATGGCCGAGTACATCGAGTTGGTTCGGCGATATCTCCGCGGCGAGGCCGAGGGGTTCGATGGGGAGTTCTTCTCGCCCGCCCGAACGAGTTTCTGGGAGGCGTTCGAGCCCGAACGGGCGTCAATCCCCATCTACAACGGCGCGCTCGGCCCGGGCAACGTCCGGCTAACCGGCGAGTACGCCGACGGCTGGCTCCCGAACCTCTACCCCGAATCCCAGTTCGCGGAGGCACAGGAGTGGCTCGCCGAGGGAGCACGGCGGGGCGACCGAGACCCGGCGGCAGTAGATGTCGCGATGTACGTGCTGACGGCGGTCCACGAGGACCGCGAGCAGGCACGGCGGGCCGCAGCCGAACACATCGCCTACTATCTGCGGGATATTCCGGGCTATTACGACCGCGCCGCCGAAAAAGCGGGATTCGGCGACGACATCGAGGCCGTCCGGGCAGCGCCGACGACGGAGGACGGAGCCAAGCGCATTAGCGACGAACTGCTCGACCGGCTCGCAGTCGTCGGTACGCCAGCGGACGCGCGGGCGCAACTGGCCGACCTGCGAGCGATGGGTGTGGACTTGCCAATCGTTCGGGCACCGGCGGGAACCGACGAGGAGTGGGTCGACCGGACGCTGCAGACGTTCGCGCCGACGGAGTGAGGTTACCCACAGAATTATACGACTGCTCGGCATACTGGCGGATGTTCACATGACAGAGCGCATCTGGGAGGACCTGCTTACCGAGCGTGACAAGCAGGTTATCTCCGCAGCCGGATACGACAAGGAGGGTGCATCGTCCTGGGAGTCCAGAGGGATGGGGACCAACCCCATGGTTCTGGTCATCGACATGCAGCGACTCGTCGTCGGTGAGGACGAACCCATCTTGGACGCCGTCGAGGACTACCGGACCGCGATGGGGGAGATTGCGTGGGACGCAATCGACCACATCCAGCCGTTCCTCGACTTCGCCCGCGAGCAGGGACTGCCGGTCACGTACACGCGTGTCGTCCCGTCGAGTTACGACGACCCCGAACACGAGGACCTCGCTATCGTCGACGCTGTCGCGCCCGAAGACGGCGAGACGGTCATCGACAAATCGTACGCGTCGGCCTTCTACGGGACGGACATCCTCTCGCGACTGGTCCGTGGCGGCCACGACTCGGTCATCATCGTCGGCAACTCGACGAGTGGCTGCGTGCGCGCGACGGCCATCGACGCTCAGCAGAACGGCTTCAACGTCGTGCTCCCCCAGGAGTGTCTGTTCGACCGCATCGAAGCCAGCCACAAGATTGCCCTGATGGACCTCTGGATGAAGTACGCCGAAGTCCTCGAACGCGAGGAAGTCGAGGAATGGGTCGAGGGAGTCGCCGAATGAGACAACTGGAGAACCACCAATGACACACGACCTTGTCATCGCGAACGGTACCGTCGTCACACCTGAACTGGGCACCTTCGAAGCAGATGTCGCAGCCGATGGCGACGAGATTTCGGCTGTCGCCCGTTCGGGCAGTCTCTCTGGTGACCGCGTCGTCGACGCCGAGGGCAAGTACGTCCTGCCGGGCGCGATCGACCCACACACCCACCACGGTATCTACCGCGGGCTGGAGGCCGACGCCGAGACCGAATCGCGCTCCGACCTGGTCGGCGGCGTGACGACCATCGGCAACTACTTCCGCCGGGGCGGCTCCTACGAGGAGATTATGGACGGCTACTTCGCGGAAGCCGAACCCAACTACTACCACGACTACTTCTTCTCGCTGGGACTGCTCTCCTGGGAGCACATCGAGGAGATACCCTACATCGTCGAGGAGTGCGGGATTACGTCGTTCAAGTGGTACAAGAACTACAAGGACGTGGCTCCCGAGAAGTTCGGCGTCGACAGCGAGATGCACGACGACTGGGCCGACGCGTTCATCCAGGCGCTGGCCGAGCAGGACGCCCCGACGACGCTGGGCCACCACTCCGAGAACATGGAGATTACGAGCGCGCTCGGTGACAACCCCTACCTCGATTCGGGCGTCGACGAAGACCAGGAGTACCGCGACTACGACGTACTCGTCGAGCAGTTCCCCGACTACGCTGAGACACAGAGCATGACCGCCAGCGGGTCGCTGGCCCGCCAGCACGACTACGACGACGACTTCTACGCAGTCCACATCTCTGCCGGGCGCACCGCCGACGAACTCGCCATGCTCCACGACGCCGGCTGGGAGATTACCGGCGAAACCTGTACCCACTATCTCTGTCTGACCGCCGAGGAGTGTGACGAACGGCACAACGTCAATCCGCCGGTGCGCTCGAAAGACGACCAGGAGACCCTCTGGAAGCGCGTCGCCGACGGCACCATCTCCTGTATCGGCACGGACCACTGTGCCAATCTGCGCGAGGACAAGGTCGGCGAGGACGTGCCCGACAGCCTGCCGGGCTTCCCGTCGACAGCAACGCTGCTCCCGCTCATCCTCTCGGAGGGCGTCCACGAGGACCGCATCTCGCTGGAGCGAGCCGTCGAGGTCACGTCGACGGAGACGGCCAAAGCGTTCGACATATATCCGAAGAAGGGTTCGATTCAGGTAGGAACGGACGCAGACCTGACGGTCGTCGACCTCGAAGAGACGAAGACGGTGACGCCGGAGTTGCTACAGAGCGGCGCGGACTACTCACCCTACGAGGGTCGTGAAGTGACCGGATGGCCGACACACACGGTCGTTCGCGGACAGGTCGCCTACGAGAACGGCGAAGTCGTCGGCGAACAGGGGTACGGCACCCACATCGACCGCCCCATCTGACGGCCGCGAACTGCAAGACAGAGCTGACAATGACAGGACACAGACACACGACGGAGATGAGGAGAACAGGGCGCACCGCCGGCGGTGCCGAGAGACGCGGAGGCGACGTATGAGCGACGCCACGGACGAGGCCGCAGACGCCGCGAACAACGCCGAAGACGGGCAACCGGGACCGCTCGACGGCCTGACGGTCGTCGAGGCCGGGTCGATGATATCCGCGGGGACAGTCGGTCGCTTCCTCGCGGACTTCGGTGCGGAGGTCATCAAGGTCGAACACCCGAAAACCGGCGACCACCTCCGCCAGTTCGGCCCCCAGAAAGAGGGGACCGGCCTCTGGTGGAAGTACCTCGGACGCAACAAGAAGTCGGTGACGCTCGACATCTCGACCGAGGAGGGACAGGTCGTCTTCGAGGACCTCGTCAGCGAGGCCGACGCGCTCATCGAGAACTTCCGACCGGGAACCCTGGAACGGTGGAATCTCGGCTACGACCACCTCTCGGAGCTCAATCCCGATCTGGTGATGCTCCGTCTGACCGGCTTCGGCCAGACCGGGCCGTACAGCGAGCGCCCCGGCTTCGGGACGCTCGCCGAAGCGATGTCAGGCTTTGCCTACCTGAACGGCTATCCCGACAAGGAGCCACTGCTCCCGCCGACGGGACTGGCCGACGGCATCGCGGCGATGTTCTCGACGTTTGCCATCATGTTCGCGCTGTACAACCGCGACGCCAACGGCGGCAGCGGCCAGTACATCGATACTAGCCTTATTGAGCCGATTTTCTCGCTCATCGGTCCCCAGCCACTTCGCTACCAGCAACTCGACGAGGTCGAGAAGCGGTCGGGCAACCGCTCGACTTCCTCAGCGCCGCGGAACGTCTACGAGACGGGCGACGGGCGTGCGGTCGCCATCTCGGCGAGCGCCCAGCCCATCGCGATGCGGGTGTTCGACGCTATCGAGCGGCCGGACCTGAAAGACGACCCGCGATTCGAGGACAACGAGAAGCGCCTGGAAAACGTCGAGGAGCTCGACGCCATCATCCAGGACTGGATGGACGACCACACCCGCGAGGAGGTCATCGACCGCTTCGAGGAGTACGAGGCGACCATCGCGCCCATCTACAACGTCGCGGACATCATGGAGGACGAACAC
Organism: Haloarculaceae archaeon; assembly: GCA_036625595.1. Lineage (GTDB taxonomy): Archaea > Halobacteriota > Halobacteria > Halobacteriales > Haloarculaceae > Salinibaculum. The sequence continues at coordinate 3,035 of JAZKTK010000049.1, read as the reverse complement.
TACCAGGCCCGGGACGCGCTCGTCGAAATCGAGGACGACCAGCTGGGTGAGGGACTGGTTCAGAACACGTTCCCACGGTTCTCGGAGACGCCCGGCGAGATTACCCATCTCGGCCCGCAACTGGGCGCGCACAACGAGGAAGTCTACGGCGAGCACCTCTCCTACGACGAGGAGACGCTTGCGGACCTCCAGTCGGAGGGGGTCATATGATGGACCTCCCCGAAGACGTGACCGTCGTCGAGATGCTGCCCCGTGACGGCTTTCAGCGACTCGACGAGTTCGTCCCGACCGACGAGAAAGTCGAGATTATCGACGAACTCTCCTCGACGGGCGTCGACGAAATCGAGATTACCTCCTTTACGCATCCGAAGGCCGTCCCGACACTGCGGGACGCCGACGAGGTCGCCCAGCGCATCGAGCGTCACGACGACGTGACCTACCGAGCGCTGGTGCCCAACCCCGTCGGAATGGAGCGAGCAATCGACGCCGAGGTGGATAAAGTCAACGCGCTCGTGACGGTCAGCGAGACCTACAGCGAGCACAACCAGAACATGACCGTCGAGGAGATTCTGGCCGGCGTGGAGGAAATCGTCGAGATGGCCGACGGCACGGACATCGAGGTCGAGGCCGGCATCGGGACGAGTTTCTACTGTCCCTACGAGGGACGGATTCCGATGGAAGAGACGCTCTCGGTCGTCGACCGTGTCGTCGAGGCAGGCGTCGACGAGGTGACGCTGGCGACGACGATGGGACTGGCCAACCCGGTCGAAATCGACGAGATGTACACGGCAGTGTTCGACCGGTATCCCGACCTCGACGTGGGGCTGCACCTCCACGACACGAACGGGATGAGTCTGGCGAACACGCTGACCGCAATGCAGTGTGGCGTCGACCGATTCGACACCTCTCACTGCGGACTGGGCGGCGGAGTCGTCCTGCCCGAAGGGTTGGCTGGCGTCGGCAACACGCCGACGGAGGACATCGTGCAGATGCTGACCGGGATGGGCGTCGGAACGAACGCGGATTTCGAGCGCGTCGAGGACGTCGCTCACGACGTGTCTGACCGACTCGACCTCGGTGCGACGAGCCACGTCCTGATGGGCGGGACCGTCGAGCGCGTCCTCGAAACGGTTGCGGAGGACAAATCATGACAGGAAAGACGATATCAGAGAAACTGCTTTCGGAGAAATCGGGCGAAGACGTGCGGGCTGGCGACTACGTGGAGGCCAGTGTCGACGTGATGATGACCCACGACGTGACCGGGCCGCTCACTTTCGAGGTGTTCGAGGACGTGACCGGCGAGGACGCCGAGCTAGTCGACCCCGACAACACCGTCATCACTATCGACCACCACGCGCCCGCGGACGGCGTCGAAGCTGCGAACAACCACAACATCGTCCGCGACTTTGCCGAGGAGTACGGCGCACAGCAGTACGAAGTCGGCGACGGCATCTGTCATCAGGTGCTCGTCGAGGAAGGCTTCGTCGCGCCGGGCGACCTCGTCATCGGCGCGGACTCGCACTCGACGACGTTCGGCGGTATCGGCGGCTTCGGCACCGGCGTCGGGTCGACTGACCTCGGGACGACACTCGCGACCGGCGACCTGTGGTTCCGGGTACCCGAGACACTGCGATTCGAGGTCGAGGGCGACCTGCCCGACGGCGTCTACGCGAAGGACCTCATTCTGAAGTTCATCGGCGACGTGGGCTTCGACGGCTGTACGTACAAAACGGCAGAGTACGGCGGCTCCGCAATCGAGTCGCTCCCCATCCACGAGCGGCTCGTCCTCTCGAACATGGCAATCGAGATGGGCGGCAAGGCCGGCATCGTCGCACCAGACGAGCGGACTGTCGACTTCCTCGAGGCACAGACCGGCGAGCGTCCCGAGATTCCCGACTACACCCAACCTGACGACGACGCCGAGTACGAGGAAGTCCACACCTACCAGGCCGAAGATCTGGCGCCGCAAGTGTCGACGCCGTCGAACCCCGAGAACGCCGTCGACGTCGACGAGGTCGAGGGAACGCCAATCGACCAGCTGTTCGTCGGCACCTGCACCAACGGCCGGTACGAGGACATCCGCATCGTGGCGGATATCATCGAGGGCGAGCAGCTCGCACCCGACACGCGGATGGTCGTCGTCCCGGCCTCGCGGTCGGTCTACGAGAAGATGATGGACACCGGCGTCCTGAAGACGTTCGTCGACGCGGGCGCAATCGTCCAGAGCGCGGGTTGTGGGCCCTGCTTCGGGACCCACCAGGGCGTGCTGGGCGACGGCGACGTCTGTCTGGCGACGGCAAACCGGAACTTCCCCGGCCGCGAGGGGTCGATGGAGAGTGAAGTGTATCTCTCCAGTCCGGCGACGGTCGGCGTCTCGGCGCTGTACGGCGAGATTACCGACCCCCGCAGCGTCGAGTTGAATCGCTACGACGATTACATTCTCGAGGAGGCGCAGGCATGACCGAAACCGACACAGAACGCGACATCGACACGACCGAACCCGGCCGAGCGTGGGTGTTCGGCGACGACATCGACACGGACCAGATTATCCCCTCGCGATTCCTCGTCTCCAGCGACCCGGCGGAACTGGGCGAGCACGCGTTCAACGACCTCCGACCGGAGTTTTCGGAGACCGTCGAGTCCGGCGATTTCGTCGTCGGCGGCCACAACTTCGGCAGTGGCTCCTCCCGTGAGCACGCCCCGCTCTCGTTGCTCGGTGCGGGCGTCGACGGCGTCGTCGCACAGTCGTTTGCCCGTATCTTCTACCGGAACGGCATCAACCTCGGTCTCCCGGTGCTCATCTGTCCGGCAGCCGACCAGATAGACGACGGCGACGACATCAGCCTCCGTCTCGACGACGGGGCAGTCGTCAACCACACGACCGACGAACGGTACGACGCTGACCCGCTCCCCGAGTTCCTCCAGACGCTCGTCGACCGGGGCGGTCTCAAACCCTACACGAAAGCGAAGCTCGGCACTGAATAGTATAGAAAATCAGAATAGAAGAGATTATACTAGGTTTTCCTACTATTAGG
>JAZKTK010000048.1:0-20559 GCA_036625595.1 Haloarculaceae archaeon | reverse complement strand
CAGCAAGCGAGATGATTCCCTCGGAGAGTGTCCGCCGAGCCCTGTCAATAAGAGAATTACTCGGTTCGTGGACCACACGCACGTCCACCTGGCCCGAAGAGACACCGTGAGACAGGCGGAAGACATCACCAGCCTGGAAGTCACTGCTCGCGTCGCCACGGAGATTCTCCAGCGGATAGCGAACCGTCGCGTTCGGCCCCTCGACGATGACCTCGACAGCGGTTGGGTCGAGTATGTCGCCGCTGGCGTGGCGGACAGTTACGTCACTCTCACCGACGGTGGTGTCGATGCTGACCGACGGCGGACTGTTGTCGACATTCTCGGCGAACCCAAGGACAGCGACGCCGGTGACTGCGGCAATGATGAGGGCGATTGCCACGATGAGGAGGTTACCGATGACTGGAGACTGCCCTCTGTCTCCATCAGGGCGGACGAACATTACCGAGATGTTATCGGTCGGATAATTGAACGTTCCGGCTGACTCATTTTCTGAGGGGCGCGACTGTCCCCGCTTCGGTAGGGTTTTTTGACCGCTTCCCTAGCTGTCGGGTATGACATCCCCTATCCGCGAGCAACTCGACGACCCCGACGACGCCGTCGAGTCCGGCCAGCGCAAGATGGAGTGGGCACGCCAGCACATGCCCATCATGGCCGCCCTCCGCAAGGAGTTCGAAGCCGACCAACCGTTTGCCGGCCAGCGAATCGGCATGGCGATGCACGTCGAAGCAAAGACCGCAATTCTCGCCGAGGTACTCGCTGCCGGTGGCGCCGAAGTCGCTATCACCGGCTGCAATCCGCTCTCGACGCACGACGACGTGAGCGCCGCGCTCGACGCCGTCGACGGCGTCACCTCCTACGCCCGCCGCGCTGTCGACGACGACGAGTACTACGCTGCTATCGAGGCGGTCATCGAACACGAACCCACCATCACCGTCGACGACGGGATGGACCTCGTCGCCGCCATCCACGAGAACTACCCCGAACTCATCGACTCCATCGTCGGTGGTGCCGAGGAGACGACGACGGGCGTCCACCGCCTGCGCGCGATGGACGAGGACGGCGCGCTCGAATACCCGATGTTCGCCGTCAACGCCACCCCGATGAAGCGTCTGTTCGACAACGTCCACGGCACCGGCGAGTCCTCGCTTGCCTCGATCGCCATGACGACGAACCTCTCGTGGGCCGGCAAGACCGTCGTCGTCGCCGGCTACGGCCACTGTGGCAAGGGCGTCGCGAAGAAGGCCGCCGGCCAGAACGCCGACGTGGTCGTCACGGAAATCGAACCCCGTCGCGCGCTCGAAGCCCACATGGAAGGCTACGACGTGCTGCCGATGGCCGAAGCCGCCAAAGAGGGCGACGTGTTCATCACCACGACCGGCAACCGCGACATCATCGTCGACGAGCACTTCGAGGCCATGCAGGACGGCGTGTTGCTGGCGAACGCGGGCCACTTCGACGTGGAAATCGACCTCGACGCGCTCTCGGAGAAGGCGGTCGACACCTACGAGGCACGCGACGGTGTTCAGGCCTACGAGATGACAGACGGGCGTCGGCTGAATGTCCTCGCGGAGGGACGACTCGTCAACCTCGCGACGCCCATCGCGCTGGGTCATCCGGTCGAAGTGATGGACCAGAGCTTCGGCGTACAGGCGGTCAGCGTTCGAGAACTCGTCGAGCACGGCGACGACTACGAACCCGGCGTCCACGACGTGCCCGACGAGCTAGACAAGGAGGTCGCAGAAATCAAACTCGACGCCGAGGGTGTCGCCTACGACGACCTGACCGACGACCAGCGCGAGTATATGGAGAGCTGGCAGCACGGAACGTAACAGCAAAACTACCCGAACCTGCCGGCTGGGACCCCAGCCAGCCGACACAGTACTGCATCGAGGCGCGACACGACGACTGACAGCGACGGCGACGCCGCGTTACTCGACGGGAGTGGGTTCTCGGGAGAGTTCGCCTCTTGCCTCGGGACCGCTGCTGCCGTTCTCGTTGACAATAAGGACCTCGCCGTCACCGATTTCAATGTCGATGAGCGTCTGCACCGAGTGGTCGATGCCGGCGAGTTCGTTCTCGCCGTTGACCTTCCGGATGGCGATGACGATGTCGGCGATATCCGCACCGATATCGTCGAGCGCCTCGACGATTGCGCGCATCGTCCCACCGGTGGAGATGAGGTCGTCGACCAGAAGGATGCGGTCGCCGGCAGCCACGTCGTTGATGTACATCTCTCCCTGGGAGTAGCCCGTGGACTTGGACAGGGAGACCTCGCCATCGAGGCCGTATTCGCGCTTCCGGATGACGACGAGCGGAATGTCGGTCATCATCGAGAGGGCCGTCGAGATGTGGATACCCATCGCTTCGGGTGTAACAATCTTGTCGACGTTCTCGAGCTCTGCCGCGCGCATGATGCGGACGACCGTCTCACGGAGGAGGGTCGGGTCGAGCGCCGGAACGCAGTTGCTGAGTGGGTGAACGAGATAGGAGTAGCCGTCCTTGTCGACGAGCGGTGCCGCCTCGATTGACTCGCGAAGTCGATGCATGGTATGGCCTCTGTGTTCAGCCGCAAAGTTGTACCGAAGACAGAGAGGCGGGGTCAGAACTCCTCGGCAGATTTCGTCCGGGCATCTGCGCGGAACTGTTGGTACACCGTTTCGCACCACGACCGCACCGATTCGGTATCGGTTTCGAGGACCGCCCGTGGGAACCCTTCCTCGTCCTCGACACCGATCTGGACAGTACCACTCCCGGCGAGTCCGAGATAGAACGGTATCGGGTCGGGGCTCACCAGCACTGTCATACTCCCGGATTCGATTTGCTCGCGAAGAACCGACGCAAACTCACCAGTAGAAATCGTCTCTTCCATCTCCGGTGAGATTATCAGTTCCAGTTCCAGGTCTCCGTTCTTGAGTCGGTCGTCGGTACTCCGGGCAAGTTGCAAGTCGATAGACGGTAATAACATCCGAAACTGGTCGTGCTCACCGACTGATTCGGCGTGTCTGCGCGACGGGGCGTACGGGTCGACATCCGTCGAGACGATGATGTCGGCTGCCCGCAACTCGTCGAGGTCGATGTCGTACTCCGAGTAGGGGAACCACTCGAGAAACGTCGACAGGTCGTCAGTCACCTCTAGCGTATCGACGGCGTCCGCAATCGTCTCCGCGACGATTCGACCCGTCGGCGTGAGGTGATACGTCTCGCCGTCGTGGCCGACCAGGGCACGCTCTTCGAGTGCGGCGAGTGCGCGCGTAATCGTCGATCGAGAGACCGAAAGTCGGTCCCGAAACTGGCGGCGCGACAGCGACCCCGACGACAGCAGTTGCAGCAGTATCCGCGTCCGCGGTTCCGAACGGGTGAGAAACGACAGGGTGTCGATTGCGGCAGACGTGTCAGCCATCCACCAATGGTGTCGAGAACCAGCTAATTATACTTTTGGCCGACAGGGAATCGAAGCGGCCTCACTCACGGCGGAGCGCGTCAATCGGGTCGACGCGGGCGGCCCGCCACGCGGGGTAGAGACCGGCGGCGACACCGACGAAGATGCCGACGCCGATTGCGACGGCAAACCACTCTATCGGGAGCGTCAGCGAGATATCGGCGTAGCTGGTCGCTGCCCACGCACCAGCGAGACCGACCGGCACCGCAATGAGCGCGCCGACGATACCGAGCAGTCCTGATTCGGCAACGAAGAGCACGAGCACGTCGCGGTTGCGCGCGCCGACGGCTTTCATGATGCCGATTTCGCGGGTCCGTTCGGTGACACTGACCAGCATAATGTTGGCGATGCCGATGGCTCCGACGAGCAACGAGATGAGCGCCAGCCCGGTCACGAAGCGCGTGAGGCGGTCGACGAGGTCTTCGAGGCCGTCGGCGATGTCACCGCTGGTCTGGGCGGTCAGTTCGGAGCCCTCCGGCTGGAGCTGTGCGGCATCCGAGTCGGGAAAGTACGCCTCGATACGACCCTGCGTCGACGTGACCGCAGCGGGGTCGGCGACGACAGTCACCTGTGGATAGGCCCGTTCCTCGGTTCCGCGCGGCGTCTCGACGACCGTGTCGTAGAACGGCGCTGTCGGAACGTAAAAGCGGGGCTGGCTGGCGAAGGACTCGAAGGGTAACTGCGACCCTGTCCGGTTGACGATACCGACGACGGTCAGCGACCGTGTTCCGGCCGAGCGAAAGGAGACGGTGAGCTGGTCGCCGACCGAGAGATTCCCGCCGAACAGACGGGTCGCCTGCTGGTTGACGACGATTTCGTCCTGGCCGGCGGCGAACCCTCTCCCGTCGCGAAACGTCGCCCCATCGAAGGCGTCGGGCGTGGTGGCGGTCACCGTCCCCTGTGCGACCGTCCGATTGCCATAGGAGAGGGAACTTATGCCCACCTGTCCCTGTGGGACGACGCTGTCGACACCCTCAAATCCGCGAACTGTCGCGATGTCGGTCTCGGTAAAGACGGGACGAATACCGGTCGGCGGGCCGCCGCCGCCTTCTGTCGAGGAGAGCAAGTAGATGTTGTTCGCCGCGGAGTCGTCGATTTGCCCCACGACATCGGCTTTCAGGCTCGCACCGAAAGTGACGAACGTGACGACGGCCGCGATTCCGATGACGATTCCCAGCACGGTGAGCGTCGAACGGAGTTTGTGTCCGCGCAACGACCGGGTCGCCAGTCGGAGTGTCTCGCGTGCGTCCATCTTATAGCTCCTCGATGTCCTCGATTCGACCGTCGCGCATGTGGACGATGCGGTCGGCGTGCTCGGCGATGTAGCGTTCGTGAGTGACCAGCAGAATAGTGCGTCCCTCGCTGTTGACCTCGCCGAGCAGTTCCATCACTCGCGCGCCCGTCTCGGTGTCGACGTTTCCCGTCGGTTCGTCGGCGAGCAGGATAGCTGGTTCGGCCGCGAGCGCGCGAGCGATGGCGACCCGCTGGCGCTGCCCGCCGCTGAGTTCCGGCGGTTTGTGGTCGAGCCTGTCGGCCAAGCCGACGGCAGTGAGCAACTCGCGGGCGCGTTCGGTACGCTCGGTGCGACCCCACCCCTGGAAGGTGAGCGGCATCGCGACGTTCTCGAGGGCCGTGAGTCGGGGCATCAGGTTGAACGTCTGGAAGACGAAGCCGATTTCGCGGCCGCGAACAGTGGCGCGCTCCGCCTCCGAGAGCGTGCCGAGGTCGGTGCCGTTGACCGAGACGGTCCCGCTGGTCGGCGTATCGAGTCCGCCGACGAGATTCAAGAGCGTGCTCTTGCCCGACCCGCTGGGTCCCATCACCGCGGTGTAGGAACCCCGAGCGAGCGTCAGCGACACGTCATCGAGCGCGGTCACCGTGCCCCCGAGGTCGTAGGTCTTCGTGACGTTCGACAGCGACACGACGGTATCCGTCGCCGATTCTGGAGAGACCTTCTGTGACACGGCCCTGCTAGGGCGTGAAGAGACAAATAACGTGTGTCGGAGTGTGCCAAGCGGTCGAGTGGTGACAGCTCTCGGACCCGCGACAGACGATTTAAGCCTCTCCGTCGGCGAACTACTGGCAATGTCGAACGCGAAGGGCGACCGGATGGAGCGCGAACTCGTGAACGAACTCGACGACGCCGGTTTCGCAGTGATGCGTGCGCCGGCCAGCGGCAGTGCGACCGAACGGGACCTCCCGGACGTGCTCGCGGGCAACGGCGAGCAGTTCTACGCTATCGAGGCGAAATCCTCCGCCGGCGACCCGATATATCTCGACGCCGAAGAAATCGAATCACTCCTCTTTTTTTCGCGGAACTTCGGCGCTCGCGCCCGCGTCGGCGTCCGCTTCGACCGCGAGGACTGGTACTTCTTCCACCCCGACGACCTCTACACGACCGACGGCGGGAACTACCGCGTAAAAAAGGAGACAGCACTCGCCGACGGCACCGACTTCGACGAGTTGACCGGTGACTCCACCCGCACCAGTCTCGACGAGTACTGACGCCAGCTCTTTTGCGCTGCCGGCCGTCGCCCGATGCATGCACGCTGCGACGTTTACCGAACTGACCGGTCCCGAGGGCATCGACTACCAGACAGTTCCCGACCCGGAACCAGGCCCCGGCGACGCCGTCGTCGACGTGGCCGCGGCGTCGCTGAACCGCCACGACCTGTTCGTGCTCCGGGGAGAATCAGCGATGAGCGACACCATCGACTTCCCTTTCGTCTCCGGGCTGGACCTCGCCGGCGTCGTCGACAGCGTCGGCCCGAACGTCGACAGCGTTGCACCCGGTGACCGGGTGGTGCTCTGTCCGAACCGGACCTGTGGCACCTGCCGCTTCTGCCGGGACGGCCCGGAGAACCTCTGTGAGCAGTTCGGCCTCTTTCACGGCGCGTTCGCCGAACAGGCGTGTGTCAGCGCCGACCGACTGCTATCTCTCCCCGACGGTGTGGATGCGACGACGGCGGCGACGCTCCCGACCGCCTACATGACTGCCTGGCACATGCTCCGGCGGACCGACGTGACGGCCGGGGACCGCGTGTTCGTCCCCGGTGCGACCGGCAACGTCGGCGTCGCCGCCTGCCAGCTGGTCGGCGCTCTCGGTGGCGAATCACTCGGAAGTTCCGGCGACCCCGCAAAGTGTGACCGTCTCGCCGCTCACGCCGACCACGTTATCGAAGGGCGCGACCCCGACGTGCTCCGGGATGCGGTCACCGACATCGGGCCAGTCGACGCCGTGCTGAACCACCTCGGCGGGGAGTACGTCCAGCTGGGCATGGACGTGCTCCGGAGAGGTGGCCGGATGGCCATTTGCGGGAAGACCGCCGGCGAGAGTGCCGAACTCGCCGTCGACGAGCTCTACTGGGACCAGTATCATCTCACCGGGTCGACAATGGGAACCCAGCACGACCTCGAACGCGTCCTCTCGCTGGTCGCCAGCGGGGCCGTCGAGCCAGTCGTGGATACGACCTACGACCTCGCGGAGACGGCGACGGCCTTCCGACGGATGGAGAACAGTGACGCGTTCGGGTCGCTGGTCGTGACGCCCTGAGTTCTGAGATGCCGGCCTCAGGCGTCGACGAGCGCAGCATCGTCAACCTGCTGGAGGCGAGAGAGCGGGAACAGGTAGGTCCGAGCGTGGGCGCTGGCGGCGTCAGGGAGATATCTGACCTCGACAACGAGGTCGTCGGTCGGGTACCCGTCGTTGGTGGGATAGTCGGCGACAGTAGTGTCAGCAGCCTCGATTGTCACCTCGTCGGCACGACGGTCGGTGACGGCGACGACCACCAGTCGGTCGCCCGTTTCGCGGTCGAGGACCACGTCACCCGGGTCGAGTTCACAGGCCTCACAGAGCGCGGGCGGACGGCTGGCCTCGGGGACGAACGCCTCGGCGCCACAGGCTGCACAGTCGGCGCGGCGTTTGCCCGGCGGCGGCACGCGCCTGCTGGTAATTTCGAGGGCGACCCGGCGCTGGTGTTTGCACGTCTCGCCGCGGATAGTCGCGTCTGGACAGGTACAGGTCCCCTCGCGGGCGTCGACGACGTACGTCGCGCCGCTCTGGCTGTCGACGGCGTAGTCGGCACCACCGAGGTGTCGAACGGCCATCCGCTCGGTCCACGCGCGAGCCGCACGGTCTGGCATCTTCCGGAGGTCCGGTGCGAGTGCAGTCTTTCGCTGCACGGTCGGAGTGTTGGAATCGCTCATTGGTCTCGGACACGGTCGTTTTCTCGGCTGTGTCCACTCGAAACGTAGGTGCTGGACAGGCCTAAGTCGTTCGCCGAGGGCGGAACTGGTAGCAGTGAGACTCCTGGCAGACAGGGGGTTCGACACGCTTTTCTCCCTCCCTGTAAAAGCGGCGGGCATGGAACTCGACGGGGAGACCGTCAGACAGATTCTCGTCGCCGGTCTCGCAGTCGTCGCCTTCGTGGTCGCGCTGTTTTTCATCGGCCAGACCTACGGGACGAACGGCGGCAGTACGATATCGGCGACTGGTGGGGTCGCGCTCGTCGGACTACTCGGTGGTTTTATTGTCGTGATGGCAATCGTCGGGCTGTGGCTCGAACGTCAGGACTTCGATTCCTGACGCTCCCGCCAGTCGGTCAACTCCTCTTCGTCGGAATCGTCCAGTTTCGCCTCGTAGTAGGCCATCGGGTGTGAAATCGTCTCACAGAGGTCGTCCATGTTCACACAGTCGCCGTAGGACTGCATCGTCGCACACGACGGCGGCGAGTATTCGGTCGGACTGGTCTCGCCGCTGATGTGGTCGACCTGATACCGCGTGGCTTTCTCGCCGAAGCCGGGGTTGACCTGGAACAGGTCGACGATTTCGTCGGTTTCCATCCCGATGCTCGTCAGAAACGCAGCGATAGCGAATCGCGAGTGGTGTTCGAGGTGTTCTCCTTTCTGGACCTGGTCGAGCAGGTACTTCATGCAGGGCGGGAACATCTCGGGAACGACGGTGTCGATGTCCCGGGTCAGTTCCAGGTCTGCCAGCAGTTCCCGGACGTGTTCTAGCTCGGCTTCCAGATGCGTCCCGATGGGGTCGGGCACGTCGAACGGGAGGCCGTCCTCGATGCGGTGGCTGACCGCTTGCCGGAGCAATACCAGCAGTTCCTGCTCGGTCAGCGGGACCTCGCCATCGGTCAAATCGCGGTTGACGAGTCGCCACTCGTCTTCGCGCTGGTCGGCGGCGTGAGCGAGATACGACCCCACGTCGACGCGGTAGCCCTCGGGCGTCTCCCGGACGGACCGCGCGAGGTCGAACTCGCTGAGGAGTATATCCAGCGAGAGCTGTTCAGTCTGCGTGCTCTTGAGCGCGTCGCCGCTCGTGAAATCCTCGGTGAAGCGGTCGTACGCCGTCGCGGCTTCGGCACGGGCGTACTTGCGCGTGAGAACGTGTTCGTCGACGAGTGAAACGATGACTCGTGCGACGGGATAGGAGAGCAGTTCCACGCGCGGCCGGCGGTGCGTGTCGCCGACGGTGCCGTTCTGCAACGCACCTTCGACGCGGCCGAGTGCGCGCTGCACGACGGCGTCCTCGTCGGCGACGACCGCCGCGAGGTCGACATCCGCCGCCTCGACGGCCTGCCGAGCGGCGTCGAGGAAGGGATAGCGCGCGTGGAGAGGCTTCATCGCCACTCGATTATGTGCGGGCCAGCAAAAACCCGGCGGTGTCCCTTTTTTCGTGTGCTCCTCACTGCGCGGGCGGCCGCTCGCGTTCCGAACGGTCAGAAACCACAGGGCATCGCACAACGGTGTGTTACTCTTCGAGTTCCCGAATCACGTCGCTGGCGTCGCCGCCGTCACTGACGATGCGACGGTAGCGGTCGCGGCTAACTTCGACGGTTTTCGTCTCGCCCTGCCGGACGACTTCGAGTTCGACGGTTCCTTGCGGATTGTTCCGGCGGCGAAAGGAGGCGACAGCGCTGAAGACGAACCACAGCGCGATTGCGCCGCCGAGTCCGTACACCATCACCGTCTCGAAGGCCATCGAGTTCGCGGTTCGGGTCCACCGCATCGGATAGGCCTGCCAGAAGAGCCAGACGCCAGCGACCGAGAGCACGGAACCGGCAACGACGCCCAGCCGGGTGCGGGTGCTCGCGGGCAACACGAGGACGACAGCCAGAAACATCGCTGGGACACCTAGCCCGGCGAGGACGCCGGACTGTGCTTTCGCCAGCGTCGTGTCGCCAGCGACTGCGACGAGGATGATGGCCGCGAGTACCGCGAGGGCACCTGCGGCACCGAGACAGAGCCCACCCGCGACGCGGCGCGGGTCCCGCTCGGTGAAGCGGTCCCGGTCGTACGCCTCGTCGAGACTTGGCATATCCTCGGGTTGTCCGTCCTGCTACAAAACGATACGTCAGACGGAGGCAAGACAACGAGTCAGAGGAGTGAGAAGGGTTATCAGTTGCTCTGAATGCGGGGTGCCAGCATGAACGTGACCTGGCCCTGTGCTTCGGCGATGTCGAAGTGGAGTTTGACGGGGAACTCCTCGCCCAGTTCCATCGTGACCTCGGCGTCGGAGGGGATGGCCTTGTCCATGTCCTTCAGATAGTCCAGCGAGAACAGCGAGGAGGCCGGTCCGACCACGAGGTCGATGAGGTCCTCGGTGTCCAGTTCCAGATGCACGTCGTCGGTGTCGCCCTCGGCTTTGACGTAGAACACCTCTTCGGTGTCGTTGACGCCGAGTTCGATGTGGTCGCTGACCATGTCGGCGGCCGTAACCGCACGGTTGATGTCTCGACCCTCGATGACGATAGTCGCTGGGAGGTCGAGGTCCGGCAGGTCCGGCTCTTCACGAATCGATTCGGGGTCGATGAGCGCGAGGGTGTATTCCAGGCCGTCGATAGAGATGTGCAGTTTGCGGGTCTCTTCGTCGAGTTCGAGGTGGACGAGCTGGTCGGAGTCGGCCATGCCGGCGATATCCATCAGCCGGACGAGGTTGACGCCGATGAGGCCACCGTCGGCCTCGTAGGACTCGAACGCCTCAGCGGAGAGGCTGAGGTCGACCATGCCGACGTTTGCGGGGTCGACTGCCCGAATCTCCAGCCCGTCTTCCTCCAGGTGGATTTTGCATTCGTCCACCAGCACGCCCACAGAGTCGAGTGTCGCCTGGAGCGTGTCCGCGCTCACGATGGCGTTGAACATCTTGGAAACCGGTACGCCCCCATCCCCTAAAAAGGCACTTGCTTGCGCTCGCGCGGGCGTGTGATTCAGGCGGTGATTGCGCTGTCATCGAAAGGTACTACAATTAAGTTGCACGTGGCACTGTCCACGCATAGCCAATGGAACCCGAACAGGGAGTCGTACTGGCGGCGATTGCGCTGCCATTTCTCGGTGCAGTCCTGACACCGCTCGCCTACCGCCTGTTCGCGCTTGGTGGAGCGCGACTGCGCGACGAAGGTGTCGGCTACGCCGGCGCACTCGTCGCGCTCGCGTCGTTCGGTCTGGTCGCCTCGCAGGTCGGCCGCGACGGAACCGTCACAGTCCCGTGGATTCCCTCCCTTGACGTGGCGATTCGCCTCCGCGTCGACGGGTTGGCCCTGCTCTTTGCGCTTCTGGCCAGCGGCATCGGTGTCTGTATTTTTGTCTACGCCGCCCGCTACATGCGCGGCAAACCCAATCTCGGCCGCTTTTTCATGACGCTACTGGCTTTTATGGGGTCGATTCTCGGCGTCGCCTTCGCCGCAGACCTCGTCGTGCTCTTCCTGTTCTGGGAGCTCACGAGCGTCTGCTCGTTCGTCCTCATCGGCTACTACACGGACGACGACGAGTCGCGCTACTCCGCGCGGATGGCGATGCTCGTCACCGTCGGCGGTGGGCTCTGTCTGCTCGTCGGCGCCCTCCTCTTATCAGTTGCCGCTGGCGGACTGTTCGACAGTGGCGCGTTCGATATCGCGGCGATGCTCGCAAACGAAGAGACGATGCGCGCCGCACTCGAGGAAAGCGGGCTCTTTCTCCCGGCGCTGGCGCTGATTACGGTCGCCGCCGGAGCGAAGTCGGCGCAGGTGCCACTGCACTTCTGGCTGCCGCGGGCGATGGTCGCGCCGACGCCCGTCTCCGCGTTTTTGCACTCCGCGACGATGGTCAAGGTCGGTGTCTACGTGCTTGGCCGGCTCCGCCCGCTCTTTCACGGGCCGGAGTGGACGGCCATCCTGGTGACGCTCGGGCTGGTGACGATGACCGTCGGTGCCGTCCTCGCGGTGCTGTCGACGGATATCAAGGAACTGCTGGCGTACTCGACGGCGAGTCACCTGGGACTGATGGTCGCCGGGTTCGGACTCCAGTCGCACTACGGAGCCGAAACGGGGGCCTACCACCTGTTCAACCACGCGCTGTTCAAGGCCGCACTCTTTCTGGTCGCCGGCATCGTCGCCCACGAAGTCGGCACCCGCGCCATCGACGACCTCGGTGGACTGTGGCGGGACCTACCCGTGACTGCGGCTATCGCGGGGGTGACGGCTCTGAGTATGGCCGGCGTCCCGCCCTTCGGGGGCTTTTACTCCAAGGAATTGCTCTTTGCGGGGACCTGGGACGCGGCGACGACGGCTGGCGGATTCGCGTGGCTGTTCCCGACGCTCGCGGTCTTTGCTAGTATCTTCACGGTAGTGTACTCGCTGCGGTTCATCTGGCTGTTCGTCGGCGACCAGCCAGACACTGCGACGGTCGACCACCGGCCGTCCCCGGCACTGGTCGTTCCGGCGGCTGTTCTGGCGATTCTCGTGGCTGTGACCAGCGTCGCACCGGAACTGGCAATCGACGCCATCGTCCAGGACGCCGCCGAGGCGACCGCCGTCGGGTCAGTCGAAGTTCACGCCGAACTGCCAACACACATCACCCCGCCGGCGGTCATGAGCGCAATCGCGCTGGTGGTCGGCACTGCCGGATTCACGGCCCTCGAACGGGTTCGGACCGCTATCGAGTGGGTCCACACCCGCGCGGGCGTCGTCCATCCGACCGCGCTCTACGACCGGGCGCTGAGTGCCGTCGAGACGGCGAGTGCCTGGCTCGGGCCGGCTGTCCACACCGGGCAGATACGGACCTACGTCACGTGGGGGCTGGCGACAGCGTGTACGCTCGCGCTGGCCGGGTACGTGAGCACGTCGGTCGCGCTCCCGTCGATTCAGATCGATGCGTCGATTGCGATGGTCTTGGTGCTGGCGACGGCGGTCGTCGCGGCCGTCGCGGTGACGCGAGCGGAGGCACACGTCACCGGGGTGCTGACGCTGGGAATTCTGGGGCTGATGGTCGCTATCTTCTACATCCTCGCGAGTGGGCCGGACCTGGCGCTGACACAGCTCATCGTCGAGACGCTGCTGTTGCTCATCTTCCTGCTGGTCATCGAGCAGATGCCGGCGTACTACGGCGAACTCGAGACTGCTGTGGCGGTCAGAGACGCCGCATTCTCGGTGTTCGTCGGTGCCACGGCCACAGTGACGGTGTTGCTCGCGGTCCCGCCGGCCGACCAGGAGCTCAGCGAGACGGCACGCTTCTACGTGGACGCCGCCGTGCCGGAGGGCGGTGGGTCGAACATCGTCAACGTCATCCTGACCGACTTCCGCGCGTTCGACACGCTCGGGGAGAGCGTCGTCGTCCTGATTGCGGCCCTCTCGGTGCTCGTCTTGCTCGCGATGCGGAGTCGGGGTGAGACCCGATGACGACGACGATTATGCGGACGACAGCGCGCATCGTCGTTCCGATCGTCCTAGTTGTCGCGATCTCGCTGTTCATCCAGGGCCACAACCTGCCCGGTGGCGGATTTATTGGGGGTATTCTCACAGTCGCAGCGTTTACGCTCGTCTACGTCGCCTACGACCTGGACTACGTCGAGGTGAGCGTCCTCGGCCGGGAGGTCGACCCCGACGTGGGTATCCACGAGCACCGGACAGTCACCACCTACCGGCAGGTGTTCACGGTCGGTCTCGTGCTCGTCGTCGCCAGCGGACTGGTGCCGCTTCTGTTCGGCGAGCCGTTCCTGGCACAGACGTTCACCTATGTCCACCTCCCGTTGTACGGCGAGGTGGAACTGGCAAGCGCGCTCGTCTTCGACGCCGGTATCTACTTCGTCGTCGTCGGTGGCCTCCTGACGGTGTTCTCGGTGGTGGGCAACGAATGAGCGTCGCAATCGCGCTGACGGTCGGCGCGCTGTTCGCGATGGGAACATTCCTCCTGTTGCGCGACGATCTCGTGAAAATCGTTCTCGGCATCTCCATTCTCTCGCAGGCGGTCAACGTCTACCTCATCACGATGGGCGGACTCGCCGAAGGGACGTTCGACCTCGTTCCGATCCTCGATACACACGGACACGAATCCCCGGCTGTGACGACGGTGGACCCGCTGGTGCAGGCGCTCGTGCTGACGGCCATCGTCATCAGCTTCGGGATGACCGCGTTCGTGCTCGTGCTGTCCTACCGGGCCTACCAGGAAAACGAGACCATGAACGTCACCGAGTGGACACAGCGAGGTGAGGAGCGATGACAGACATACTGGTGCTCGCGCCGCTCGTGCTCGCGCTGGTAACCGGTGCGCTCACGCTCGTCGTCCGGCGGTGGCCGCGCGTCCAGCGAGTGACCAGCGTCGCCGGTGTCCTCGCGTACACGGGTGCGGTCGGGGCCATCGCGTGGACGGTCGTCTTCCGCCCGGACGCCACAGCACTCGGCTATCAGGTCGGTGGCTGGCAAGCACCCTTCGGCATCACGCTGGTCGCCGACGCGCTGGCGGCGTTCATGCTCGTCCTGACCGCCGTCGTCGCGCTCTACGCCGTGGCCTTTTCGGTGCTGTTCATCGACCTCGACAACCAGCGGGTGTACTACCATCCACTCTTCCAGTTCCTGCTGCTGGGCATGACCGGGGCCTTTCTCACTGGCGACCTGTTCAACCTCTTCGTCTGGTTCGAGGTGATGTTGATGAGCAGCTACGTCTTCGTGGCCTTCTACGGCAACGCGACCCACACTGCAGCGGCGGTCCGCTACGTCGTGTTGAACACCGTCGGGAGCATGCTGATGTTGCTCGCCATCGGCGGCCTCTACGCCACGCTGGGGACGCTCAACATGGCCGACATGGCAGTCCAGCTCGCAGATCCGACCCTCGATGGCGCTCCCGTCGTCGGCTTCACCGGACTGTTGCTCGCCACGTTCGCGCTCAAAGCCGGGCTGGTCCCGTTCCAGTTCTGGGTACCCTCGGCCTACCAGGCCGCACCGCTGCCCATTTCGGCGGTGCTCGCCGGCGCGGCCAAAAAGGTCGGCATCTACGCCATCGTCCGGGTGTACTTCACCGTCTTCAGCGAGGCGAGCGTGACGACGACCGTTCCGTTCGTCCCGGTCGAATCGCCGCTCGCCTACCTCGCACCGGTGTTGCTCGTGATGGGGATTGCGAGCACCCTCCTCGGTGGACTCGGTGCGGTCAGCCGCGACCGAATCGAGGGCGTCCTCGCCTACTCCAGCATCGGCCAGGTGGGCTTTATTGCCATCCCCGTCGCCGTTGCCGCCGGAACGAGTTCGGCGTCGCTCCGGCAGCTGGGCATCCTCGCAGCGCTGATTTACGCGTTCCACCACGCACTCGCCAAGGGACTGCTCTTTCTGGCTGCGGGAGCCATCCGCGATGCCACCGGGACGACGGCCCTGGCCGAACTGGGTGGTCTCGGCGAGCGCTCGCAGCTGTTTTCGGTCACGGTCCTCGTCGGAAGTCTCTCGCTGGTCGGCATCCCGCCGCTGACGGGCTTTTTCGGAAAGCTCCTGGTCTTCGAGGTCGGTGCCGCCCAGTACGCCGGGACGCCGACAGCCGGCAGCGCCGCCCTCATCGGCGTGTTGCTGGCGGGTGCCGTTCTGACCATCGTCTACACGACGCGGGTCTGGGTGGGCGGATTCTGGGGGAGCCAGACCGCGCGCGTCGAGACCGCGACGGTCGATCCACGCCAGGTCGGACTGCTGGCGACGCTGGCGGCGCTCGTCGTTCTCGTCGGCGTCGGCTTCGACCCGCTCTACCGGTTCGCCGAAGCCGCGGCGACAGCGGCCATCGACACCGACGCGTACGTCGACATCGTCGAAATGGGAGGTGAACGATGAACGCGAAACGCTGGCTGGTCGCGGGGGTCGCCTTCGCCGTGCTGTGGGTGTTCGTCAACGGGACGACTCTTACCCCACTGTCACTGCTCGGCACGTTCCTCGTCGGGTTGGCCGTCGGGTTGCCGGTTGCGTTCGTCTTCCGACGGCTCTACGAGGAGGAGTTCGACATCACGCGGCCGGTGACCGCCGCGCCGTCAATCGTCGCCTATGCCCTCCTCTTTCTCAAGGAGATAGTGGTCGCCAACCTCGACGTGACCTACCGCGTACTCGCGCTCCGGATGCCAATCGAGCCACAGGTCATCTACATCCCGCTACGCGTGCAGACTGACCTCGGCGTGACGACCATCGCCAACAGCATCACCATCACCCCGGGAACGCTTGCGCTCGACCACGACCCCGACGAGAACGCCCTGTACGTCCACATCATCGACGGGCGCGACCCACACGCGGTCGTCGAACCGATTCGGGAGTGGGAGAACTACGCGCTGACCATCTTCGACGAGGAGCGTTCACCCGACGACCCGCCACCGGAGATTCGGGTCCACCCGCCCGACTACCCGCCGGAACCGAAGACCGTCACCACCTACCAGGAGACACAGATGAGAGACGACACCCCAGAGGAAACGGAAAGAACCGACGATGAACGGACAGCCACCGACGAAGAGACCGAGGGAGGTGCCGAGGATGGTCGCTGAGACCGGACTGGCCGCGACGGCCATCGACGCCGCACTGGTCGTGGTCGCTGGCCTCTGTCTCCTCTGTGGGTACCGCGTCATCAGCGGGCCGACCGTCCCCGACCGCGTCGTCGCGCTCGACGCCATCGCGACGAACGTCGTCGCCGTCGCAGTGCTGTTCGCCCTGAAGACCGACCGCGGGCTGTTCGTGTCTGTCAGCCTCGTTCTGGCCATCATTGGCTTCCTCTCGACGGTCACCGTCGCGAAGTACGTCACGGAAGGCGACATCATCACGCGGGGGGACGAACTGTGATTTCGACCACAACTACAGCGACGGTCGCAGACCTGACCGTCGTCGCGCTGGTGGTCGTCGGGGTCTTTTTCCTCACCGTCGGGACCATCGGTCTGTTGCGCCTGCCCAACGTCTACAACCGGATGCACGCCACCAGCAAGCCGACCACGCTCGGGACGGCGGCAATTTTCCTCGCGGGGTTCGTCGACTTCGGTCCCGGCGGCGCAGGGCTGGCCTCGCTGGTCGGCATCGTCTTCCTGTTTTTGACGGTCCCGACTGGCGCGCACATGATTTCGCGGGCCGCCCAGAAGACCGGCGTTCCCTTCCTCGGCGGCGTGACGTGGCCGTCCCCACAGGGGGAGGAAGCCGACGAGAGTACGGAATCGTAACGCCAGGATTTCGCGAGTCGTCACTTCCTGCCCCGACGCCGGAGCAGCGGGATGATTCCGAAGAAGCCAGCCGGTTTCTCGGTGTCGGATTCGTGTTCGAACACGTTGTCGATGTCGTCGGGGTCCTGGACAACGATGTATTTCGCTGTTGACCACGAGCAAGTCGTCTCGACGACGTACCCCTCAGTGTCGGCCCACCGAATCTCCTCGGGGTCGATGGGTTTGGCATCGTCACTGATGTAGCGAAAGTCGAGGTGGCCACACCGCTCGCAGGCCTCTTCGCCGCGCGAAATTCGGAAGCCGCAGTGCTCGCAGTAGGCCATTGGTAGTGCTACGTGTTGACATGGGAAAATGCTGGTGGCGAGTCGAACGTCTTGCAGGAGATAGCGGGTCGATTAGCCAGCAGAGGACGCTGGCCATGCCGTCTTTGGCCTCCCAACCGTTCGCACGGAGGGACTCTTCGAGAGTCTCGAAAAGGAACATCGTAGAGGGTGCCCTCGATCACCGGGACGGTCGTTATGTCGGGTCGGCTCCAAGAGAGCGTATGCGCGAACTCGTCTTCGCTCTGGAGTACGAGCCCGGGTGCAACAGGGTGGCAGACGCACTCGCCGACCATCCCGACGCTCGGGTCCGCTCGCTCTCGCTGCACGCCACCGACGAACAACTCTGGCGCGTCGACCACGCGACTGGAACGCCGGCCGCGCTCGACGATATCGAGGCCGCCTTTCTCGACAGCGACTACTACGCAGACTGTCTCGCGGCCGACGACTGTGGCGCGACACAGACAACCGAAGTCCTCGACCACACTGACGACACGCTCGTCCTCTACTCCAACTGGGAACGCACTCCCACCTGTGCGTCCGTCCCGCACATCGCCCGCGACCACCTCGGTGACGGCGTGTTGTTCGAAACACGCCACAGTGGCCACCACTACACGTGGCGACTCATCCACTCCGGTGACGGCGATGTCGCAGCGTTCTTCACGTCTCTCGAAGCGGCAGTCGGCGACTGTGCACGGACGGAACTGCTCCGGTCGACGGACGCGTCGGCACCGACAGGCCACGCGGGCCGCGACCAGAGTGCGCTCTCATCCGAGCAGGAGACCGCGCTCCGGGCGGCCGTCGAACACGGCTACTACGAGTCACCGCGGGAAGTCGACGTGGGGGAACTCGCCAGCCACCTCGACGTGCCGCGGTCGACTCTTACCTATCGGCTTCGACGGGCCGAAGAGCAACTGGCGAAGCGCCACGTCGCCAGCACACAGCAAACAGAACGGCCGTCGACCACACTCTAGCGGCTCGCCCGACGATATTGGAATATTCCAACTAACGCTTATCGAGGTGTCGGCCGTAGTTCGAAGCGATGACCGACGAGACCGAGCCGCCGGGACGAGCGGGCGAAGAGAGCAAGCGTCAGGAGGTGTCTGTCCGTCTTGTCGTCCCCGAGATGGACTGTCCGTCCTGTGCGGGGAAAGTCGACAAGAGTCTCGAACGCGTCGACGGCGTCGTCGACACGACGCTCCAGCCGACCACCGGCACGGCGACTGTCACGTACGACGCCGACCGGGTGAGCGAGGCCAACGTGGTCGACGCGATAGAGAACGCCGGCTACGAGGTCGTCGGCGACGACGACGCCGACTCGGCGCGCGACGGGCAATCTGCAAGCGTCGACATCGCACCACCGTCGGACGTGTGGACGAGTCCGCGGGCACTCAAAACGTGGGTCGGGGCGGTGTTCGTCACGCTCGGTCTCCTCGTCGAGTTCGTTCTCACCGGCCAAAACGTCTCAGTAGCGAGTGTTCTCGACTCTCCACTCAGCCTCGCCGACGTGCTCTTTCTCGGCGCGGTCGCCGCCAGCGGCTCTCCGGTCGTCCGGAGCGGCTACTACTCGGCGAGAAATCGGAGTCTCGATATCGACCTGCTGATGGGGACGGCGATCATCGCCGCCACCGGTATCGGCTACTTCGTCGAAGCCGCTACGCTTGCCGTCCTGTTTAGCATCGCCGAACTGCTGGAGGACTACGCGATGGACAGAGCCCGCGACTCGCTTCGCGAGTTGATGGAGCTGTCGCCCGACGAAGCCACCGTCCGCCGCGACGGTGAGGAAGTGACCGTCCCGGCCGACGACGTGGCAGTCGGCGAGACTGTCGTCGTCCGTCCAGGCGACAAGATTCCACTCGACGGCACTGTCATCGACGGCGTGAGTGCCGTCGACGAGTCGCCGATTACCGGGGAAAGCGTCCCAGTCGACAAATCGGCGGGGGACGACGTGTACGCCGGCGCAATCAACGAGGAGGGGTATCTCGAAGTGGACGTTACCTCGCCAGCGGGCGACTCGACGCTTTCGCGCATCATCGAGATGGTGCAGGGTGCCCAGGAGAAAAAGACCGAAAAGGAGCAGTTCGTCGACCGGTTTGCGGGGTACTACACGCCGGTCGTAGTCGTGTTAGCACTCCTGACTGCGGCTCTCCCGCCGCTTTTCATCGCCGAGCCCGTTTCGGTCGACGTCGCCGGATACGCGCTCACCTTCGCCGCCGACTGGCAGACGTGGTTCATCCGCGGCCTCACGCTACTGGTAATCGCTTGTCCCTGTGCGTTCGTCATCTCGACGCCCGTTTCGGTGGTTTCGGGTATCACCAGCGCCGCGAAAAACGGCGTCCTCGTCAAGGGCGGTAACCACCTCGAAGCGATGGGCGACGTCGACGCCATCGCACTCGACAAGACCGGGACGCTCACGAAAGGCGAACTCGCCGTCACCGACATCGTTCCCGCCGGCGACACCGACGAAGCGACGGTGCTCCGCTACGCCGCGGGACT
Source organism: Haloarculaceae archaeon (assembly GCA_036625595.1). Taxonomy (GTDB): domain Archaea; phylum Halobacteriota; class Halobacteria; order Halobacteriales; family Haloarculaceae; genus Salinibaculum. Next base: position 881 of record JAZKTK010000048.1, on the reverse strand, counting down.
GGAACGGCGCAGCGAACACCCAATCGCCAGGGCAGTGCTCGCACACACCGAAGCGACTGGCACGACTGAGCTACCGGAGCCGACCGAGTTCGAGAGTCTGACCGGCAAAGGCATCCGCGCCGATATCGACGGCGAGACCTACTACGCGGGCAAACCCGCGCTGTTCGAGGAGTTGGGCTTTGGCTTCTCTCACACAGAGGAGATGACTGACGGCGGCACCGCTGTGCCCGAAGACACGACCGAACGCAAAGACGGGGCGTTTTCGGGAGAGACGCTCGCCGCGCTAGAACAGGAGGGAAAGACGGTCGTCCTCGTGGGGACGGAGACAGAGATTCTCGGTGCCATCGCGATCGCCGACGAAGTGCGACCCGCCTCGAAGTGGGCCGTCGAGCGACTGCAGGAACTTGGCGTCGAACACGTCGTGATGTTGACCGGCGACAACGAGGGGACCGCGCGAGCCATCGCCACGGAAGTCAGTGTCGACGAGTACCGCGCCGAACTCCTGCCAGACGAGAAGGTCGCAGCCGTCGAGGAACTCCAGGCAAAGTACGGTGACGTGGCGATGGTCGGCGATGGCATCAACGATGCGCCCGCGCTCGCGACCGCCGAGGTCGGCGTCGCGATGGGCGCAGCCGGGACGGATACGGCCCTCGAAACCGCCGACATCGCGCTGATGGGTGACGATATCGGGAAGCTCCCGTACCTGTACGCGCTGTCGCACACGGCCAACGGCGTCATCCGACAGAACATCTGGGCGAGCCTTGGTGTGAAGGCGCTGCTTGCGGTCGGCGTCCCGGGCGGGCTGGTCAGTGTTGCGGTTGCAGTCGTCGTCGGCGACATGGGAATGAGCCTCGGCGTGACCGGCAACGCGATGCGGCTGT
>JAZKTK010000047.1:0-21129 GCA_036625595.1 Haloarculaceae archaeon | reverse complement strand
CCGACGACCGAACGGCTTAGGGCGGGGGACCGACTACGCTTCGATGGCAGAGGGAGCCTGGCTCCCGTGAGTGTGCTCGTTGAGCGCGCTCATGAGGAAAGTCCCCCCACCGTCCGGGCAGGCGACCGGGTGCAAACCCGGGGCGGGAGACCGTCGGCTCTGGAACAGAAACGACACGGTGCCGCCGGACCGATGAGGCGCGCGAATCTCGGCCGCAAGGTCGGGAGAGACCCCGCCGAGGGTCGATGGCGGCGAATCGATGGAACGGCGAATCCTCGCCGGTGCAAGTCCGGACCACAAGGTAGCTCGGACACATGGTTCGGACGCTCAGCCGAATGCCGGGCCGAACAGAAGGGGGCTTACTCCCCTCAGCCACTTTCCAGATACGACCGAAGAGCAACAGTACCCCCATTCAGTTCTCGTCGCATGTCGGCTCTCCGAGGCGGATTAGTCTTCGTCCCCAGTTACCACGATACGGCCGCGTTCGACCATGAACGGATGGCCGTACCCACAGTAGACCGGACAGGCAAACCCGAACGACCCACTCGTGGTTACCACGAATCCGAGTTCGTTGGGGACCGTCGAGTGATGCCAGAGGTACACCGGAGGTGCGAGCGTCCCATTGACACTGCCCCAGGACGAACCCGATGAGCCAGGCCCGTACGGACCTCCCTGTCCGCTTCCCGGACCAGGTGGGCCGCCATGTGGTCCGTGATGCCCGCCCCACGGCCCCCATTCCGGTCCGCCGCTACCGGGTTCCTGCCTCGGACCGCCAGGTCCCATCCCCGGTCCTTGTCCCGGTCCTTGTCCCGGTCCTTGTCCCGAACCACCGGGTCCGGTCCCCAGGAGGTCGTCGCGGAGGATAGCAAGACCGTGGTCTGGATACGCAGCCTCGGCCGAGTCGTGTAGGGTTTCGAGAGTCGTCCCCGGCGGAACAGGGAGTGCTCGTTCGTTTCGCTGTGCGCGTTCGTCCGAACTCGGAATGCCCGCTCGGACTGCTTCGGGCAGTTTATTGACCGCGGCTTCGGCTTCAACGTTGAAGAGGGTGAGCCGCAACTCGTCACCCGACGAAAGCGTTAGCTGGGACCGTTCCTCACCGCTCTCGTCCAAAATGACGTATCCCCAGTGGTACGACCCGATGAAGGCCCGAACCGTCTCCGCCTGCTGTGTCGCGACCTGCTGTCTCTCGCTCTCCGGTGCGCTCTCTCGCTGAACCAGTGTATGCAATTCTGAACGGCCAGTAAGGGCTGTCGTCCCGACGAGTGCGACCAGTTCACGGCGTGTGAGTGGTAGAGGCATACATCTCGAAATAGTCGTGAAACTACCGTGGTGGTTGTGGTACTTCCCTTCATCTGACAACCACTGTGGCTAAACGGATTCGTTTGGTAACAACTGTGCAAGTCTCTCTCCCGGTCGACGGACACCTGTTGCGACTCAGCATCTCGAAACGGTCAGATTACCCAGCGTCTCTTCCGAGCAGTACCCACTGCACAACAATGCAGGTGTCCGCATTCGTGTCTTCGTGGGCGCTGGTAGTGTAGTCTCGCATAACACCCAGTCAGACTACGACTGTACCGCAGGTTCAACTCCTGCCCAGCGCATTCGTCCGTTCCTTCCTCTGTCGAACCGTTGTCATGGGGTAGTTTCAAGGACGTGTATGATATCAATTCACATATGGACCGGGACGAACTCGAACGCGAACTCGACGAAGCGTTCGGTGGCGACGAGCAGACTCGGCAGGCGATTTCCCGGCAGGCCCGCGACCTGGCGGACTCCGGACGGATTCAGACCGACTTCGACTACGAACTGACTGTCGACGCTGTCGTCGACCACCTGGCCGACGCACCGGACGACCACACGCTCGTCGAGCGCTGGAACTGGTGGGTCGGCTCGCTCGATCTCTCCGAAGGCGGGTATCAGCGATTCCACGTCCGGCCGGATGTCGTCTGACGACGGCTCTAGTGCCGTCATAGACGTCGGCAAGTCTCGCTCAGGTGGGAGGTGTTTTTTCTCCCCACCCTCTTCCTCTGCCATGGAACAGTCCCTTTCTCGCCGTCGACTTCTCCAGACCACAGGTGCCGGGATGGCCGCTCTCTCTACGAGTACCGCCGGGTGTCTGGGAATCGGTAGCGGCTCTGACTCCGATTCACTCACACTGGGGACACTCAACGTCTTCCCGATGATGCAGTATTTCGTCATCCAACAGCAAGGCTGGTACGACGAACTCGACCCCGATATCGAGGTCAAGACCTTCGGTGGCGGGCCGCCGCTAGTCCAGGCGTATGCGTCGGGGAATCTCGACCTCGCGTATGTGGGCATCAGCCCCGGACTCGTCGCCATTGCCAACGGCGTCGCGTCGAAGGTCGTCGCGGCGAACGTCCTCGAACCAAACGTCATGGTGGGCAGCAACGAGTTTCGCTCGTACTGGGAGGACTACGGTGCAGACGCCTTCCAGCGCTTCCGTGACGACACCGGACGCAAACCGCGCTTTGCGACGTTGCCGTCCGGGTCGACTCCCGACGTATTCCTGCGGTACTGGATTACGGAAGTGCTCGACCTGAGCCTGGACGTCGTGGAAATCGTCGGACAGAGCCCGAGCGCACTGCAGTCGACGCTGTCGACGGGCAACGCCGACGCCGGGAGTGCCATCGAGCCGATTCCCACGGCGCTCCAGGAGAACCCGGATACGGATATGGAGCCGTTCAAATACGCCGGTGAAATCATGCCCGGGCAACCGGGTGCGGTGCTCCAGCCATCTCAGTCGCTCGTCGACGACGACCCAGAACTGGTCCGCAGTCTCGTCGACATTCACATCCGTGCGACGGAGTTCATCAACGAGAACCGCGAAGCGGCCGCAGAGATGGCGAGCACGGTCGTCGGTTCGGACATCCTCTCCCAGAGCGTCGCGACGACGGCAATCAACTCGCCGGCCTCGACGTTCATCTCGGACCCACGTCGCATCGTCGACAAGTCCCTGGTGTACAACGACTTCCACCAGCAACTCGGTTCGGTCACCGACGACCTCTCGGAAGACGACGTCTTCGACCACAGCTTCTACGACGAGGTGAGTGATGGCGAGTAGCACTGAACCGAAGACGCTCGACGTACCCGGAACAGGCGGCTTTCGAATCGGGAAACTCCGAAATCTGAGCCTCCAGTTGGGCTCGCTCGTCGTCTTCGTCGCGCTCTGGTGGGGTGTCGCGCTCGTCACACCGCGAACGTTGCTGCCACAGCCGCCTGCGGTGCTCGATGTGCTCGTCCGGGACATTGGCTCCGGCCAACTCTTCGAGCTGGTCGTCCAGAGTCTCGGTCACTACATTCCCGGGCTGCTCATCGGCTCGGCGCTCGGGATGTCGGTCGGCGTGCTCGTCGGCTGGTCGTCGCTAGCCGAGCAGACGGTCGGCACTGTTGCGGGCTTGCTGCGCCCGGTCCCGCCGCTGGCGTGGATTCCGTTCGCCATCATCTGGTTCGGACTCAACGACCGGGGGGCTGCCTTTATTATCGCAATCGTCGCGTTCTGGATCAACTACTACAACGCCGAAAGCGGCGTTCGCGATGTCGACCAGAGCCTGCTCGAAGTCGGGCAGTCGCTGGGCACGAAATCCGACCTCGGACTCATCCGCCGTATCGTGTTGCCCTCGGCGACGCCGGAACTGTTCACCGGATTCCGAACCGCGGCTGGCCAGGCGTGGATGGTGATGGTCGCGGCCGAACTTCTCGGTGTCCCTGGCATCGGGAAACACCTCTGGGACGCTGCGAACTTTCTGCAGATGCCCGTCGTCATCGCCTACATGCTCGTCATCGGCGTGCTCTTCTTGCTGTCGGACCGACTCATCAAACTCGTCGAAACGCGCGTTCTGAGCTGGCGGTGACACACTATGGGAACAGAACCTACCGAAACAACAGACCGCAGACACAGCACTGACACGCCGGAAATCGCCGTCGACCACGTCTCGAAGACCTACCAGAGCGAGCGTGGGGCCGTGCAGGCACTCGACGACGTGGACTTCGACGTGCAGGCCGGCGAGTTCGTCTCCATCGTCGGCCCCTCCGGCTGTGGCAAATCGACTGCCTTCCGAATTATCGCCGGACTGGAATCGCCCACTGAGGGCGACGTCCGCGTCGGCGGCGTACCGGTCACCGGACCCGGCCCCGACCGGGGGATGGTCTTCCAGGACGACGCGCTCTTTCCGTGGCGGACGGTGGCGAAAAACGTCGCCTACGGGCTGGAGGAAGTCGGCCCACCCGAGGGCTTCACCATCGACGAGCGCGTCGACTACTGTCTCGACCTCGTCGGTCTCTCGGAGAAAGCCGACGCCTTTCCGAAGGAGCTTTCGGGCGGACAGCGCCAGCGCGTGGGCATCGCGCGGGCGCTCGCGGTCGACCCGCCGATTCTCCTGATGGACGAACCCTTTGGCAGCGTCGACGCCCGAACAAAGACGACGCTGCACCGCGAATTGCTCGATATCTGGATGGAGACACAGAAGACCATCTGTTTCGTGACCCACGACATCGAAGAAGCAGTCTACCTCTCGGACCGCATCGTCGTTTTCTCCGGCGGACCGGGCACTGTCTTAGACGAAATAACGGTTCCGCTCGACCGCCCCCGCGACCGCACCGGTGACGACTTCACCGACATCAAAGCCGACGTGCTCGCGTACTTCGAGGGCGAAGAGGACTAAGGGGCTGCCGTGCGCTCATACTGAGACGGTGTCTCCAATCCCCGGCGCGCTCGTCTCGAACCCCTCTCCCCGGAGTTCGTCTGCGAACTGCTCACAGCGGTCGCCGTGATTGATTACTACTGGGGTGTCGCGGTACGAATCGAGAAACGAGCGGATGCCCTCGCGGTCGGCGTGCGCGGAGAAGTCGTACTGCTCGACCTGCGCACTGACCGGCATCACGCGGCCATCTATTTCCGCGCTGCCGGTCTCCAGCAGGCTCCGGCCGGGCGTCCCCTCGACCTGGTAGCCCGTCATCGTGATTTTGTTGACGGGATTGCCCCGGATTTCCGGGATGTACGTCATGGCGGGGCCGCCCGAGAGCATCCCGCTCGTCGTGATGATAGCGGCCTTCTGTTCGGTAATTCGTTTGCGCTGGCCGTCGCGGCCGTCGACGACGCGGGCATGTCCCGCGGCACGTTTGAGTGCGTCCCCATCGCGAACGAACGCCGGATGGCGGCGGAGCATCTCCGTCACTTCGACGCCCATCCCGTCGACGTAACAGGGGATGTCGTGGGCCTCACAGATGAGCAGCATCTCCTGCGTGCGGCCGATAGCGAAGGCGGGGACGACGACGGTGCCGCCCTCCCACAGTGTCGTCTCGACGCTCTCGACGAACCGCTGCTCGACGGTCGCGCGTTCCTCGTGGGTCACGTCCGAATAGGTACTCTCACACAGTACTACGTCGGCATCGGGGCGAGCGGTGGTTTCCGAGACGAGGCGCTGTCCGCCGGTGTGGAAGTCCCCAGTATAGAGTAGTCGCGTCTCACCATCGTCCACGAGAACGTGTGTACTCCCTGGGATGTGGCCGGCGTTGTAGAACGTCACCTCGTAGCCGGCCGCCTCGAACGGCTCCCGGTAGCCGTGCGTTTCCGAGACCTGCGTGACGCGTTTCACGTCGGTCTCGGTGAATGGGCAGTTGTACGACCCCCCATGCAGCTTGAGCGTATCCCGGGCGAGCGTCAGTGCCAGCTCCCGGGTCGGCGGTGTCCAGTGTATCGGGGGGCGCTCGTCCCCCGACAGCAGGGCCGGCAGCGTTCCGACGTGGTCGAGGTGGCCGTGCGAGACGACGACGGCGTCGGGGTCGGGCGTCTCGACGGGAAACTGGGGCGGGTTCCCAGTCAGCATGCCGAAATCGAGCAACAGGGAGTCGTCGACGAGGACGGCACTCCGGCCGACCTCGCGTGCGCCGCCGAGAAACCGCAGTCGCATTGACGTGACCTATGCGCTGGTGTCGTTTGACCGCGTCGGTTTCCAGCGTGTCGTCAGGGTGCTGTCGACTGCTCCTACCGCGTTGGACCGGGAGCTACTCGGCATCATTTTCGGCGTCGAGAAACGACCCGAGCAGCTTCCGCTGGCCGGCACGGAGGTGGTGGAGCAGCGTCGGTCCGGTGATATCGAGTGCCTCGGCGACCTCCGCCGCGCTGCTTCCGCGCGGGGATTCGAAGTAGTCGGCGAAAAACGCCGTTCGGAGCGCGTTCTCCTGGCGGTCGGTCAGTTGCTCGCTCACCTCGCTCCGGAACTCCCTGGCGGTCGTGACCTCGCGGTCGCGTTCTCGCTTGGCGACGACCGACGCATCGTGGGCCCGTGTGACCGCTTCGGCGATGCGACGCACGTCCTCTTCGGGTGGGAGTTCGACGACAACCTCGCCCTCGCCGTCCTCGAACCGGGCGGACTCGATGGTCACACCGAGCGACGCCAGTCGACCCAGCAGCGTCTCCTCGCCGAGTGACACCTCGATAGTGCCAGCGTCGTCGTGGTCGGTGACGACTCGCGCCCGGGCGACACTATCGTATCCGGACCACGACTCTGCAACCGCTTCCGGGTCGCCGTCTCGAACGGCGAGATAGCACCGCAACTCCTCGGCCTGGGGAACGAAGCCGTCGACGGACAGCGTCGCGTCGTGTTCGGTCGGAACCGCCACGAGCGGTTCGTCTGAACCCGTCACCTGCAGTGTTAGCTCGACGACGGTATCCGAGAGGAGCAGATTCCTGTTTCGAGTCGCGTTCACGGCGAAGCCGGCCATCTCTCCCAGCGTCCCGAAACTCTCCCGTTCGCGCGCTGAGAAGGCGTCCTGGTCGGCAGTGTAGACTCCGACGACGCCGTAGACGCTCGACCCGTAGGTCAGCGGAATCGCGAGCAGCGACTGGAGCCCGTCGGCGAAGGCTGCACGGCGAACCGACTCGGGAACCGATTCGTCCTCGCCGAGTGGCTGGACGATTTCCGGCTCCCCGGTCTCGATTGCGCGGCGTTCGGGGACGCCGACTTCCTCCTCGAGACACGCCTCGATGCGGTCGAGCGTTCGCCCGGTCTCGCCGGCACCGGCGCGCACGACGATGTCGTCGGTGCCGAGGTCTCGTTCGCCCACCCACGCGAACTCGTAGATGTCGGTCTCCCCCAGCCGGTCGCAAATGGTCGCCGCTATCTCCTCGCGGGTCGACGCCTCGACGAGTTCGGCCAGTACGTCCGCGATGAGTCGGTTGATAATCGTCAGCCGGTTCAGATTCTCGTCGAGTTCGTCGAGTCGTCGCTCAGTCCGGTGTTCGTCCGTCACGTCGCGCAGGTACAGCGAGACAGACTCGGAAAGCGGAACGACCGTGACAGCGAGCCACCGGTCAAGCGTCGGGTAGTACTCCTCGATGGCGTGTTCGGTCTCCGGTGGGGTATCGAACGCTCTCGGGACGCTTGCCTCGACTGAGTCGGGGAACACTGTCTCGATTTGGTCGCCGGCGGCTGCAGATTCGGACACGTCGAGCAGGTTGGCGGCGACATCGTTGACGGCACGCACAGTTCCGGCGGGGCCGACGTCGACTATCCCGACCGGTGCGCGCTCGAAGCGTTCCTCCATGGGTGAGCATCGTGGCTGGGAACAATAATCCCCGTGTCCTCACGACTCTTCGACCGGCTCGACGCCGCGCACGTCGACTCTGGTACCGCCCTCGGCGGCCGTCGTGACGGTACTCTCCCAGCCGTGGAGGTCGGCAATCCGTGCGACGATTGCCAATCCGAGCCCGGTCCCGTGGTCGTCGGAACTGTATCCCGGTTCGAAGACGTGTTTCTGCTCCGATTCCGGAATGCCGACGCCGTCGTCGGCGACGGAGAAACCGTCCGTCGATTCCTCGTCGAGTCGGCCCACCCTGACAGTCAGCCCGGATGCGTTCTGCGTGCCCTCTGGGCCGTGCTCGATAGCATTCCGAAAGAGGTTCTCGAAGAGGCGGCCGACGCGGTCCGGGTCCGCGACGGTGGTCGGGAGCGGTTCCTCGACAGCGAGCGTCGCGTCGTGGGTTTCGACGGTCTCCCACGCCTGTTCGGCGACGGTTCCGAGGTCGACTGTCTCGTCCGGCTCGACGACGTCTTCGCCTCTAGCGAGTGTCAGTACGTCCTCGATGATGCGCTCCATGCGCTCGTGTGCCTGCTCGACGTGGTCGAAGTGTTCGTCGTCGCCGAGTTCGCGTCCGGCCCGGAGACGGGTTTTGGCGACATCGAGCGGATTGCGCAGGTCGTGGCTGACGACGCTGGCGACGTGGTCGACGCCGAGCGTTCCGTCGCTCTCGCTGTTTCCGTCGGTGTCGGTGAACAGCAGTACTCCATCGTCGCCACCCTCGGGCGGTACCGGCTGGACGAGATACTGCCGGCTGCCTGTGCCAGTCCCGGACTCGCTCACGGTGACCGAAACGTTGTCACCGTCAGCGAGTGCGCGAGCGATGTCGTCGCCGCTGTCGGTCGTGATATCCAGTGACTCGAAGACAGTCGAGACAGTCGTTTCTGGGCGTACCGTGCCGAACTCCCGCTCGAAGGTCGTATCGGTACCACGGATGAGAGGCGTTCCATCGGTGACGGTGTAACGACAGACTGGGCCCGGATAGCGCTCGACCGGGACCGACCACTGTTCCGAACGGTCGTCGACCATCGGACGCTATGACCCCCTCGACTGGTGGTCCTGGGCGAACGACCGCTGTCTCGTGTCCCAACTGCCCTGTGAACGCGTCATATCTCACGTATCGGCACGAACCGTCTTAGTGGTCGACTCTAGCTATACAGACGCGACGGCGCGTCACGCTGACTGGTCCGGGACGGTTATCCGAACGGTCGTCCCGTCGGTGGTGTCGAAGGCGAGTTCGCCGTTGAGTTTGGTGACGCTCCACTTGAGTTGCCACAGCCCGAGACCGGTGCCGTGCTGGAGCGGCGTCTCGGTCTCGGCATCGAGTGAAGCGAGTTCCGAGTCGGGGATTCCGGGGCCGTCGTCCGCGACGACGATTTCGTAGCCGTCGCCGACTGCTTCGATTGTTACCGCCACGGACGTGTCGGCGTGTTCGACCGCATTCTCGATTGCACTTCCGAGGGCCGAGCGAAGGGCTTCCCAGTCGGTGACCAGCGGCGCGCTGTCGGGGCCGTCGACGGTGACTCTTCTGTCGCCGCTGGTTTCAGCCAGCTTTCGGGCAACGCTGGCGAGGTCTGCTTCGCTCGTTCGTCCGGGCCGCGAAACGAGTTGGTCTATCGACCGGGCCTTCGAGCTGAGCGTCGCCAGCCCGTCGGCGGAGTTGTGTATCGCGTCAGCGTACTCGCTGTCTGTCTCCGTCGCAACGGCCTCGGCGTTGCTCTTGATGACGTCGACCCTGTTCCGGAGGTTGTGCCTGAGTACGCGATTGAGCACCTCCAGGCGCTGTTTGCGCAACTCTCGTTCGGTCACGTCGCGGAGACTGACGAGCGAGCCCAGCCGACGGTCATGCTGGTCGGTAAAGGCCGACACCTGCGGGTCGAACTTCCGGGTCCCGACGGCGGTCTCCAGTTCGACCGTTTCGGTCTCCTGTAACTCCTCGACACTTCGTCCGACCAACGATGAGAACGAATTACCGAGCGGGTCAGTCGGCGACATATCGAGTGTCTCGGTCGCCGTCTCGTTTATTTTGATGACCCTGTCGTCCCGGTCGACGACGAAGACGAGGTCGTCGGTCTCGCGCGGAATGGCTCGCTCGCCGAGCGCGCCGGCGGCAGGTGTCGACTCGAACATGTCGTATCTGAATACTGCCAGCAGGAGCGCGGCTGCTGGCGTCACGAAGGCGAACGCGTACACTCCGATGACCGCTGCCTCTGCCACCTCGCCGGTCAGGCTTCCGAGAGAATTCACCACGATGAGTGGCCCAACTCCGGCAAGCGTCAGACAGATTCCCTGGGCCAGGGACAGATGCCCGTACTCGTAGGTTGTTCGCAGGAGCAAGTAACTCCCGACGGCGACAAGCGCAAAGACGTAGAGGAGTGCGAGCGTCCCGATAATTTGCGTTACCACGGTTGGCTCCCTGACAGACTGGGCCGCGAGAAGGAGTACAATACCGACAACCGGAGCCGAGAGCACCGCGACTGTTCGCAGCTGGAACTTGGTGTATCGACCGGTGTACTGGAGCGCAAAGAGAATCCACGGAACCATCGCCAGAACCCAGCCAGTGAGCGCGATATCCGCCCACAGCGGGATGACCGCCTCGGCAATGTCCACGCCCTGCGTCAGAGCGACGACCCCCCCACTGATGCCGCCGAGTCCGAGCAGCACGGCTACCGCCGCGAACGCGCCCACTCCTGGCTCGTCCCAGCGGCGATAACAGTAGAGACCGAGCCAGCACAGCACGACCCCCGCCAGTATCGCGACGCCGAACAGCCCATCACCGAGGGTGACCGCCATACGTCTATATCCTGACCACTCCGGAATAAACGCTCCCCACTTCCTGTCGGCAGTATCACTCTATTTCCCACTCGATTCGTCTCTCCGATGGCCCGCATTCCAACGATGTCTTTATTACTAGATACTGCTGAGTTCCGGGTCAGCATAGCTAGCATCGGGACCTAGTAGGGAGTGGGTCATTCGACAGAGTATGGCAACGCACCAGCCCTCCACGACTGGTCCACCCGACTCGCCCGCCGAACCGTACACTCGGAACCGCTCGCACACAGAAACTGTGCCCACCGTCCCAGCCGAGGAGTTGCTCGAACTCCTCGGCGACGAGTACACGCGGAGCGTGTTACAGGCAATCACGGACCAGCCGCGAACTGGGCGAGAAATCATCGACGCGACTGACGTGTCCAAGCCGACCGTCTACAGACGGCTCGATAGACTCGAAGACGCGGGTCTCGTCAAGACGACGCAACGGCTCGACCCGGACGGCCACCACTGTAAACAGTTTCACGTCGTCATCGACGGTCTCGACTTCGAATTCGGGCAGGATGGCGTCTGCGTCTCCGTCCAGACCGACGCACAGTCCGAGCGTCACACAGCCAGAGGGTTCGTCGCGGACGATTGAGTGTGCCGGCGCGTGGCCACGTGGTCTACCGACCTTCGCGGCTAACTGTCTCGAACGTCTCGAACAGGTCCGCCGCGTCGTCGAGCAGCCGTCGTGCGCGCCGTTCCAGGCCTCGCGCACGCGCTTTTGCCTCCTGGTACCCGTCGTGTTGTTCGCGCTCGTCGGCCGGCAGTTCGGCCTCGATGACGCGACACTTCGCTTCGAGACTGAAGTATTCTCCGAGCGTTTCGTACCCCAGCGTCGTACACTGCTGGTCGACCGCCGTTCGAACGTCCTCGCGCTCGACGGGTTTGCAGAGGTAGTCGTCGAACGGCATATCTAATACGTCGAAGCCAGGGTCGATGGCAGTCACCATGATGACTCGCCCGTCGAACCCGCGCTCGTCGAGTTCGGCCAGAACCTCGTCGCCCGACAGCCCGGGCATGTGTCTGTCGAGGAGGAGCACGTCGATGTCCCGCTCGGAAACGGCCGACAGTGCGGCGGTTCCGTCGTACACCGTCTCGACGGTACAGCAGCCGCGGAGTCGGAGGGCGTACGCGTCGGCGACCTCTTTCTCGTCGTCGACGACGAGAGCCGTTGGTAGTGGTTCGTCTGTCTGCTCTCCCATACAGTCTCCTGAACTATCACACTGGAGTGGGAAAATACGATTGGTGTCGCTCGGCTGTCGGTCTCGATACGATTCGAGACGGTGGGGACAGCCTCGTGCTTGGTGCCGGCGAGCGCCTGCGCGAGGGCGGTGTCGATATCTCCGAGACCGACGACGCTATCGAAGTCAGTGACAGCGACGGTATCGGGGTCCGCATCTCGCGGGCGTGAATCCGGTCCGGCCACTTGACGGGTTTGGACGGCCTTGCAAAGCGTATATTACTCTTCTCGTTGCAGTGTCACGTAGGGCTCGAGCATGTTTCCAAAGGGGCGGGGCACGCGCATCGTGGTGTTCGTCAGTTGCTACCTCCTGCTTTCGGTCCCGCCATATCTGGCGCTCAACTGGGGCGTGGTCGTCGACGTGCTCAGTCGGTCGTTCCCGCCGAGTCCGCTCGCGATTGGTCTCATCGCGGTGACGGCACTTGTCATTCTCGCAACGCTCGTCCGCGCCTCGGAGGGTGTCGACCGCTACGCGCAGTTTCTCCTCGCCCCGACCGACTGGCTCTCGATACTCATCGGGCTGGCGTTCATCCTCGCGGGGGCGTCCTGGTGGGCCGTCCCGGAGATAATTCTGGAGTGGTTCGGCCGCATCGACCTGAACGTACTGTACTTTCTGGTCTTTCTCGCACACGTCCCGATGTTGCTCTTCCTCTCGCTGATGACGGCGATTGGCTTCGCCCAGCAAGAAGCGGAGAACCGCTAGAAGAGCGCGTCGACCATGCCGTCGACGTACTGTATCTCGTCTTCGTTGATACCGTGGCCCATCCCTTCGTAGATGCGCTCTTCGACGTCGGCGTTCAACTGTTCGAACGTCTCGGCGGTGACGTGGACGCGTTCGACGGGAATGTGGGGGTCAACGTCGCTACAGCCGACGAAGTATGGGGTCTCTTCGAGGTCACCCTCGTAGTCGTCGGGGTCGACAGTCTGGCCGATGAGGCCGCCGGAGAAGGCGACGATACCGCCGTAGTGGCGGGGGTTGCGCGCGACGTACTCGCTGGCGAGACAGGCCCCCTGTGAGAACCCGAGGACGAGCACGTTCTCCGTCGAGATGCCGGCGTCCGTGGCCGTCGCTACTGCGTCGTCGACCGCTTGCAGCCCCGAGGAACGACCCGGCTCGTTTCTCTCGACGGGTTCGAGAAAGGAGTGGGGATACCAGGTGTTGTTGGCGGCCTGCGGTGCCAGTATGGCCAGACCGGGCTGGTGGAGCCGGCCAACCGTGTTGACGATACTCTGTGCCGTCGCGCCACGGCCGTGGACGGCGACGAGCGCGGCATCGGCGTTGTCGAGGTCTGTGCCGCCGGTCACGAGCGGTTGGTCCTGGTGGGGTCCGGTCATGCTGGTGTGGTGTGTTCGAGGGGAGCCATTCCAATGAGTGTGTGGGGGGTCACAGTCCGATGGCGACGGTGTAGGCCCAGGCTTCCCCGCTGATTGCGAGGATGAACAGTGCTCCACCCGCCAACTCGACGTTTTTCAGGAAGTGAATCATCTCGTCTTGGGCCTGCTCTTCGGGAACGGCCCAGAAGTCGTGGAAAATCACGGCCGAGGCAAGCAGGAAGACGGCGACTGCACCTGCCGCGACCGTGGGGAACACGCCCAGCACGATAGCCAGCCCGCCAGCGACGAGCAACACGCCCGATGCGACGACGCCGAACTTTGGGGCCGGCACCCCCTTGGCCGCCGCGTAGCCGGTCATCGCACCGACGTTCTGGAAGTGATTCAGCCCCTGAAACGCCAGGATGCCGCCAAAGAGGATACGTCCGACCAGCAGCACGATACCGGCCAATCCCGCGTCGAGTGCCATCAGGCTCTCACCTCCGTGCCCGTCGATTCGTTCCTTCCCGATACCGTCTGCGGGTGTGTCGTGGTGTGAGTCATTACAGTGCGTTCTTCGACCCCGCCACACGTATATTTAATCTGACATCAATGTAACCGGGTGGCCGTTGTGTCCGCGGGTAACACCGGTGTCACCGTGGCATTCCGACACCTGATTACGACATGTTACCTGGTTCGAATACGAATCTTAATCAGTGCCGACGCTGACTAGCGTACAATGGCAGCAGAAAGTACGCAGGAAGAACGCGACGTGTTCGACGACGACGGGCCATGTGCCGTCGTCGATTCGATGGAGCAGATTGGTTCGCAGTGGCGGCTCATCGTCCTCCACGAACTGCAGTCGGGCGAACAGCGGTTCAACGAACTCAAGGAGTCGACGGACGCGAGTTCGCGCACGCTCTCGCGCGTGCTCGACGACCTGCAGGAACTTGGCTTCGTCAACCGCCGCATGGAGGCCGACGCTCCCGTCGCCACCTACTACTCGCTGACACCGAAGGGTGAGTCGCTCTGTCCGGTCTTCGATGCCATCGAATCGTGGGCCGACGAGTGGGTCGACGTCGGGTCTCGCAACGAGTAATTACAGCGAGAGTTGCTCGCGGGCCTGTGTGGGCGTCGCGACCGGCCGCCCAAGCACGTCGGCGAGGTCGACCACCCGCTCGACCAGTTGTGCGTTGCTCTCGGCAAGTTGCCCGCGCTCGAAATAGATATTGTCCTCTAACCCGACGCGGACGTTCCCGCCGAAGAGCAGTCCCATCGCAGCGAAGGGCAACTGGTGGCGGCCAAATCCTAGCGTGTTGAACTGCGTTCCATCGGGGAGATTGTCGATAGCGTTCAGGAAGTTCTGTGGACGCGGTCGGGTGAGACTGCCCGGACCGAAGATGAGCGTCGCGTAGACGGGGTCGGCCAGCTCCCGGCGGTCCAGCAGGCCGTGCACCTCGTTGCTGTGGCCGTCGTTGAACACCTCTAATTCGGGCTTGATGCCCCGGTCGACCATCTCGGTGTGAAGCGAGTCGACGAGGCCGCGCGTATTCTCGCTGGTGAGGTGGTCGTAGCGGTTCAGCGGTCCCATGTCGAGCGACGCCATCTCCGGTGGCGGGTCGGTCCGTAGCGGCGCGTGGCGCAACTCGTCTGGTGCGCCAGTCCCGCCCGTCGAGTGCTGGATGACGATGTCGTCCGTATACCGGCGGACAGCGTCGTCGATTTCCTGAAACCGCTCCGTCGAGAACGCCCGCTCGCCGTTGGGACGACGCGCGTGGAGGTGGACGACGGCCGCACCTGCCTCCTCGACTTCGGCTGCTGCCCGCCCGATTTCGTCGGGCGTTTCGGGAATCGCCGGGTTGGCCTCTTTCCCCTGGATGCCGCCGGTTAACGCGGCCGTGACGACGACCGGCCGCTCAGCAAGGTACTGGTCGTAGCTCACGCGTCTCCCCTTGCGGTGCCGTCCACACCGCCGTCGTTCGCGTGCTCGCGATATATCTCACAATCCGTCGTGTGGTCGAGCTCGTACCGGTCGTTGCAAATATCCGCGCGCATCGGCTGGACGAACTCCCCGATGACGGTACAAAAGGCCCGCTCGGTGTCGAACGTGTGCTCGTCGTCCTCCGTGCGATACGCCAGATGCGGACAGGTCATACCACCGATTGGATGTGTCCCGAGTTAACGATTCGGAGGAGTGACACCGCTGTCACCCGGTGGCGAAAGTGGTAGCAAACAGTCACCTGTCGGCGTGTCCTACACCGTGGTATGTTACCAGCGACACCAGGCAGCCATCGCGTGACCGCACTCGTCGGCGACCCAGACGAGAACGCCCAGTTCGACGGCCAGTCGGTCGACGGTGACTGACCGATGACCGGGGACAACACCGACATCGCCGCGCCGTCCCGGGTGACCGACCCGTTTCGGTTCGAGTACGACGCACCCACGCTCCGGTGTGGACGCGACAGCACCTGTGAACTCGGCGACGAACTCGCCGCCAACGACTTCGAGCGCGCGCTCGTCGTCTGTGGGCAGACCGTCGGCTCCACCGCCGCGGTCATCGACCCAGTGCGGGAGGGACTGGGCGACCGACTCGCTGGCGTCTTCGCTGAAACGACGCCCGAAAAGCGGCTGGCGACTGCCGCCGACGCCGTGGACCGTCTCCGCGAACTGGGCGCTGACTGCATCGTCGCGCTCGGCGGCGGGAGCAGTCTGGACGTGGCCAAACAGGCCAGCGTTCTCGCCGCGCGCGCGACGGCCGCCGCAGACGGTGACACGCCAGCCGACGCGTACGCCGCCGCGGGGAGCGAGTTCGCCGAGACTGGCACCCTCTCGGTTCCCGACGAGGGACTGGTCCCCATCGTCGCCGTCCCGACGACGCTGGCTGGTGCGGATGTTTCACAGGTCGCGGGGATGACTGCGACGCCCGAGAACGACCTCGTTTCGGAGCCAGCAAGCGGTGGCATCTCCGACCCCGGACTGATGCCGACAGCCGTCGTCGCCGACCCCGCACTCGTCGAGACGACGCCCGACGACATCCTCGCGGCTTCGGCGATGAACGGCTTCGACAAGGGTGTCGAGACGCTCTACGCCAGCACCGCGACGCCGGTGACCGACGCCACCGCGGTTCGCGGGCTCTCGCTATTCCAGGACGGACTGCTCGCCTTTGGAGCCGGCTCTCGAGATGAGTGGGTGTACGACGCGCTCGTCCGGGGGTGTCTGCTCGTCCAGTACGGCATCTCCCGGCCCGGCGTGGGCACCCTCTCGCTGATTCACGCCTTCGGTCACGGCCTGACTCGGACCTACCCCGTCCAGCAGGGCGTCGCTCACGCCGTCGTCGCCCCGCACGCGCTCGCCTATCTCTTCGAGGAAGTCGACGGCCGCCGAGACTTACTGGCCGAAGCGTTCGACGTTGCAGGTGCCGACGATGTGGCCGCAGCAATCGTCGACGCCGTTGCAGACGTGCGGGACGCACTCGGTCTTCCGACGCGTCTCCGCGATGTAGAAGGTCCCGGCCCCGAGGAGTTCCCGTCGGTCGCCGAACACGTCCTCGCGGATAGCTTCATGTCGAACGCACCCGCCGACCTCGACGCTACTGTGGTGGATATCGAGGGCGTGCTGGAAGCCGCCTGGTAAGCCGGTACCGGGGCTGACTGGATTGCCCCAATCCCCGGTAGCGTTTTTACGGCCGCCCGTCACAGACGGGGTATGAACAGGCTGCGAGTCCTCGGCGGGGGACTCTCCCTTCTTGCACTCGCAGGCTACAGTCTCGGTATCGTCGTCGAGTACCCTGGACGAGCGTTTACGATTACACTCTTGATGGTCGGTGTGACGCTGGTCGCGGTCGGGGGGTCGGAATGATAGACGCACTGGTTTTCGACACCGATGTGGTCGAACACCACGACGACATCGTGACCGCTCGTGACGCCACGGCGACGACGTGGGTTCGGGTGACCGAGGCGACGCCCGAGGAACTGGACCACGTCGCCGAAACGTTCGATATACACTCGCTGACCGTCGAGAACGTCGATGTCGACGTTCGTGCCAAGACCGAGGAGTTCCCCGACTACTCGTTTACGCTGCTGAAAGACGCCGAGTTGCGCCGCGGCGAGCAGACCTTCGACGAGGAGGTCGACGCGGAGGCGATTGGCATCTACATCGGACCGGACTGGCTGGTCACCATCTCGACGGCGACGGTCCCGGCGGTCGACACTATCTGGGACCGCGTCCTTGCTGAGGATCCCCGGTTTCTCCAGCGCGGCCCAGACTTCATCGCCTACCGTGTCGTCGACGCGCTCGTCGACGAGTATCTCGACATCCTCGACGACCTGGAAACGCAAATCGAGCGTGTCGAGGAAGCTGTCGTCACCTCGACCGACATAGAGACACTCGAACACATCAACGCCGTCCGACGGGACTTGCTTGCCTTCCGGAAAATCGTGTGGCCGGCACGAGAGGCTATCAACGCCCTCGCTCGTGGGGATTCGTCGTTCGTCTCCGAGGAGACCGAGAAGTACTACCGGGACGTGTACACCCACCTGGTTCAGGTTGTCGACCTCACCGAGACGTACCGCGACCTGACGAACGGGGCGCGAGATATCTACCTCAACTCCGTCTCCCAGTCGACCAACGAGGTGATGAAGACGCTGACCGTCGTGGCGACCATCTTCATTCCGCTAACCTTCATCGTCGGCGTCTACGGCATGAACTTCGCCGACTCACCGTACAACATGCCGGAGCTAAGCTGGACATTCGGTTATCCGTCGGTCATGCTCGGGATGGCGTTGATGAGTGCGATTATCCTGGCGCACTTCCGTCGGAGGGGATGGCTGTGAGCGAGCGCGACAGCGACCCCGACTTCCGAGACGCAATCGACGAACTCGAGGAACTCGAGGAGTTCGTCGACAGCGCCGAGGAACGCGAGCAGGTCAGAGAAGCGATGCGAACGCTCGAACGGGCGCGCCCGCGCATGTTCGGTCGGTTGCGCGACGGCTTCGACAGTCGGGACGCCGGCGAGGCACTCGTCGGGAGTTTCATTTTCGGGATTCCGATGATAGTCGAAGAAGGCACGCTGGAGATTGGCGTCTACCTCGCTACGCGACCGCTGTTCGTCGGGGTGACGTTGCTGTTCGGACTGGCGCTCGTCCTCGGGATTCTTCGCTCTGTCGAGTTCGAGAAAGTCGAAGAGGACCTGCTCTTTGGTGTGATTCCGGTCCGTCTGATTGGGATTCTCGCTATCTCCGGAGGAGCCGCGCTGATACTGATGACTATCTGGGGGCGGGTCGACTGGTCGACACCGCGCGTGGCGGCGAGTCAGACGCTCGTCACCGCCGTCGTGATGGCCGTCGGGGCGTCACTCGGGGACATCCTGCCGGAAGCGTAATCGGCCGCGTTGGCCGTCCTGGCTGTGCCCGGCCATAGATTCACATTACCCCCAGTCGACAGATTGCGTATGGTCGCCGATACCTTCGTCGCCATTGTCGGGACGGATCCGCTAGTTCAGGGACTGGTTGGAGGTATCGTTATCGCCACGATGAACCTCTTTGGGGCATCGCTGGTGCTGGTCTGGCGCAATCCCAGCGAGCGCTCGCTCGACGCCGCGCTCGGCTTTGCGGCCGGTGTGATGCTCGCGGCCAGTTTTACGAGTCTCATCCTGCCCGGTATCGAGGCGACCCCCGGTGGGAGTCCACTCCCAGTTCTCGCTGGCGTCCTCGTCGGTGCGGCGTTTCTTGACCGTGCGGACCTGCTCGTCCCGCACGCCCACTACCTGCTGACTGGCAAACGTCGGTCCGACGCCGCCGACCCGCCGGATACCCTGCCTATCTCGGAGGAACGACTCGCGTCGCTCGTCCTGTTCGTTCTCGCGATTACGCTGCACAACATGCCGGAGGGACTCTCTGTCGGTGTCGGCTTCGGGTCCGGAGACGTACCAAACGCCATCGCACTGATGCTCGCTATCGGAATTCAGAACATCCCCGAGGGACTGGCAGTCTCCGTCGCGGCTGTCAACGCAGGGCTAGACCGCCGGGCTTACGCCGCCTTCGCCGGCGTCCGTGCGGGCGTCGTCGAGATTCCACTCGCCGTTTTCGGAGCCGTCGCGGTCACGCTCGCTGCCGGCATCCTCCCCTACGCGATGGGATTTGCGGCGGGCGCGATGCTTTTCGTCATCGGCGACGAAATCATTCCTGAGACACACATGCACGGATACGAGCGCGTCGCGACGCTGGGACTGATGGCCGGCATCGTGGTCATGCTCTATCTGGACGTGTCGCTCGCTGCCTGAAACCGAGTCGCACGGTGCCAGCAAACCATGCCGTTTTCAAGCGTGCGGCCCCGACCAGTATATATGGGATTTGGGAGCTACGATGAATCCGAACAGAAGGACCAGGATGCAGGCGACGTGGACGACAACGACGGCGTCTCCGTCCACGAAAACACCCACGACGGCGACATCTCTTTCGAGTCCGACGCGTCTCAGGACGAACTCCTGGACCAGCTCGACGAGATGAAATAACCGGTTCGGTCAGTTCGAGCATCCCGGCGAATACCGCTCGAATGTCGCGACGATTTTCCACGTTTTCTCAGCCCGATAGCAGTATCGCCACGTTGTAACCGGGCGGCTCATCGACGATCTTGATCCCTCTATTTAGATGCCACCGCAAAAACCGGAATATGCTGCTGGCTCTTGGCACCCCGTTGCACCGCTCGTCAGTACGGGATACCTGCTGTGTTCGGTGGCCTCGGGAGGGTCTGTGGTGTTGTGACTTTCTGTTGACGCTGCACACTGACTGCACGGTGGGTAGGGTTACGGTGTGTGAACGCTCTACGGCTAGCACCGGCGATACTGCTGTGTCTTGCGGTTTGTGGCGAATTCTGTGTGTTGAGTCGCACGCGAGCGCCCGCGTGACCCGGATAGCGGCGTTGGTCTCCGCTCGAACAGCGTCAGAGATAGAAGAACCAGTTGCCGGTAGACGGGAGTCAGGGTAGTGTTTACAGGTGAAATCGCTGTTAAGTAAATGGGGGTAATACAGAGGAGCGATGGCAGACAGGTCTGCGCCGGTCGGCGGCAACGGCTGGCGTGGCACCATCGAGGAGCACAACATATGACGACGACACCAGACCCAAAGCAGGACGAAGAGGCGACGACAGACCATCTCGACGACGTTGAAGACGGGTGTGGCTGCGCAGAGGTCTGGGAGCACCTCTCCGAGCAGCGAGAGGCCGACGATTAGGGTTTTTGTTCGTTCCGCCCATACTCCAGACCGATGAGTGACGACGGGCAGGACCAGTCTCCGCCCACAGACCGTGAGTCACCGGTCGGCGCACCCGTTATTCGTGGCGACCCGACGCTCACCGGCGAGCACGCAGAACAGGCCGTGGCCTTCGACCCCGAGGACACCGAGAGCCTCGCACTCGCTGCCGAAACGGTGGCCGCGTTCGCACAGAACACCGCAGGTGCCGACGACAACGTCGTGATGTTGCGCGGTGCGGCGGCGTGTGCCGCGCTGGTCCGTGGCGAAGGGTCCTACAAGGCTGCTGCCGAGCGGGCTGGTACCGACGTGACTGTTTCGTTCATCCGGAAGTGGTCGCGGGTGCACGACCTTCCGCAGTCGATTCGTCGCCACGTCGCGCGCGGCGATATCGCACCGACCGCGGCCAAACACATCGCGCGCGTCTCCGGTGAGGCCCGGCTCCACCTCGCGTGGGCGGTCCTCGACCACGACCTGACCGTCCGACAGGTCCGGTCGGTCGCCAGCGCGGTCAACGATGGCGCGGAGATCGAACGCGCACTCGCCCAGCAAGGTATCACCCTCGGCGAAATCGTCGTCCAGCTCCCGACTGACGTGTACTGTGAACTCCGTCGTCGGGCATCTCTGGAGGACTCACCACCAGGTGACCTCATTGCCGACGCGCTGTCGGCGTGGTTCGACGAATCGTAACTACTTAGCCGCCGCAATCCCCTCCCTCATACGAGGGCCGGTAGCTCAGTTAGGCAGAGCGTCTGGCTTTTAACGCAGTCATCGACGTGATGGTGCGGAAGAGACCAGATGGTCGGGGGTTCAACTCCCTCCCGGCCCGTACAGTGAACCGATGAGCAGTGCGTGGCGCGAACGGCGAAGCCGTGAGCAATGCGAATCGGTGAGCGAACCGGGCAGGAAGGAGTTGAA
>JAZKTK010000165.1:0-3918 GCA_036625595.1 Haloarculaceae archaeon | reverse complement strand
TGGCGCTGGTCGGCGACGACGACAGCGCCGACCGCGACACACTGCTCGATAGCGTCCGCTCGGTCCGCGATGGATTGACGTTCCAGTCCTGACCGTCGTCAGTAGTGGTCGTCGAGGAGATTGTCTATCTCGGCGGCCACGTCACCGTCCAACTCGACGCCGAGCGGTTCCGCGAGCGCGGCTTTTTCGAGTGCATCTTCGATTTCCCACCGACTGACCCCCGTCTCTTCGGCGGCTTCGTGGAGTGATACGTCCGCCAGTGCCACCAGTCCGACGGCAGTCGCCAGCTCAGTTTTGATGTCCGAAATCTTCGTCTCGCCTGCCATAAGCGGAGAATAGACGCGTTCACTCTTCAATCTGTGTTTCCGATTTCAGTTCCTGAGAGCGTTGGAGGTGACAGTCAGGTCTGTCGAGACCAGCAACGCTTACGGCTCCGCCGAGTGGAAGGTGGGATATGACACACTCCGACCGCGTCCAGTCACTCATCGACGAGTTCGAAGCGGAGGCAGAGCGCGACCGACCGGCCGAGGATACCCCCGATATCGGCATTATCATGGGGTCCGATTCAGACCTCGACGTGATGGCCGGCTCCGAGGAGGGCCGCCCCGGTGCGTACGACGTGCTGACCGAAGAACTCGGCTTCGAGGAACAGACCAGCTACGACGACCCCCCCGAAGCTCGATTTACCTTCGAGACGTTCGTCGTCTCCGCTCACCGGACACCGGACTTGATGTACGCGTACGCGGATACGGCAGCCGACCGTGGAATCGACATTATCATCGCGGGCGCGGGCGGGAAATCGGCGGACCTGCCGAACATGACCGCGTCTATCGCGTATCCGTTGCCGGTCATCGGTGTGCCCGTCCAGGAGAAATCGCTCCAGTCGGTCATCGGGATGCCACAGGGCGCGCCGATGGTTGCCGTCGACGCCGGGAAGTCGTTCAACGCGGCGCTGTCGGCGGTTCAGATGCTCGCCCGGCAGTACGACGAACTCCGCGAACGCCTCGTCGACTACCACAACGAACTGCAAGATGGTGTCGGCGATGTCTCCAGAGAACTCCACGAACTCGGGACGCCAGGATTTCGCGAGCGCGAGTCGTAGTCCCCAGGGACGAACCAGCAAGCAGCGAGCAGGATAGTCGGGAAAGCACAACAATCAACCCTTATATGGGACCGCTCCAAACCGTCAAACGATAGGAGCCAATATGGTCAATCCATGGATAGCCATCGGAGCGCTGGCGCTCGTGGCAGTCGTCATCCCACTGAGTATGATGGTGGTATCGGCGTTGCTGCGGCCGAGCGTACCCGAAACGAGCAAACGCGCCACCTACGAAAGTGGCGAGGTGCCGACTGGCAGCAGCCGGGCGATTCGGTTCAATATCCAGTACTACATGGTCGCGCTGCTGTTTGTCGTCTTCGATATCGAGACCGTTTTCATCTTCCCCTGGACGGTCATCTACCAGAGCGCTATCGAGAACGTCGGTCTCACCCGCGCCCTGGTGCCGATGTTGCTGTTTATCGGTATCCTCGTCGTCGGCCTCGCGTGGGCCTGGCGCAATGGTGCAGTCGAGTGGGTGCGCAGCCCACGGGCTGACAGACAACGGACAGAACACAAATCATGAGTAACGACACAGAACTCCACGACACGCTGGAACAGGCACAGTCGACACAGGCCGCCCGGATGGGCGAGGGCGTCGACGACCGGTTCAACTCCAAACTTCGGCAGGCATTCGGTCACACCCCCTTCATCCTCACCAAGTTCGACAAGTTCATGAACTGGGTCCGGGGGTCCTCGATGTTCATGCTTCTCTTCGGAATCGCCTGCTGTTCCATCGAGATGATGCACACTTACGCGGTCAAACACGACCTCGACCGCTTCGGTGCCGGTGTCCCCCGTGCGTCGCCGCGACAGGCAGACGTCATCATCGTTCCGGGGACCATCGTCTCGAAGTTCGCCCCCCGACTCAAGCGGGTCTACGACCAGATGCCCGAGCCCAAGTTCGTCGTCTCGATGGGATCGTGTACCATCTCTGGTGGGCCGTTCCAGGAAGGGTACAACGTCATCAAAGGGGCCGAGGAGATTATCCCGGTCGACATTCACGTCCCCGGGTGTCCACCTCGCCCCGAGGCGCTCATCTACGGCGTCGCCAAACTTCAGGAGCGCATCTCCAACGGCGAGAGCGCACCGGTGACGGTCAAACCGTACGAACTCGAAGAGTTCGGCGACCTCGAACAGGACGAAATCGTCCAGAGCCTCGCCTCGGAAATCGACGAGGAGGACCTCGTCATGCGGCTCAACTGGGCTGATTCGCCATGACTGGAGGTGACAACGTATGAGTCTCGAAGACCCACGCAAACCGGCCGAGACGGACGCCGGCGTGACTGACGACGGAACGCTCGACTACGACGAACTCGCAGACCTGCTCGGTGAGCACGTCATCGACCGCGAGGAACACGTCAACGCCGAGGGATTCGTCATCCGCCCCGATGAAGTCGAGGAGACGCTCTCGACGCTCAAAGAGGAAGCCGGGTTCGACCATCTCGCCTGCGTGACCGCACAGGATTATCAGGACCGCGCCGAATCTATCTACCACCTGCGAAAGTACGCCGACCCGACACAGGAACTGTCGGTCGTCGTCCCGACTGAACGGGACAACCCGGTCAGCCAGAGCGGTGCAGGCGTCTTTGACACCGCCGAGTGGCACGAGCGAGAGGCATACGACCTCGTGGGTATCGAGTACGAGGGCAATCCCGACCTTCGCCGGATTCTCCTGCCCGAAACGTGGCAGGGCCACCCGCTCTCGCAGGACTACAATCAGGACAAACCCCAGATTGTGCCCCTGCGCGAGCACGCCAACCCGATGGAGGAGAAGACGAAGATTCCGGACGACCCGGACACGATGTTCGTCAACATCGGGCCCCACCACCCCGCCACACACGGTGTTCTCCACGTCAAGACGACGCTGGACGGCGAGCAGATTGCGGACCTCGACCCCGACATGGGGTATCTCCACCGGTGTGAGGAGCAGATGTGCCAGCAGTCGACCTACCGGCACCAGATTATGCCCTACCCCGACCGCTGGGACTACCTCTCCTCGGGCATCCTCAACGAGTGGGCGTACGCCCGCACGGCCGAGGACCTCGCAGACATTCAGGTCCCCGAGTACGCGCAGGTCATCCGGACGATGTCCGCTGAACTGTGCCGTATCGCCTCGCACCTGCTGGCAATCGCGACGTTCGCACTGGACATCTACGGCGACTTCACGGCCATCTTCATGTACGGCATTCGTGACCGGGAGGTCATCCAGAACATTCTGGAGGACCTGACCGGCCAGCGCCTGATGTTCAACTACCTGCGCCTCGGTGGCGTCGCGTGGGACCTGCCGGAACCGCGCGAGGACTTCTTCGAGAAGACGCGGGACTTCCTCGACGAACTGCCGGACCGACTGGAGGAGTACCACAACCTCCTCACCTCGAACGAAATCTTCCAGATGCGGGTCATCGACACGGGCGTCCTGCCGTACGAAGACGCCAAGTCCTTCGGCGCGACCGGACCGGTCGCCCGTGGCTCCGGCGTCGACTACGACCTGCGTCGTGACGACCCCTACGGCTACTACGACGAGCTGGACTGGGACGTCATCACCGAAGACGGCGGCGACAACTTCTCGCGGGCGCTCGTGCGCCTCAAAGAGATGGAACAATCCGGCCGCATCATCGAGCAGTGTCTCGACCTGCTCGAGGACTGGCCCGAAGACGAACGCGAGATTCAGGCCAACGTCCCCCGGACCCTCAAGCCCGACCCGGACACGGAGATTTACCGGGCGGTCGAGGCCGCGAAGGGCGAACTCGGCATCTACATCCGTTCGGACGGCACGGACAAGCCGGCACGGTTCAAGATTCGGAGTCCGTGCTTCTGTA
>JAZKTK010000046.1:0-21207 GCA_036625595.1 Haloarculaceae archaeon | reverse complement strand
AGCAATTACGAAATTTCCACGTGCCACGAGTCGGGCAATCTCTCCTCCTTCGACGATTTCGACGGGTTCGGGGGAGGGAACAACACGACGGTACGGGCGGTCACCGGCCGACACCTTTTGGGTCTCGAACGATTTCTCCGCCGCTTTCGCTTCTATATCCCAAAACAGACATTTTATCAGTTGATGAGCTCTAGCTCGTGTCCTCTTCGACAAATGTCATGTACCAGTTATTTGGATCAGTAATATGCAACCCATTCTGTGTCCAACTATCGGTGAGTGCCCTCACGACATGTGTCGTTTGTGTCGTTAGAAACGAAAGTGGCGGAACAGAATCGGCGTGGAACCCGAACTCTCTCAGTACAGAGTCTGGAATCCCTTGAGGTGGGGCAACAAAGAGATCTGTTTTTGTATGATCTGCCAAAATGTGAGTGATCAATCCCCTGAGGGCATTTTTTGATGCCGTTTCTAACGGAATGACATCGGTGAATTTTGTTGTTATCGGATCTGAACCAACTGCTGTTCCAGTAACGATAGCAGCTTCCGGGCCTGTCTCTCCATCTGCTATATAGGTAGTGTACTCCCAGTCGGGGTTGTTGAAACGCCACTGATAGAATTGCTCATCACGCAGTGCATGAATTCTATCGGGAGGAAAAGTATGATAAAGCGTGGCGAGTTCCTTTGCAGGGGGGTCCGATTCTGTTCTAATAGTGATCTGTGATGGCTCCGACGCAGTAAAATCTCGAAGGCGATAATACCCCTGTGCAATCGGTGTACCGATCTTTCTTATGAGTTGAACTGCTCTTTGATCAGTTTCAGACGTTCCTACATTTCCAGGATTTTCGATTCTGTAATAGGAGGAACGTTCAGAGACAATTTCCCAATCAAGTTTGAGGTATCCCGGACGGGATTGGTGGTTCGGAAAATTGAAAAAGAAAGGATGATTGTCGGCATACCGTTCGATGGCCTGTTCTGTCATACGGGTGAATAAACCTTGGCGTCGGTGATCTGGATGAACCATTGTGTCCCCCGGCTGAAGTGCAACCTGATGTTTTCCCTTGATACTCACTGGTAGGGCAAAAAACGGTCTTGCTCCAACAATCGTCTCTTCAAAAACCCCGACGATCATAGCAACGTGGTCGGTATAGGGATTTTCCTTGTATTTCCAATCAAACCAATTTTCCTGCTTCTCGGCACCCATCACAGTCGAATACAACGAAAGAAACTCTTCTGTATCACTAGGTCTGTATTGGCGAATGTTATACTCACTCATTCGTTCTCACTTGTTAGCAACTTTGGACATGGGTTTTGTAGTTCTGCCTCAGCAGCTCCCTTCGAAACATCTTGCTTCCCGAAGTTAGTATGGGAGAATGCGTGTAATCCTATAGCATGGCTAATCTCGCCATCACGGATAGCGTTACTCAGATTTTGTCCAAACCATCTGGAATCTGGAGTATATTCACCGCCTGGATTGTGAGAAAACCAGTCTGTACCGGCAGGATGGGCGGAGTGAATACCAGCATAACTGTCGAGAAAGAGGTGTCCAACAACAGCCCAAATTTCCGGAATATTATCTTCATCAAACAAATCCAAGATATAAACCAACAATTCACGTGCTTGTGTAACCCGTTCTGTTAAAATATCATCATATTTATGAGATTTACAAAGCAATTCCATGTCTAATGAGGGAACGACCGTTTTGCTTGAGGCCATACCTATCGTACAGTTGTTACTATTATAAAACTAAGTTCAGAAGGTTACGGTCTTCTATTTTTTCGGCATATAAACAACGTATTACTAACTGTGGGAGCTGTGTCCCATATTTAACATTAACAGATGCATAGTTACAGACGACTCTGGTCGATATTTATGTTATCTTGGAAAACTTACCGAGCTATGCCATCACAATCTGCTCTAAGATAGCAGTCACAAATCGAAGAGGTGGGGTGGCGAAGACGACATTGTAGGGGCGACGACGACCGGTTCAGTTCCGGTCTCGTGAGAGTTGTCGTCCATACTAATTTACACTCTCTGCGAGTAGTTCGTATCATGAGTCACACCCGGGTCCTCATTATGGGTGCGGCGGGACGCGATTTCCATGATTTCAATACTGTCTTTCGAGGAGACGAGCGCTTCGAGGTCGTCGCGTTCACGCACACCGCCACGCAAAACATCGGTGAACTCGACGAACTGCCCAACCGCCAGTATCCCCCGGAGTTGGCCGGCGAGAGCTATCCCGACGGCATTCCGATCCGTGCCGAGTCAGAACTCGAGCGGATTATCGACGAGGAAGACGTGGATACGGTCGTATTCTCGTATTCTGATGTCTCCCACGAACACGTCATGCACCAGGCCTCG
The DNA here is from genome assembly GCA_036625595.1 of Haloarculaceae archaeon. Lineage (GTDB taxonomy): Archaea > Halobacteriota > Halobacteria > Halobacteriales > Haloarculaceae > Salinibaculum. Next base: position 18,852 of record JAZKTK010000046.1, on the reverse strand, counting down.
CGTGCACTCGCCACCGGTGCCGACTTCCGGCTGATCGGCCCTGACCGGATGATGCTCCCCGCGGCGATTCCAGTCGTCGCCGTCGACGCAGTTCGAACGGGCTGTGGAAAGTCACAGACCGCCCGGAAATTCGCCGACCTGCTGCTCGAACAAGGGAAGGAGGTAGCCGTTGTCAGAGAACCGATGCCGTACGGTGACCTCGTTGCCCAGCAGGTGCAACGCTTCGAAACACTGGAAGACCTCGACGAGAGCGATGTGACCATCGAAGAGCGAGAAGAGTACGAGGGACACATCGAACGTGGACACGTCGTGTATGCGGGTGTCGACTACGAGGCCATTCTGGACCGTGCCCAAAATGAGGCCGAGGTCATCGTCTGGGACGGTGGCAACAACGAACTCCCGTTCTACGTTCCCGATATCCACGTCGTTGTGGCCGATCCACACCGCGCCGGGTCAGAACTGCGGTATCACCCGGGGGAAGCTAACCTCCGACTCGCGGATTATGTCCTCATCAACAAGGAAAACACCGCCGACGGGCCAGCGATTCGCCAAGTCGAAGAGAACGTTCGTCGGACAAACCCCGACGCGGAACTCGTCCACGCAAACTCGACGATTACCGCCGACGAGGATGCAATCAGTGGGAAGCGTGTGCTCGTCGTCGAAGATGGACCGACGCTCACCCATGGCGACACGTCCCACGGCGCAGGGTTGATCGCTGCCCAGAAATACGGAGCCACAGAGATTATCGATCCGGAACCTGTGGCAGAAGGGTCACTGCAGCGCGTGTTCGAGGACTACAGCCACCTTGACGCCGTTCTCCCAGCGATGGGCTACAGTGACGAACAGGTCGAGGACCTGGAAGCGACGATTCGGAACGCAGCGCCGGAGGTCGTGGTCTCGGGAACACCCCACGACCTTGCTCGGTTGATTGACGTCGAAATGCCGATCGTCCGGGTTCGCTACGAACTCGAAGAAAAGAACGTCACGCTCGATACAATCCTTGACAGCCACGCAGAAGTGTTGGAACTCTACTGAGTGTCAACTTCTGAGATATCGACACCGACGACGCGAGCGCGGGCAGCAGTTCGTTCTGTGGCCGGCGCCAGTGCTGCGGTAGCCGGATTGAAGCCGTCGACAGGGACTCAGTCGTCGGCAGCGGCCCCTTTGAACGGACCGGGCGGCAGCCGAAGTTCCTCCAGCTCCGGCAGGTGTTTGATGTTGTAGACGATTTGCAGTTCGTCGGTCAATGGTTCGCCGACACAGGAAAGGTAGATGTCGCGTTCGACCATCTCGTCGGGGAGGATGTGGTTCGCGGGAATCGAGAGTTCACCGGACTTGACCATAACGGCGCAGTTTGCGCAGGCACCGCCGCGACAGGAGAAGGGCCAGGTCAATCCGTTGTTCTCGGTACTGCTGAGGAGAAACTGGTCCGATTCGACGAGCACTTCACCGTAATCAGCCCCGCCGAGACCCGCTTCGGCAGCCTTCTCGAAGAGGTCGTCGTCGTCGAGGTCCCAGTCGTAGTCGTCGAGCACTTCGTAGTTGAGATACTCGACGCGAGCGAGCGACTCGTCGACGATATCCTCCTCGTCCTCGTCTTCCGTTTCGAGTTCGAAGTCCCCGTTTTCGAGGTCCCGAGAGAGGAGTTCGTCGTAGGCCTGCTTGACCGCGCGAAACTCCTCTATCGATCCGCCCTGGTCGGGGTGTACTTCCTTGACCCGCTCGCGGTACGCGCGGACTACCTCCTCCTCAGTGGCGTCTGTATCCAGCAAAAGCACCTCGAACGGGGAGTCCATGAGCGTGCCTAGGGAAAATTGGTGGATATACTTTTTCCTCTCGGCCAGCATGGCGGGAATCAACACGCCAGGCCCACCGTTCTTGACCGTCCAGACCCTGGCGCGAATATGCACCTGTTCTGGCACCGGCGGGACCTCCGTATTCCGGATAACCGCGGGCTGGCACTGGCTGCGAGCGACGACACCGTCATCCCGGTGTTCGTCGTCGACGAGGAGGTACTGAACAGCGTCGGTGAGCGCCAGCGGGCGTTCTGGCTGGCCGGTGTCCGAGAACTCAAGCGCCGATATCGCAACCGTGGCTCCGACCTGCTCGTTCGCGTCGGCCCTCCCGCAGAGACGCTCGCTCGCGTCTGTGACAAGTACGACGCCGACCAGGTCTACTATAATCGCCATTACCGACCGGCACGGCGCGACCGCGAACACCAGGTTGACGCCGAGGTGCCCACAACGGCAACGACCGACCTCGTACTCGTTGCACCCGACAGGCTGGCCGAAACGTATCCGAACCACGGCCGGTTCTACGACGACTGGCAAGACGAACCGAAGCGGGAGCCAGCAGCCGCTCCAGACCGGTCGTCGCTGGCCGACGTGACCGACGACCGAACAGTACCGACCAAAGACGTGGATATCGACATCCCGACGGCGGGCTACCGGGCCGCGCGCGAGCGCTACGACCAGTTCCTGAGCCATGGCATCGAGACGTATTCGGCGATGCGCGACGACATGACCGCCGCCGTCGAGCGGCCAGTGGGTGCCGTCTCGCGGCTGTCCCCCTACCTCGCCGCCGGCATGATTGGGATTCGAGAAATGTGGGCCGACGCCACCGACCGCCACGACACTGCCAGCGGGAGTGCAAAACAGAACGTCCAGAAGTTCCGCTACGAACTCTCCTGGCGCGAACAGAACTACCACCTGCTCTCGTACAATCCCGACCTGTTGACGGCCAACTACAAACAGATTCCAAACGAAATCGCCTGGGCAAACGACTCCAAACAGTTCGACGCGTGGACGCGGGGTGAGACTGGCTACCCGCTGGTCGATGCCGGAATGCGCCAGCTCGCGGCGGAGGGATACATCCACAACCGACCGCGACAGAACGTCGCCTCGTTTCTGACCAGACATCTGCTGACAGATTGGCGTAAAGGCGCACAGCATTTCGAGGAGCAACTCCTCGACCACGACCCTGCGAACAACTACGGGAACTGGCAGTGGATTGCCGGGACTGGAACCGACAGTGTCGACGTTCGCATCTTCGACCCTGTCGCGCAGATGTCGAAGTACGACGACGACGCGACCTACGTCAAAGCGTACGTCCCCGAACTCCGCGAGGTGCCGGCAGCGAAAATCGTCGAGTGGCCGAACCTCACCGACAGCGAGCGTGCGCGTCTCGCCGCTGACTACCCACATCCAATCGTCGACCGCAACGACGCCTACGAACGAGCACAACGTGTTTTCGAAGCGGCACTCGGCAAGCGCTAGAGTTCCGCGGCGACGTGGTGGGCGGCAAAGCCGTCCGAGAGGTCCACGTCGAACCGTTCGGCGAGCAAGGAGACGGCGAGACGTTCCGCGAGGTCGTGGGCAGCCCCGTCGTCCAGCACGTCGGCAAAGAGCGTCTCACCAGGCACGGGTCCGTCAGTGACCGCAGCGCGGATATCGGCAGCGTCGGGTTCCGAGAGAGTCGCTGCAACAGTCTCCAGTTCGAGCGCAAGCTGGATACCGGCGGCGAGATAGCGGGCGGCCCGCTGTTCCGGCGACGGGACGTCGACGATAGTCGAGAGATACCGGGCTGCGGCGGTGTCTTCGAGGTCGACCTCCGATTCTAGCCACTCTCGTATTTCGTCGCGGCTGGCACCGGGACCGAGTGCGTCGACAGCCACAGCCGCCAGGTCGGCCTCTTCCTCGGCAACGTCGTGGAAGCTGTCGCCGACGATGACCGCGTCGGCACCCGCGTCGAGAATCATCTGTGCGTTCTCGCGGTTGTCGAGGCCGCCGCCGTACCAGACCCGTGACCACGAGACCCCCTCGTCGATAGCGTCGAGAATTTCGACGGCTTCCTCGCCACCGAACGTCCCGGAGTATTCGAGATAGATGAGTTCGCTTTCGAGGTGGTGTTCGGCGGCCATGGCGTGCTGTTTTGCCTCTCGGGGCGTCAGCAGGTCCTCCTCGCCGACGTTGGCTTCGCGTGCGGCCGCACTGTCGACGTTCATGATGATGTACGCCTCGAAGACCGCCTCGTTGAGCATCCAGGACGCCGCGAAATTCGAGAGGCGCTTCTCGATGGAACTCCCGAGTGGAATCGGCAATTTCTCTTCGATAAGAGCGGGTGCCATCTCGTCTCTAATGTACTCGACGCCCTTGCCGAGGGTACCGACGAGCGACTCGTTGTCCCCGTTGAGTACCTCCGGGATAGCCATGAACTCCGCCCGGTCACGGACCGCTTGTGTGACATGAGTGGAGTCGCTTGGTTCGTGGAACGCGGGCACCGTCGCCGCGTTCACGAGGTCGAACGTCTCGATGGTGTTCTGTTCGGTCACATCCTGTGACCCACCCACAGAGACGGCACCCGTATGCGAGAGATACAGCGGGTACGCGAGCGGCAGCCGTTTCTCCTCCTCCGGGTCGACCTTCGTGATATGGTCCCACTTCGTCGGCACCGGATTGGTGTCTGCCGAGAGGAGCGTCCGGCCACCGATAGAGATGGCCGTCCCGAGTGAATCCAGTTTCTGCACGATGTCTACGAGCGACGGCATACTGAGACACTCTCCGTGCCGATTTAAAAAGCGTATCCTCTCGCCGTGCGCTGTGATGTCACACCTCGTCGGCACGCCATTCGTCGAACCACCAGACGATGCCCAGTAGCATCATCGCGATACCGAGTGCCGATGTGGCCGGCTCGGGGATGACGAAGAGAACGAACCCGACAGTGATCAGAAACGTCGATTCGACGTCGTCGATGTGGTCTTGGAGCGCCATACCTCCGCTTGGACGGCCCTGTTGAAGACAGTACTGGGAACTACCGCGGGAGAACACTGGGGTCGCCCGACCGGTAGATGTACTCCGCCGCGATGCCAGTCAGCGTCGAATCGACGGTCGTCGCGTGGTCCTGAGCGAGGTCGAGATACCGCTCGGAGATGTCGACGACAGTTTCAGCGGCCACGCGGTCCGCGTCGGCCAGCAGGTACTCTGCGGTGACGGGGGTGAGTTGTCCGTCCTGCATATCTGCCTGGAAATCGTCGATGTCGTCGAGCCATATCTGTGCGCCGACGATAGCGAGGACGATAGACTTCTCGAACGCTTCTTCGACTGGCAGACCAGCCTCGCGGTACATCTCGACCATCCCGCTGTAGATGACGCCCACGCGGTCGTACTGGGTTTTGAAATACGGGAGGTCGAGTTCGGCGTCGAAGATTGCCGGCGGGTCGGCAAAGTTGGCGAACTTGTACTCCTCGCGGATGCGTTCGCGAGCCTGAGCGGGGGAGAAGGCGCTGGTTGTCTCTCCCTGCGCGGCGGCCATCAGTTCCCGGAAGTGCCCGTCCTCGTCCTGGTGACGCTCGGAGATGTTGACGGCCCAGTCGTACGCCGCCCGAACGGACTCGGGGTAGGCGTCGAACTGTTCGGTAACGCGGGATTCGAGCGTTTCCTGTGCGACTTTGGCCACGCGGCGGCGGTCCGACTCGTCGAGCGAAAAGTCGACCTCGAAATCCTCGAATTCGTCGTCGTTGATCGCGTCGCGCATGTCGCCATCGATGAGTGCCTCGATGACGAGGCGGGTGACTGCCTCGACGTCATCGTGTTCTGACTCGTCGAGTTGCCGGTAGAGATAGCCCAGCGTCAGCTCTGCCGGGAGGACGAGTTTCGTATCGTAGGCGAATTCGACGAAGTCGCGGTCGAACTCCTCGGCGATGGCTTCCTCGACCGCCGTGAATGCGTCCGCGACGATGGTGTCGGTCGCGTCGTCGATACGGCGCTGGAGCTGGAGACTTCGGTAGTCGAAGACGCCGCTGTCTGCGTAGTAACCGAGCACTGCGCGAAGCGACGTGGGGAGTCGGTCGCGGCTTGCGAGGTACCCCGCACTCGTCTGGAACATCTCGGGTGTCCCGTGGCTGGGAGGGACGCGCTCTTTATACCATCGGTTGGGGCCGCTCGATGAGACGGTCAACCGATATTCTCAGAACGTGACAACCACATACAAAATTATCACCCAATTACCCGTAGACCAGAGCATGCAGTCGTTCGTAATGAAAGAAATCGGCGAGACAGGTATCGTGGAGAAGGAAAAACCCGAAGCAGGCCCGATGGACGCAATCTTGAAGCCGACAAAAGGGCTCGTTTGCACGTCGGACTGCCACACAGTACACGGCGCAATCGGTGAACGCGAAAACCTGACGCTCGGTCACGAGGTCGTCGGTGTCGTCGAGGAAGTCGGGTCGGAAGTGACGAATTTCGAACCGGGTGACCGGGTCGCAGTCGGTGCGATTACGCCAGACTGGAACTCCGAGGCAGCACAGGACGACCACCCCTCGCAGTCAAACGGTGCACTCGGTGGCTGGAAGTTCGCCAACGTCAAAGACGGCGCATTCCAGGAGTACGTTCACGTCAACGATGCGGACGGCAATATGGCACACATTCCCGACGGTGTGAGCGACCATGAGGCGGTCTACACCGCTGACATGCTGAGTACAGGATTCGCAGCGGCCGAAAACGGTGATATCCCGATGGGCGGAACTGTCGCCGTCTTCGCGCAGGGACCGGTCGGGCTGATGGCCACGAAAGGAGCGCGACTGCAGGGCGCTGGCGAGATTATCGCCGTCGAAACAGTCGAAGAGCGTCAGGAACTCGCCCGCGAGTACGGTGCAGACCACATCGTCGACTTCGCTGAAGGCGACCCCGTCGAAGAGATTATGTCGCTCACTGACGGCCGCGGGGTCGATGCTGCAATCGAGGCACTCGGCGCAGACCAGACGCTCCAGGACTGCATCAGAGTCACGAAACCCGGCGGCACTGTCTCGAACGTGGGCTATCACGGCGACGGTGAATTCCGGCATATTCCCCGAGAAGAGTGGGGTGTCGGCATGGCAGAAATCGACATCGTCACGGACCTCTGTCCCGGTGGGAGTCTGCGAATCCGCCGGATGCTCCGGATGCTAGAGAACGACCTCGTCGACCCGACGAAGATGACGACCCACGAGTTCGACTTCGAGGAAATCGAGACAGCGTTCGACCTGATGGACGAAAAAGAGGACAACATCATCAAGCCACTCATCCACTTCGAGTAGTCAATATACCCGCTCGGTTGGCGCACAGTCACCACAAGTTTTATCGCTCCAGACGGCTGTTCTCAAGTAGACACGCGCCTCGTTGTCTTTTCGCGTTCCCCGTCGCATCTCGGAGCGAGACACTGGCCATCAGCTTTCTTGTGGCCAGTCCGTCTGCCGACGATTTCGGCCGGGAGGTTTCCGACGAGGTGTGTCGCTATCACCTGATATCCATGTCATGCGAAACTAACCCTCTGTGTCTGTTGGCAGCACGATCGGCACCCACCGCGGGAACTGAGCAAACGGAGCTGTGTTCGAGATGAGCGACGCCGAAGACTGGGTCGACCGAGCGACGTCGATGGCGTTCGCTGAGTCCCCACAAGTCTCGCTCAAGGACGGTGGAATCAGCATCGTCGCTGCACCGGACGATGCGGTCGCCGGCGACATCTGTCTCCAGATTGGTATCGGAACTGCCGAGCAACCAGCCTGTGTCGTCGCAACCAGTGTTGCACCAGAGCGACTAGACTCGTACATTTCGGACCGGGCATCGACGCAGCCGGCACTGGGATTTGTCGATGCCACCCCGAATCGTCCGACTCCAGCGATGAAAGAATCGGTACAGGCGCTCGAAGACATCCCGAGTTCGCGTGACCTGTTACAACTGACGACAGCAATCGGTGACGTCTGTGAAACGATTGCACCGGACGACCAGCCGGTCAACATCGTCATTCCGACGTTCGATTCGCTGCTCAGTGCCGCACCGACGGACCGCGTCGTTCGTGTCCTCTCACACATCGCAGAGTCCAACGAGTCCGACGGGAGAGTCGTCATCGGACTCAACTACACAGCGGGGTCCAACGAAACGCTCCAGACGCTGAAAGACCACAGTGACGTGATTCTGTGGGCAGAACGAGATGGCGATGGCACGGTCAGAGTGGACTCCGACTCACTGTAGCTGAGCTGCGTCGAGAGAACCGAAGGTTCTTGGCACCGCTCGTGCTGAGTTTAGTCGTCTTATCACAGCGAGCCTCGGCGCAGCCGTGGGTCGTACGACGATATTCCAGCGAGTGTGTTCATGACGACCGCAGACGAAACCCTTCAACAGCTCAAGACTCGAATCGAGGCGGAAACACCAGACAATATCACGATACGGTCGGTGACCTTCGAGGGTCCCGTTCTGGTCGTGTACACGCCGGACGTGCAGGCGTTTGCCGAACGGGACAGACTCGTCTCCGAACTGGCGAAATCGCTACAGAAACGACTGACAATCCGTCCGACACCGGACGCTCTCGTCCCGAAGGCGGAAGCCGACGCGAAGATTCGGCAAATCATCCCCGACGAAGCAGGCGTCACGAACCTAGAATTCGACTCGGACGTGGGCGAAGTCCTCATCGAAGCAGCGAAACCCGGGATGGTCGTGGGCCGCCACGGGAACACGCTGGACGAGATTCGAACCACCGTCGGCTGGACGCCGAACGTCCTTCGGACGCCACCGATGGAGTCCTCGACGGTGTCGAACGTCCGAAATTTCCTCACGCAGGAACGTGACGAGCGACGCGACATTCTGGAGACCGTCGGTCGGCGGCTCCACCGCCCGACCGAGAGCGACGACGAGTGGGTCCGACTCACGACGCTCGGGTGCTGCCGGGAGGTCGGTCGCGCCTCGTTTATTCTGTCGACACCCGAAACCCGAATCCTCGTCGATTGTGGCGACAAACCGGGCGCGGCAGGCGAAGTCCCGTATCTGCAGGCCCCCGAAGCACTGGCTGCGGGGCCAAACTCGCTGGACGCCGTGGTTCTCACGCACGCGCACCTCGACCACTCCGCGCTCATCCCGATTCTATTCAAATACGGCTACGACGGCCCCATCTACACCACCGAACCGACGCGTGACCTGATGGGCCTGCTCCAGCTCGACTATCTCGATGTCGCTGCCAAGCAGGGGCGGACGCCACCGTACGAGAGCAAGATGGTTCGGAAGGCGCTCAAACACACGATTCCGGTCGAATACGGCAACGTCACCGACATCGCGCCGGACATCAAGCTGACCCTCCACAATGCCGGTCACATTCTGGGCTCGGCTGTCGCGCACTTCCATATCGGCGAGGGACGGTACAACGTCGCCTTCTCGGGGGACATCCACTACACGGACACCCGCCTGCTGGACGGAGCAGTCAACGACTTCCCGCGCGTCGAGTCGCTCATCCTGGAATCCACGTACGGCGGGCGCAACGACTACCAGACCGACCAGTCGGACTCCGAGCGCAAATTGAAGACAGTCATCAACCGAATCTACGAGAACGAGGGCATCGTGTTGATTCCAGCCTTCGCCGTCGGCCGTTCACAGGAGTTGATGCTCGTGTTAGAAGAGGCGATGCGCAGCGGTGATATTCCCGAGATGCCGATCTATCTGGACGGAATGATTCGGGAGGCGACCGCAATTCACACCGCCTATCCCGATTATCTCAGAGACTCACTTCGAGAGCGCATCCTCTACGAGGACGATAATCCGTTCCTGAAGGACTATTTCCAGCAAGTCGACGGTGGCGAGGAGATGCGGCGAGACATCGCCGACGAAGAGCAGTCGATCGTGCTCACGACATCGGGGATGATCGAAGGCGGACCGATTATGTCCTGGCTCCGACTGCTGGGCGGGGAACCCGACAACGAACTCGTCTTCGTCGGGTATCAGGCCGACGGAACGCTCGGTCGGCAGATCCAGCGCGGACAAGACGAAATTACGATGACCGACACTGCGGACGGGCGAGCAGAACGAGTGAATCTCCGGATGGGAGTCGAAACTGTCGAAGGATTCTCCGGACACGCCGACCGGCAGGGGCTGGAAAACTTCGTCCGCACGATGAATCCGAGACCCGAACAGGTGCTCTGTGTCCACGGCGACGAATCCTCGACCGACCAGCTCTCCTCAGCGCTCTACCAGGAGATGAATATGCGAACGTTCGCGCCGAAGAACCTCGAAACGTTCCGGTTCGTGTGAACCGGCTGGAGGTCTGATATCGATGCGACGGTGATTGTCAGTTGGTGAGATGTTGCCGGGCCTATGAATACATCGGCGCGCGACAACCTGTTTGATGCCTGAAGAACAATTGTTCAAATCGGAGGAGAAGCGATCCCGAACTGCTGTCGCCGAAACGCTCGAATCCGCGGCCGAACAGATCAGGGCCGGCACCGTTCAACTGGCGGACGAAACAGGGGAGCAGACCGCAGCGATTCCGGACGAACCCACGTTCGAAGTCGAACTCGAGCGCGTGACTGACTCTGAGACCGGCGAACAGTACTACGAACTCGAGTACGAACTCTCGTGGACAGAGTCAGCGTAGCGAGTACTGCTGGCGGCTATCGTTTCGAAGACTCGTCAGACGAGATTGCTCGCTTCTTCTCTTTCTCGCATCTCACGCATTCTTCGACAAGTTCGTTCTGAGCGGCGAGAACAGCCCTTTCCTCGTATTCGTGTGAACAGAACAGTTGTCGGATTTTTCTCACGGTAACCGTATTGACGAGACAAAATCTGAAGTGTCTTTCGATATTATGTGCCAAATATATTATTTCAGTGGGTGATTTGGCATCCCACTTCAGAAACGAGACGGGCAACAAAACGCGTCGGCAGTACAGTTCCCGGCTGTTGACGTTGTCGCAACTAATTCGTCTACACTGAAGTGCGGGTTCGTTTGGCGAGACCGGCGCTCTCACTCGGTCGACCGTTTCGTTCCTTCGTCGGAAACTGCTCGTCGTGGTGGTCGGCGTATTCAGCAAGACTGATTACGCACACGCTGTACCTGCACGTATGACCGACCGCTACGACGTGGTTATCGCCGGGGCTGGTCCAGCCGGGGCACAGTGTGCCCGGGACCTGGCGAGCAGGGACTACGACGTACTCGTCTTAGAAACCGAGTCTGAATCCGAGTTCCCACGTCAAAGCAACAAATCGACGGCAGGTACCTTCCCGTCGATGATGGCCTCCTTCTCGATTCCGGACGACGTGGTTATGAACTACACCGACAGCGTCGTCCTGGAGTCCCCGAACAACCACTACGCCCACCACCAGCCCGGCGCAGTGCTGGAATTTGCCGACTTCAAGCGATTTCTCGTCCGCGACAGCCGCGAGAACGGTGCCGAATATCGCTTCGACGCTCGCGTCTCCAAACCCATCATGGAGCAGGGAGAAGTCGTCGGCGTCGAGCACAGCGGCGGCGAAGAAGTGTACGGCGACATCATCATCGACGCGACGGGACCAGCGGCCCCGCTCGCAAAGGAACTCGGTGTCAGCGACCTGAAACGCACGAACCAGGCAATTGGCGTCGAGTGGGAGTTCGAGGGAATCGAACCGAACCATCCCGACTACGGTGACCTCCGGGATGCGATGATGCTCCGTCTCGACCACGACCTCGCGCCCGGTGGATACTCCTGGCTGTTCCACACCGGTGGCGACACTGCCAAAGTCGGACTCTGTTACATCCAGAACGACTCGCACAAGAAGCGCGCACGCGACGGAATGGGCATCGACGACTATCTCGACTACTGGCTGCGGACCGACCCCCGCTTCGAGAACGCAGAGAAACTCGAAGGAAAACAACACCGTGGCTCGGCCCACATCCAGCAGCCCGGCCAGCTCAGCACTGACAATTTCATGGCTATCGGCGACACCGTCCCGACGATCGACCCGCTGTGGGGCGAGGGCATCCACAAGGGGATGAAATCAGCACGCGCGGCCGCAGTCACTGCCGACGCCTGCCTCACTCCCAGAGAGCACGACACGTCTGCCGACCGCATGGAGCTGTACGACGACCTCTGGCACCAGAACGTCGCACCGAAAGCACGCACGCGCCTGCTGATGACCGAACTCCTCTATCTCGCTCCGAACGAGCGATACGACCAGTTGATGGCAGACCTGGAACGGCTCGGGGAAGACGCACTCGCCGCTATCAACAGCGGGGACCTCGTCGCCTTCCGAAAACTTCTCCACGTCTCCGACCTGCCGATACTCGCCGATTTCGTCCGTGACCGACTCGACATCTAGTCGAGACGGTCAGATGCGTCCGCGGACGCAACACACTTTGACGAGCCGAGTCAACAATGACGTGTATGTCTCAGAAGCTATCCCCGGAGAGTGTGCCGTCCGCAGGTGAGATGCCGATGCTCGGCCTCGGGACGTGGCAGAACGAAGATTACGACCAGTGTGCCGACTCGGTCCAGACTGCTCTGGAGATGGGCTATCGCCACATCGACACCGCACAGGCGTACCGCAACGAGGACGCCGTCGGCGAAGGTATCGCCGCCGCAGACGTCGACCGTGAGGAGGTCTTCCTCGCGACGAAGGTGTGGACGAGCAAGCTCTCACACGAGAAGGTCATCGAGAGCACGGACGACAGCCTTGACAAACTGGGCGTCGACTATCTGGACCTTCTCTACGTCCACTGGCCGGCCAACGAGTACGACCCCGAAGAGACACTGTCGGCGTTCGAGCAACTCTACAACGAGAACACGATTCGCGCAATCGGCGTCTCGAACTTCGAACCCGAGCACCTCGAAGAGGCAAAGGACGTACTCGACGTCCCTATCTTCGCAAATCAAATCGAGATGCATCCGTTCCTCCAGCAAGAGGAATTGCGCACGTACGCAGACGAGAACGACATCGAACTGGTCGCGTACTCACCGCTTGCCCGCGGCGAGGTGCTGAACGACCCGACGATTGGCGACATCGCCGAGAAACACGGCGTCAGCGGGGCACAGGTTAGCCTCGCGTGGCTCCGAGAGAAGGGAGTTACCGCGATTCCGAAAGCGACCAGCGAGGCACACATCCGTGACAACTGGGAGAGTCTCGCACTGGAACTGGACGACGAGGACGTCAGGAAAATCGATACTATCGAGACGGTCGACAGACAGGTTCACCCAGACTTCGCACCGGATTCGTGGGACTGATATCGGCGAGCAGTCGCGTCCCCACGATTCGAGGCCGAAACAATAAACCCGGGGGCAGTCAAACGGAGCGGTAATGTCTGTCGGGAACCAGCGTGGTGTCGTCGACGCACTCAAAATCGACCTCAAGCGAATGCACGAGACGTGGATGGAGGTCGTCTGGCCCCGACAACGGAGTGCCGAAGGCACAGTTCTGGGCAAGTGGACGCCCGACGGCGGCATGTCGCTGTACCTCTACCGGCTGTGGTCGGCACTGGGCGTCCCCATCGTCGCACTCGTCTATCCGCTCGTCCTCTTTGGCTACTTTATTCGCTTTCAGACCCGACGAGTGAACAACACTGCCGTCAGTATCGGTTTCGTCGGCGTCGTCACCCTCTTTGCAGTCCTGTGGGGTGCACTCGCCGTGCTGGCGAAGTTCCAGTTCTCCGCGTCGCTTGATTCGGGCGGCGTGACCGCTGTCGCGGCGGCCAGCGGCGTCGCAATCGTCTCGGCAGCCCTGGCCTTCGGCAGCTACGTCGTCGATGGACGGCCGCTCACGGTCCTCCTCGCGTACCCCTTCGCGATGACGGCCATCTTCCTGCCGCCGGTCGTCGCGGCGCTGTACGCACCAGCCGTCGCCGGTGTCGTGTTAGACCAGAGTGACTCGCTGGCCCGGTGGTTCCTCTTCGACGCTCCGAGCATCTTCGGCGTTCAGGAGTTCCTCATCGATAACTTCACCCGCGAAGGATTTGCCTACGTCCTGATGTGGTTCGGCATCTCCGTCCCACTCGGTTGGCTGCTCGGCATCCTCGTCACGCTCGCTGATCTCGTCCGTCCAACACCGGAGTGACCCCATAGGTGCTACGCTACCTGCTTTCTGAACGTATTTACGGCAGGAATCCCAAAATATTGGTATGGAGTTCGACTTCCCGCGCTCGGTAGTCCCACTTGTCGTGATTGTCGCCGTTGCGACGGTCGCGCTCACGTCCATGATGACTCCCTCAACGGTCTTCATGATGGTCCTACCCTCGATGATCGTCTTCTCGATTATCGTGTTCTTCCTGGGGATGAAACACGGAGAGTTCCGCGCGAGCTAGAAGACAGACGCCGGGTCGACAGTCGCCCCATCGCAACGCTCGCTCGTGACGGTGTAGCAAACGTCTCCAGCGACAGTGCCCTCACCGACGACGATTGTCGCCCCGACAGCGAGTGGTGCGACCACACCGGCCGCAATCGCACCCGCCGACGTCAGCGGCGCGTCCAGAGCGATTCGGTCATCGCTGTCGAGTCCGTGCGTCGCCGCGATTGACTCCCCAGCCGACAGCAGCGCGCCCTGCGTTTCGGTCGCGCCGTCGATATCGAGGAACGGGTCGTCAGCCGCGACGGAGTCCGGGGGTTCAATTGGGTTCTCACTCCAGAGTTCCCGCTCGAAGTGTGCGACGCCGGTCGTCTCCGGCGGACCGCCATACGCCAGTCGCGAACAACCCGGCGCGACTTCGTAGCGATCGAGCCACGCGTCCGGGCAGACGAACGCGCGCGCCTCGACCGGCTGTGGCGGTGACAGGACGACTCTTGCACCGAGACAGGCCCCACCGAGCAGTGCCAGCAGCGGGTCCGGCGTGGTGCCGAGCCAGCCGGGTTCGTCGTCGGGTTCAGGATGCTTCGGCCCGATAACGAGTCCCAGCCGTGCGCCGGCACGAACTCCGTAGTGACGGAGCAGATTCCCGGCCTTCCAGGCGTTCGTCGAGAACTCGCCGTACGTGTAGGGCGCGTTTCGCTCGGGTGCGTCGACAACCGCCCCATCACGGTCGCGCCCGGCCGCAACGAGGTCTGCGAGCGTCTCCATACGCGGGTGTTAGCGCGGGCGGCGAAAAGGCCGTCGCAACGCTCAGAACGAGTCGCGAAGCTTGTCGAAGAAGCTCTGGTCGACATCGATATCTTCGTCGCTAGCCTCGGCGAACTGTTCGAGCGCCTCGCGTTGGTCCTCGCCCAGCGACTCCGGCGTGACAACCTGAATTTGCACGTAGAGGTCCCCCTCACCCCGGCGCTGGAGACGCGGCATTCCCTTGCCTTTGAGACGGAACCGCTCGCCGCTCTGGGTCCCGGCGGGCACGTCGAGTTCGACCGGCCCGTCGAACGTCTCGATTTCGATGGTATCGCCGAAGACGACCTGCGGGAAGGAGACGCCTGCAGTCGTGTAGAGGTCGTCGCCTTCCCGTTCGAAATCGGGATGTTCAGCCACCGATATTTCGACGAGCAGGTCGCCGTTTGGGCCGCCGCGTTCGCCGGGAGCACCCTCTCGCTCCATCCGGAGGGTCTGTCCGTCGCGGATACCCGGCGGAATCTCGACGGTGAGCGTCGCGTCCTCGCGGACGACGCCGTTGCCGCCACACGTCGAACAGGTCTCTTCGTAAATCGTCCCCTCACCCTCACAGCGCCGGCAGGTCTGGCGGGACTGCATCCGACCGAATGGTGTCTGCTGAACCGTCGTCGTCTGCCCCTGGCCGTTACACTCCGGACAGGTCCGTGAGTCGGTTCCAGGCGGGTGGCCCTGCCCGTCACAGTCGCTACACGTCTCGGGCCGGCGCACGTCCATCTGCTTCTCTGCGCCGTGGTAGGCCTCTTCGAGGTCGATTTCCAGCCCCGTCTTGAGGTCGCGGCCCTGCCGCGGCCGGTTCTGTGACTGGCCACCAGCGCCACCACCGAAGAACTGGTCGAAGATGTCCTGTACGTCGCCGAACCCGCCGCCACCCATGCCGCCCATCCCGCCCATGCCACCAGCGCCGCCGCGGGCGCCGCCACCGGTCGCACCGCGCTTGTCGGCCTCGACGAACTGCTCGTGGCCCATCTGGTCGTACATCTGGCGTTGTTCATCGTCCGTCAGGACCTCCTTTGCCTTCTTTGCCTTCTTGAACTTCTCCTCGGCGTCCGGGTCGTCGCTAACGTCCGGGTGGTACTTGCGAACGGCGTCGCGGTAGGCCTCCTCGATCTCCTCCTCGGAGGCGTCTCGCGAAACACCCAGTACGTCGTAAAAGTCCTCGGTCATCAGTTGTAGCCCTGTAAACGGTTCGGCCACTTGAATAGAACGGGTCAGAGATTTCAGGAATCCGAAGGGGTGGCAACCGCACCCACAAATAGTTGCGCGCCTACGTCCCAGTATGGGCCGTGCCGTACTCGTCCTCGTGCTCGTCGGACTGGTCGCACTCGCTGGGTGTGCCGGCGACCCAGTCGACGCCGGTGACGGAATCGAGACGACAGAGAGTGACGAAACCGAGACAGTCGACGACAGTCCCACTCCCGCCACCACGACCGGGACTGGTAATCAGCCCAGCGGAACGCTCGAAATCCACCACATCGACGTGGGTCAGGCCGACGCAACCCTGGTGGTTACCCCGGCGGGCGAGACGATACTCATCGACACCGGCGACTGGCGACAGGACGGCCAGGGCGTCATCGAGTACCTCGAGGCACACGGCGTCGACCGGGTCGACCATCTCGTCGCCACCCACGCCCACGCCGACCATATCGGCGGCCACGCGGCCGTCATCGAGCACTTCGAGACTGAAGGCGACGGCGTCGGCGCAGCCTACGACTCCGGCGTCGCCTCGACGAGTCAGACCTACGGGAACTATCTCGACGCTATCGAAGCGCACGGTGTGACGCTGTTCGAAGTCGAGGAAGGGGATACGTTACCGGTCGACGACGACGTGACGGCGACTGTTCTGAACCCGTCGACAGGTGACGCTGGGTCGGACCAGCACGACAACAGCGTGGCGCTCACAATCGAGTTCGGTGACGTGCGATATCTGACGACCGGCGACGCCGAATCGGCCGTCGAACGCCGTCTCGTGGCTGACTGGCGCGAGGAACTCGACGCCGAGATTTATCAGGCGGGCCACCACGGCTCTTCGACCTCCTCGAGTGAGGAGTTTATCGACGCTGTCTCCCCCGAGATAGCCGTGATTTCAAGCGGTTTCGACAGCCAGTACGGCCACCCGAGCGACGAGACGCTCAGGCGCTTTGCCGACCACGGAATCGGGACCTACTGGACCGGCGTCCACGGCGATATCGTCGTGACCACCGACGGAACGAACGTGTCTGTCGAAACCGAATCGGACGCGGCAACCGACCCGCTGGAACTACTCGAACTGAAACCGACCGACGAGAACGCCAATCTGGACAGTATTCCAGTCGGTCTGCCGTCACCGACCCCACTCCACGGATGATGAACGGAACCTACACCGCCGTTATCGACCGCATCGTCGACGGTGAGACCGCCGTCGTGTTACTCGAATCGGACGACGAGGTCGTCGAGCAGTTCGACATCGGTGTCGAAGTCGTCCCAGCAGACGGTCGACACGAGGGCGCAGTGTTCGAGATGACAGTCGAGAACGACCGCGTCGAAATGCGCTACCAGCCCGAAACCGAAGCGGACCGCCGTTCGACCGCGCAGGACCGCTTCGACCGTCTCTCGAAGCGACTCGGCGACGAGGACGAGTGAGCGCCGCGCAGTCTCGCCAGTCGAGAGCGGCTGGCACGCCGCCGGTGTGCGCTCACCACCGCCAGAGAACGGACAGACCACCGTCGTCGACCCAGACAAAGAGCTGCGTCCCTTCTTCGAGGGTCGGATACTCGTCTCTCGGAACGACGAACTGCTCGATGACCGCCTCGTTGGTTTCAATCAACACGACCACGTGCTCTCCGTCGACGATCCGGTCGACAGTAGCGCCGTAGAAGCCACTCACTGCGCTGGTATCGTCTGTGTCGTCGGCGTCGGTCGCCGAATCTGTGGTTTGCCCGCTGGACAAGGTATCAGCGGCCGCTCGGCCGTCCGTCGCAGTCACCGACTGTGTGCCAACACAGAGCGCGAGGAGGGACGCGAGCGTCTGGAGAACTGTACGCCGGTCGAGTGGCGTCTGTCGAGCCATGGGGCGTCTGGTCCCGCTTTCAGATATAAATCTGAGCGTACCGAACCCTGTTCGAACCGAGACGAAACGCAGTCGTCGATGAGACGCTACGAAAAGTCGCTACGACTTGGCTCTTCCCTGGTGGAGAATCTATTCGTCGTCCTGGTAAACGTCATCAGACTGCGCCTGACGGGCTGACGAAGACGACTTATTCGTCGTCGTCTTCGTCGACGTCTTCGAAGTCTGCGTCGACGTACTCTTCGTCAGCGCCCGCAGCACCCGGACCTGCCCCTGCGGCACCGGGACCAGCACCAGCGCCCGGTCCAGCACCGGCCGCGCCCGCTCCGCCTGCGCCGGCCGCGCCTTCAGCAGCCTGTTGCTGGTAGACCTGCTTGCCAATCTCCTGGAGTTCCTCGGCCAGGTACTCCGTGGCCTGTTCGAGTTCTTCCTTGGTCGGCTCCTCCTGTTCGAGCACTTCTTCGACTTCCTCGATGGCGTCCTCGATATCCCCACGCAGGTCGTCGTCGACCTGCTCCTCGTTTTCGTCGAGGAGCTTTTCGGCACGCTGGATGGTGGATTCGGCCTGGTTGCGCGCCTCGATGCGCTCGCGGCGCTTCTCGTCTTCTTCGGCGTGTTTCTCGGCTTCCTCCTGCATCTGCTCTATCTGGTCGTCCGAGAGACCAGCGCCGCCCTCGATGGTAATGTTCTCCTTGTTGCCCGAGCCTTTGTCCTCGGCGGAGACGTCGACGATACCGTTCTCGTCGAGTGCGAACGTGACCTCAATCTGAGGGACGCCCGCGGGTGACGGTGGGATGCCGGTCAGCGAGAACTCGCCGAGCAGTTCGTTCTCTTCGGCGAGTTCGCGCTCGCCCTGGAAGACGCGAATCTGGACCATCGTCTGGTTGTCCTGGGCGGTCGTGAATATCTTCGACTCCTCGGTCGGGATGGTCGTGTTCTTCTCGATGAGCCGCTCGAACA
>JAZKTK010000164.1:0-3946 GCA_036625595.1 Haloarculaceae archaeon | reverse complement strand
AGATCCCATCTATACGGCGGACCGCAGGGGTGGAATCCTCATTTCCTTCGGACCTGTTCGTAAGCCAGTGAAGGGTATAAACCCTTCGTGTTGGCCTCGGTCCGAGCGGGCACGGGTCGGCCGTTCCGACCTGGCCTCCTTCGTATCAATCCGAAGCACCCTGTTACACTTAAGGGCGTCGGATTGCCCGTCGCCGGATTCGCCCGGCGTCGGGGTGTTCGCATTACGTTCGAAATGCCCTGTTATACTTAAGGGCATCGAACGTCGGCCACGCCCGGAGTGGTCCGGGCATCGCGCCGCTTCGCATCACAATCGAACGGGAGGATTGACTTAAGCCCGTCGAACGATTGGAGCCCCGACATGCAATTGCATACACCGGACTGGTAGCTCAGTTGCCCGGTCAGCGAGCAACGACACTCAGCAGGGATAGCCAGCGTCGCTCCCAGGGGCCACCACGAGGGAGCGCTGCCGCTCGACGACGGGTCCAAAAGAAACGGAAGTCGTACGACTAGATGTCGTCGAGGTGTTCGACACCCTGCTTGGAGACGTTGCCCTTCGTGATGTCGCCGGGCATCCAGTCGGGTTTGTCGTCGGGCGCTTCTTCCTCCCAGGCCCAGCCCTCATAGATGTGGACCTTGTGGGTGCCCTTCTCACGAAGCCGGAGCTGTTCCGGGTCCGCACTGTCTTCTGACGGTGCCGGGTCGAGCCGACGCGCCGCTTTCAGTGCTGCCTGTCGGGGCGTCCCGCCAGAGAAGACACTCGTCTCTTCACCATCGTCTGTTCGGAGCGCGAAGTTGCGCTTGTCGTTGTCTCGTGCCATGGTTTTACCGCTCCGTGTGAATTCAGCACATGCCCCATTATAAATATACCCCCAAAATCGGCCGCCGTGCGGCGGTGCGTTTATAAAGAGAGGGGACAGAAAGCCATGAGCGGAACGCATTTCGGGGCGGTCGTCCCCCTAAACTGGCTCGCGCGCGCCACTGGCACCCGGTATACACCGGACAGACAGCGCGGTAGACTTAAGTGTATCCTGGAGTGAACCACCGACTAGGTTAGCGCGATGGTTCGAAAGAAGAAGCTCAGCCCCAGTGGCGCAAAAGACGAAGACGGCGAGTACCACAACGTCCACATCAATCTCCACGAAGACGAACTCGCCGTTGCAGGGATGGAAATCGGAGACGAAGTGTTCGTCCGCGTGCGCGAGGATAAAATAATTATCCAGAAAGCGGACGCTGACGACGTCGAGCACGAATTTTGAGCGATACCATCGCCCCGCTATGAACCTCTACGACATTGCGAAGCCGCTTCTGTTCCGCTTCCCGCCCGAAACAGCCCATACGGCAGTCCACACCGGCCTTCGCGGTATGCAGGCAACGCCACTCGCAGACCTACTCGAAGCCCGGTATACAGTCACTGACAACCGTCTCCGGACGAGCGCGTTCGGCCAGCAGTTCCCGAACCCTGTCGGCGTCGCTGCCGGTTTCGACAAGAACGCCGAGATTCCGCGCGCGCTGCAGTCGCTGGGGTTTGGCTTCGTCGAAGTCGGCGGCGTCACCGCCGAACCACAGGACGGGAATCCGCGCCCGCGGATGTTTCGTCTCCCTGACGACGAAGGGCTCATCAACCGGATGGGGCTGAACAACGACGGCGCAGACGTGGTCGGCCGTCGCTTGCTCCGGACGGACGTAGACGTCCCGGTCGGCGTCAACATCGCCAAGTCCGAGCACGTCGCGCCCGCGGACGCACCCGCGGACTACCGTCGGACCTACGAGCGCGTCGCCGAAGGCGCGGACTTTTTCGTCGTCAACGTCTCCTGCCCCAACTCACAGGGGTTCGAAGAACTCCAGAACCGGGATTCGATGGCGGCTATCTTCGAGACACTGACCGATGCAGGCGCGAGTCCACTTCTCGTGAAACTCTCGCCCGACCTGCCCGAGCCAGCCGTCGAGGACGCACTGAGTATCGTCGCTGAGTTCGACCTCGACGGCGTCGTCGCGACCAACACCACCACAGAACGGCCGGCCTCGCTCCGTTCACCGAACCGGTCCGAGAAGGGCGGGCTCTCGGGCAAGCCAATCGAGGGGACAGCGACGGAGATGATCCGTTTCGTCGCCGAGCGTGTGGACGTGCCCGTCATCGGCGTCGGCGGCGTCTCCACCGCAGAGGGAGCCTATCGAAAGATTCGGGCCGGTGCCAGCCTCGTCCAGTTGTACACTGGCCTCGTCTATCGGGGGCCCAGCATCGCCCGCGACATCAATCGAGGGCTGCTAGAACTGTTAGAACAAGACGGATTCAGCAGCGTCGAAAACGCAGTCGGCGCGGACCTGTAATCCGTCGAAGCCGGACGAGTGCCGTTATCGGCCCACAGTCTGAGAGACTCACAGAACCCAGATTGTCGATACTGACAGGTAGCTAGACTGATTCTATAGTAACAACTGAAACGATTTACACATCGACCGCACCGGTCTCGTGCGGTCGTGTGTGCAATGGCTTTCAGTGGCTACTGTAGCTGTCGGTCCCGGACAGAAGAGTGCATCCGCGATATCGGATTCTCGTTCGCCGCAGAACATCCCAGACACGGCACCGTAGCCTGGGAACAGGACAAACTGTTTTATCAGATGGTGGCAGGAGATGTGAGTAATGAGCGCAGGTATTGGGAAACAGTACAGAAATCTCGTCTGGTGGACGATGGATGTCACCGGTATCTCACAGTCCATCACGTGGAAGGTACTGGTGGCTGTCGGCATCCAGTTTGGAGTGTCCGTCGCACTGACGCTCATCCCGCTCGTCTTTTCGGGATGGCTCCGTCTCTGGGCGACCGGCGCGCTGTTCGGGCTGGCTATCGTCGCGTTCGTGAACACACTGCTCATCCTCCGGGAAGACATCATCAAGCCGATGCTCGCCCTCCAGACCGCGACACAGAAAATCGAAAGCGGTGACCTTGATATCGACGTCCCTGCGACCGACCAGCGAGACGAAATCGGGAGCCTCTCTCGCTCCTTTGCGGATATGCACGACCACCTCACAGTCGTGGCCGCACAGGCAGAGGCACTGGCCGAACAGGACTTCGACAGGCCGGTACTGGACCGGGATATTCCGGGTCGCTTTGGCTTGCTCTTGAGTCGGATGACCGACAACCTCAACGAGTACGTCGAGCAGGTAGAGGAAGACCGCGACCGGTTTCAGCTCCTCAACTACCTCGTTGGCCACGACATCCCGAATCTGGTCAACATCAGCTACGTCCGGCTCGACCTCCTTCGCGAGCGGGTCGATGACGACGAGTCAACCCAGCACATCGACATCATCGAGAACCAGACGAAAGAAATCGAGTTTATTTCGAACACGGTCTCGGAACTCACGTCCGAAAAGTCCGTCCGGCGCGTGGACACGAAACACATTCTGGCTCGCGAGGCCGACCGAATACGGGAGTCGTTCCCCGAGGCGACAATCACACTCGATTTGCCTGACAGCGCCGTCTACCTTCGCTGTAACGACCTGCTCTCGCGGGTGGTCGAGAATCTCATCGTCAACGGTATCGAACACAACGACAGTCCCGAACCGCGCGTCGACGTCGAGCTGACTGATGCTGGGGAGTACGTCGAACTGGTTATCAGCGACAACGGTCCCGGGCTCGACATCGACGACCCGGAGCGACTCTTCGAGCGGGTCAACGAGGGAACGGGGCTCAACATCGTCCACACCATCGTCGGCACGTTCGGCGGTAAGCTGTCCCTCGAAGAATCGTCATCAGACGGGTCGACGTTCGTAGTTCGGTTGCCACGACAGACCCCGCCAGACGAAACGCCGGCCGATTGGTTCGAAAAGCAACAAGAAGCGTAGTCGGCTGGAATTTACAGGGCGCACGGGTGCGGCGCGCCCGTGTGCCTTCTCGGGGGGGACTCACGCTGTTCGCGCCTCCAGCGCACACGGCTCACAGCAATCACCG
>JAZKTK010000045.1:0-21667 GCA_036625595.1 Haloarculaceae archaeon | reverse complement strand
ACCAGCAGGTCGCCATGGACACCTACATCCATTCGTACAGCCAGCAACTCGAAACTGAGTTGGACCAACAACAGCAAGTCATCGCCGACGTCGACGAGGAAGTGTCACAGGCAACGCAGGCGGCCGACGATATCGCAACCAGTACGGATACCATCAGTGAAGAAGCACGCGCCCAGGCAGAGTCGATGGAAGAGGTGGCAGGCGAAGTCGCGGACATGTCCGCCACCGTCGAAGAAATCGCTTCGACCGCTGAAGAAGTGGCTACGACCAGCGAGAACGCCGAGACACTTGCCCAAGAAGGCCGAGCGGCAGCGACGGAAGCCATCGACATGATGGAGCAAGTCGATGACTCTGCACAGGCCGTCGCCGCCGACGTCGGACAGTTGCAAGAGCGCATCGACGAAATCGACGAGATTGTCGAGGTCATCAACGACATCGCCGAGCAAACCAACATGCTGGCACTCAACGCATCCATCGAGGCGGCGAGGGCGGGCGACGCTGGCGATGGCTTCGCTGTCGTTGCAAACGAGGTCAAGAGCCTCGCCGAGGAGTCACAGGACCACGCAGGCGAGATCGAGCGGATGGTGTCGGATATCCAAGAGGATACCGCAGACACCGTCGCCAGTCTGGAGAAGACGACCGAGCAGGTCGACGAGGGCATCGATCAGGTTACCGATGCGATGGACACGCTGCAGGATATTGCTCAATCCGTCCAGGAGGCTTCACAGGGTATCCGCGAAGTCTCGGATGCGACCGACGATCAGGCCGCCAGTACGGAAGAAGTTGCGAGCATGGTTGACGAGTTGGTCGAGCAAGCAGATACCGTCGCCGACGAAATCGAAGACGTCGCTGCCGCAAACGAGGAGCAGGCGACGAACGTCGAACAGATAAACAATACCGTTCAACAACTCACCACTGAATGACGATGAGCGGGACGGATGTGCCAAAGGACGTGCCCGAAGAAATCTGCTACGAAGCAGTCCAACAGACCGCCGACGCCGTCTATATTACTGACACTGACGGCACGATCGAGTACGTCAATCCCGCGTTCGAAGATATCACCGGCTACGAGAGAGACGAGGCCCTCGGAGAAACACCGCAGATACTCAACTCCGGCGAGTACGACGATTCGTTTTACGAAGAACTGTGGGAAACGGTCACCGCTGGCGAACAGTGGGAAACAGAGCTCGTCGATGAGACAAAATGCGGGGACCGAATCATTCTGGACCAGACGATTTCTCCAATCACGACACCAGACGGAGAGGTTGAGAAGTTCGTCGCAGTCGCCCGCGATGTCACTGACCGGAAGGAGCGCGAGCGACGGCTAGAAACACATGAGCTCATCGTCCAGACGATGAACGAAGTAGCGTTTCTCGTCGACGACGAAAAGCGAATTCAATTTGCTAACGACGCGGCACTCGATTTTGCAGACGTGTCGCTGGAGACAATCAAGGGAGTATCGGTCAAGCCAATCACCGAGGAGATGGCTGCACCGGACGAAGACCCACAACGATTCCTGGACGCAATCGAGTCGCTCCTGGCGGGTGAGGAACCAGATGTGGGCGAGTGGGTACGAGGGCCCGATGGAACAGAAACGTTGAGTCTGGAATTCGACCTCTTTGTAGACTCGGTCGGAGAGGTGTACGCTGAGCAACGATTCGTCCCGGTGGAATTCTACGACGGTAACCAAGGTGTCGTAGTTATCTCTCGAGATGTCACCAGGCAACGAGAAAAAGAACAAGAGATTCAGACGCATCTCGTACAGGCGCAGGAAGTCGGGCACGTCGGGAGTTGGTACCTGAAACTCGACAACAACGAGTTGCAGTGGTCGGATGAGTGCTACCGGATCTTCGGTTTGGAGCCGGGAACGCCGATGACGTACGAACGGTTCCTGGACCTGGTTTACCCCGAAGACCGTGAGAAAGTAGATGACGCATGGAATGACGCAATAGAGAACGGCAGCTACGACATAGAACATCGAATCGTCGTTGACGGCGAGATTCGATGGGTGCACGAAACGGCCGAGGTTGAATTCACCATTGACGGCGAGCCAACGAGTGGGATTGGTGTTGTCCGAGATATTACTGACCAGGTACAGAAAGAACGCGAAATACGCGCACAGAAACGGCGCTACGAGTCGCTGTTTAATAGCATCGGCGGCGCTATCGTGGTCACAGATCCGGACGGCCGGATTAGTACGTGCAACCCTGGCGTTACCGACTTGTTCGGATACGATATCGACGAGATTGAGGGGGATTCGGTTTCCACGCTCACAGCCAATGGAGCGGAGCTGAATCAGTTGCTTGCAAAGACAGGTTTCTCTCAGAAGTCGGTAGCTGTCGATTATCAAAAAATGTCAGGGCAGGTCTTCCCTGGTCAATCACACATATCACCGCTTCAAGGCCACGATGATTACACTGGCGGATATCTAATACACATCATCGACATATCTGAGCAGCAGGAAAACCGCAAACAGTTGGAGGTTCTCGGCCGTATCTTGCGCCATAATGTCAAAAATGATATGGGTGTGATAATTTCACAGGCCGAACTCATTCAAAAACACGGGTCAAGCAGCATGAGGTTCAGGGCCGAGAAGATACTCGAAAAGAGCCACAACTTCATCGAGATGGCGAAGAACCAACAGAGAATCACCGAACTGCTGGCCGGACAAACCGAACCCACCGACCTGGATTTATCGCCAATAACGAATAGGGCAGTGTCAGACCTACGGAAGCAGTATCCAGATGCGACACTGACAGCGGATTTAGCCACCGAGTGTCAGGCACGCACCATTCACGAGATAGCTGATGCGATTCGGGAATTGATACAGAATGCGATTATTCACTCGGAGCAGCAGAACCCGAGCGTCGAAATCCAGCTCCGATGTACGGAGACGAATGCCGAGATAGAGATACGAGACGACGGACCGGGAATTCCGGAACAGGAATCGAACGTGTTGACCGAGAGCGGAGAGATCAATCCGCTACACCATGGGACGGGTCTTGGTCTTTGGTTCGTCAATCAGGTCGTTCGTCACTCGAATGGAACGTTGTTATTCGAGAAAAACGCTTCAAAAGGAAGTACAGTAGTGGTTCGTCTCCCGACTGATTAGTTCTCTCTCAACGAGGTCAGCGCCCGGACACGACAGGGTGTAACCCGAATGCGTGACACGCCTTGCTGAGTTCTCGGCGTTTTGGCACGATTCGTGGGTGACGTTCGAATACGAGCGAAGCAAGTTTTCGGTCTTGGCATTCGCTTGGGCTATGTGAATGTGGTCTGTAAGCG
This sequence comes from Haloarculaceae archaeon, assembly GCA_036625595.1. GTDB lineage: Archaea > Halobacteriota > Halobacteria > Halobacteriales > Haloarculaceae > Salinibaculum. The sequence continues at coordinate 18,382 of JAZKTK010000045.1, read as the reverse complement.
ACACCCCTTGTCGCATTTCAGAGTCACAATAGGCACCACGGACGAAGGAACTGTCGCGACTCTCACTGCTCAGGCCACTCCTCGGCGCCGAGGGGGTCGCCGTCGAGAAACGCCTGGATGCCCTCCCGGGCGTTGTCGGTCGTACAGAGTTCGGCGAACCGCTCGTTCGAGTACTCGATGGCATCGTGGTACCCGAGTCCAGCCATCTCGGTGACGGCCTGCTTGCCCATCTGGATGCCAACGGGACTCTTCTCGATCATGGGCTCAGCGAGATTCAGGGCCCGGTCGACGTGTTCTCCTTCGGGGACCACCCGGTTGATAAGGCCCCAGTCCAGGGCCGTCTCGGCGTCGATGAGTTCGCCCGTCAGCAGCATCTCGTTGTACCGTTTGCGAGTGAGTGATGTCATCAACGGCACCGCCGGGCCCATGCAGAAGAGTCCCACCTTCGGCGCTGTCGCGCCGAATTTGGTGCCTTCGGCGGCGACAGCGAGGTCACAGGCCGCGACGAGGCCGAGTCCGTTGGCAGCTGCGTGGCCGTGGACCGCGGCGACAACCGGTGTGCGCATCTCGACGATGGTGTGGAATGGCTCTTCCATTTGCGAGACCCACTCCTGGTAGGCATCCTTCGACTCGTAGTCGGCGTGCTCGGAGACATCGATGCCCGCGGAGAACACATCGCCGACACCGTCAATGACGATGGCCCGGACATCTGGATCGTCGTCAAGCTCGTGGAGGGCGTCGTCGAGTTCCTGGGCGAGTTGCGTGCTGAAGGTGTTCATCGCTTCGGGCCGCGAGAGGGTGATCCGACCGAAATAGCCGTTCCGATTCGTCTCGATAGTCTCGCGAGTCTCGGTGGTTGGGGCGTCCGAACTCATACCGGTTGGTTCGGTGCATGACGTCATAAGTCCCAGGTGGAGTTGCAGAATTGGGTTGGCGGGATACAGCTCGCTCCGGTGTCGGGGCCCGTTCGGGCCCTGCGGTGACGCTTGCGAGCATCCGACTGGTTGTCGGTGCCGATTTGGATGGGAGAAAACCGTCATTTGGGATGTAGTATGCCCGGCTTGCCGTCAATATCCGTCGAGCGAGACCACGTACACAGTCACACCGAACGCTCACATTCTCGGATGTCCACTGCGCGATGACCGACAAGTAAGCAGCCAGTCCCACTGGTAACGAGAGTTACAGCAACCGCGTCAATACCTACGGCGGGTATAACTAACAGCAGGTAGGGTGATTTAGAATTCGTTCCGCACACCTATGAGACACTCCCGACACCGAACCATCACGATTCTGATATCGCTACTCGTCGCAACTGCCCTCGGGGCAGGCGTCGTTGCGAGTCAGCCCAACGAGTACGCAATCGAACAGGGTGATGACTGTTACGAACTGACACCCGTGACTAACGAGTCGCAGTCAGTCGAAGCCTTCTACGGCTACACGGTCAGTGCTGACGGTGACGAAGCGAATTACTCGGCGAACACACCCATCGGCCTCGAAGACGCGAACAGCGGGACGAGTTCGCTGTTCCTCTATGAGGGCCCCGATGGACTCAGTCTGGTCGTCCTCCACGGCGCGGTCAACGATACCGGCGGTGGCGCAGTATCGATGGAGTTCGTCGGCCTGCCGGAAGCGGGTGAGTGGGTAGTGAAAGACGACCCCACGAACCTGTCCATCGAAGTCTGGAACCGAAACACAACGGAAGGACAGGCCGTTGACTGGGGATGGCGTGACCTGTGGACTGACGGAGGTGCGTTCCAGGGTGGCCTGGACGACCAGTTCAGCATCGAAATATCCGCCTCGTTCAACGAAGGCGCCGAACTCGAACCGGTGTCGCCGGGGAACGTGACGGAGTGGCGAGCTATCACTGTCGAAAACGATTCACTTCGGGCGGTCACTCTGGACATGAACCGCTCGGTTACGATTCGAACTGGCGGGTGCCGGTAGGCGGCGCTGGGCCGTTCCCATTCACGCTTTGCCATCCAGTGGTTCCCAGGGACGAGTCAAGAAGCCAGAGTCGACCGTGATTCAAATCTTGCCGGGCCGAAATTGGCTCTCCTCACCGGATGGCCCGAGACAGTTACGTTGAGCTGCGGAACGTGTCGACTCACCAGTTCTCTGTGCAGAGTTATGCCGAACAAAGAAGAGCCGGTGTGCCTCTCCCCCCGGAGATTGGACATGTGCCGTTCTAGCAGTCCGGCACAGAGATGAACAAGCGATAGTGTATAAAAGGCGTTCCGGCTGTTCAGCGGTATAAGCTTGTCCTAATACCCAGTTTCAGGAATTTTCTCCAGGTGAAATGCAGGGTTGATGGCCGAATGGGTGGGGGGAGAGGAATCTGTGTGAGTTACAGGGTCGAGTCCCATCCGGTATCTCGACTGCTCTGCGTTTGTCAAACCTGGCCGCAACCACGCGGCAGGTTGTCTTTCAATAGCCGATTATAAAATAGTTTTTAATTCTATATTAATAATTATAATTATCCGTCGATTTCTCCAGTGCTCAGATTCAGGTAGTTATTCGTCTGGTTTCCAGGTTGCTCCGTGTTCGCTGTAACTGCTGTCCTGTAGAGTCCGAAATCCAACCTCCAGTGGCCAACACGAGAGATGTCACTACACGGTGAGTAGAATCGGGCCTGTGTCATCAGTACAGGCCCTAAATTGGTGGTTATTATAGACTATCCTAAGTCCCAAACCACCCGAACGGGCCGTAAGGCCCGGACTAGATATGAGGACGCTCACGCGTATAAACCTCCGCATCTGCGTGTCGTGCTGTCAATAGCCGAGACTGGTCGGAAGAATATGTAACCAATCCATCGGCATCACAATTTTACAGCCAGCGGCCGACGGTCCAGTATGACACGCACTGCTGTCGTGGCCGGTGTCGGACCTGGACTCGGTGAATCGCTGGCGCGAAAATTCGCCAACGAGGGCTGTCAGGTCGCGCTGTTTGCACGCTCTGCAGACTACATCCAGGAGTTGGCCGATGACCTCCCCGAACCCGGTGAGGGTGTGGCCATCCAGACTGACCTCACTGACGTCGAGCAAATCCGTGACGGATTCGCGGAAGTCAGAGACGCGTTCGGGTCAGTCGACGTACTCGTCAACCACGCTAGCGCTGCCTCCTGGTCGGGGCTACGCGACACGGATGTTGAGGAGTTCGAACGGGCGTGGGCAGTCAATGGCAGGGGTGCGTTTGTCTGTTCGCAAGAGGCGGTCGACGACATGCTTGAGACGGGCAGCGGCACTATCATCTTCACCGGTGCAACATCGTCAGTTCGGAGCCTTGGCGGAACCATCGGATTCACGGCCGCGAAGTTCGCAGCTCGCGGGATGGCGATGGATATGGCACAGGAGTTTGGCCCCGAAGGAGTCCACGTTGCACACGTCGTTATCGACGGGCAAATAGACGGTCCGAGCGCCCGGGAGATGGCGCCCGACCGCGCGGACGAGACGTTCCTCGACCCCGAGAAGTTGGCCGAAACCTACTGGCATCTCGTGGAACAGGACGACGTGAGCACGCAACCGTTCGAAATTCATATCACGAACGGCCCGCAAAACTCCGAATTCATCTGACGGTCTGAATAGAGCTGTCGGAGAGAGCGTCTACCGCCACAATTTCACTACCGGTCTCAATCCGCGCCGTGTCGGGGCGTGTGCCCGCATTCCTGGCACCGAAGTGACGGTCCGTCTCGACGGAGCGGTCCTGCACAACCCGGACACCGGAAAGCCGCTCCTGCTGCGGCTTCGGGTTCTGTGTGTTCGTCTGACTGTTGATAGGCTTTCGGAGACATTACGTCCACGAGGATACGACAATACTTAAATTTGTATGCGACAATTGTCGAAATTCCAGTGCAGAGACGGTTGGTTCACAATCAAAATTTCAATTTCGATAATAGGGAGACTACCAGTGGTCAGGGCTACAACGTCACCGTCATCTTCGGCTTTTCTACGAGACTGGGGGCGGATTTTGAGCTGAACCGAACGTATACGACTACTAACCCTATCCCAAATAATTATCACATCTGATATCAAACCGGTGAACAGAGGAAGATAGGTTGGCCGAGAGTTCAGAGAGTGCGCTGCAAGACCGGAGTGAGTACCAATGTACGTCTCGAAACGGAGTTTAGGCGAAGGCTACATCGTTGCGACGGGTGCCGTCCTGGGTACCGTGCTCGTCGTCAAGATGGGTGTGGCGGGACCAGCTGGACTGTTTTGGGTACTGGCTTCCGGGGTCTCCGTCGGCATTCTCGTCGGTGCCGCATACTGGCTGCAGCGCCTGGACCTGAGCAGCGACCAGGTCTGGCTCGTCTCGAACTGCAGTGCCCTCGGGTTGGGGATGGGAACGACAGGACTCGTCATCGCGGAGATAGCCACGCCAACCGCGACGGTGGTAACCGTGGACGTAGCAGTGCTGGGTACGACACTGGGAGCAGCAGCCGTCCTCGGTACTCTCGGTGGAGTGGTGGTGATACTCCACCGTTCGAATCAGGACCTGCAACGGCAGAACGCCGTCCTTCATCGTATCCTGCGCCACAATCTCCGGAACGACATGTCCGTCGTGTTGTGCCACCTCGACGACATCGAGGCGAGTACTGACGGCGAACCCAGCCAGACGGCGCGACAGGCCAAGAAGAAAATCAAATCGTTCGTCAGGCTGACTGACAGAGTTCGCCAAGCAAACGTCGGGTTGACAGACCCTGCCGAAACCCAGAAGAGCCGGGACGTGACAGCTCTCGTTGAAGCCAGGGTCAGCCAGTTACGGCAAGAGAATCCCGAACTAACCGTCAAACTGGACCTCTCGGAGCAAGCATTCGCGTCCGTCGGCGAGACGTTCGGCCTCGTCGTCGACAACCTCGTCGAGAGTGCGCTCTCCGACGGGACGACTGCACCACAGCTCCGTCTGTGCGTCGAAACGGACCGTGATACAGTACGCCTGCTCGTCGAAGACATCAACCAGACGATACCGGCCGCAGACCTGACAGCGGTCTCGGCAGGGTCGGAGACGGCTCTCGAACACGGCTTCGGCGTCGAACTGTGGCTCGTCAAGTGGTTGGTCGAGGCGAACGACGGCACGGTAACGTTCGAGATGAGCGAGGACAGACATCAGGTCACCATCGAACTCGACCGAGTACGTTCGGGATGGCACAGATAGCGGTCGCCGAGCGGCGGACCGCCAACGCCGAATCTTTTTGCGCTCGCCGTCCCCAGCGCTGGTATGGTCTCAGAGTTGTTCGACCCCGACGAGTGGGAGGCAGTCGACGAGTTCGACTGTCGCGATATCACCTATCACCGCGGGACAGACGTTCCAGCAGTACGTATCGCCTTCGACCGGCCGGAGGTCAGGAACGCCTTCCGGCCTGAAACGGTCGATGAGCTATACAGAGCACTCGACCACGCTCGCCGTCAGCCTGACGTGGGCTGTGTCCTCCTCACCGGCAACGGGCCGAGTGAGAAAGACGACGGGTGGGCCTTCTGTTCTGGTGGCGACCAGTCGATTCGCGGCGAATCGGGGTACGAGTACACCGAAGACGAAGAGGACGAGGCTGCACAGCACGGTGTCGGACGACTCCACATTCTCGAAGTCCAGCGGCTCATCCGCTTCATGCCAAAACCGGTCATCTGCGTCGCACCGGGCTGGGCCGTCGGCGGTGGCCACTCGCTGCACGTCATCTGTGACATGACGCTCGCCAGTGAGGAGGAGGCCATCTTCAAACAGACTGACGCAGACGTGGCGAGTTTCGACGCCGGCTTCGGGTCGGCGTATCTCGCCCAGCAGGTCGGCCAGAAGAAAGCCCGTGAAATATTCTTCCTCGGGAAGGACTACGACGCCGCAGAGGCCAAAGAGATGGGGATGGTCAACGAAGTCGTCCCGCACGAGGAACTGGAGGAGGTTGCCCTGGCGTGGGCCGACGCCATCACCCGAAAGTCACCGATGGCGATTCGCATGTTGAAGTTCGCATTCAACGCCGTTGACGACGGGCTGGTCGGTCAACAGGTGTTTGCCGGGGAAGCGACGCGGCTAGGCTACATGACTGACGAGGCGAGCGAGGGCCGGGACGCGTTCAATCAGGGGCGCGAACCGAACTTCCGGCAGTTCCCCTGGCACTACTGAGGGGACTGTCGCTCGACAACCGATGACCAACCACAGTCGCTTTGGGTGTCCCGCACTTACGGAATAACAATGACGACAGCCGACGTTTCGCGGACGCAAGCGTGGCTGATGGCGGCCCGGCCGCAGACGCTCCCGGCGGGTGCAGCGCCGGTGATACTCGGTGCTGCCGTCGCCGTCTACGCTGACGTATTCGCACCACTCCCCGCACTCGCCGCACTGGTCGGCGCACTTCTCATTCAGGTCGGCACCAATTTCGCCAACGACTACTACGACGCCGTCAACGGTGCCGATACCGACGACCGCGAGGGATTCACCCGCGTGACTGCCGGCGGCCTCATCGAACCCCGAAAAGTCAAGTACGCGATGGCTGCCACCTACGGACTGGCCGTCGTGGTCGGGCTCTATCTTGTCTACATCGGAGGCGTCCCGATTCTCGTCGTCGGCCTCTCGAGTATCGTCGCCGGCATACTCTATACCGGTGGTCCCTACCCCTATGGCTACTACGGGCTGGGTGATTTCTTCGTCTTTCTGTACTTCGGCGTCGTCGCCGTCACCGGCACCTACTACGTGCAGGCGGTCACCGAAGTGGCCGGCGCGTTCCCAATGACGATTCCAGCGGGCACGGTCCCGCTGGACGTGCTCGTCGTCAGCCTTGCCGCCGCGGGACCGTCGACGGCGATTCTGGTCGTGAACAATATCCGGGACATGGAGACTGACCGTGCGTCAGGCAAGCAGACACTCGCCGTGAAACTTGGCTATCGCTGGAGCCGCGTCGAGTTCGTCGCGATGCTTGCACTGGCCTACGTCGTGCCACCGGTGCTGGTCTCGGCGTTCGGCTACCCGGTTTCGGTCCTCCTGCCGCTGTTCTCGCTACCGCTTGCAGCCGGGTTGACCCGGACCATACTGACACGGACGGACGGTGACGCGCTCAATCCCGCACTGGAACGGACCGGCCAGTTGCTCGCCATCTACTCGCTGTTGCTGGCAGTGGGACTCGTCGTCCCGGTGGTGACGTGATGCTCGAACTCGAACCGTTCTCGCTGGAACTGGCTTCGCCACTGACGACAGCAGCGGGAACGCTCGACCGTCGTGAGGGATTTCTCGTCTCCGTCGAGTACGACGGGCAACACGGCGTCGGCGAGGCGACGCCACTACCGGGCTGGACCGAATCCCACGACGAGTGTCGAGCAGCGCTCGCTCGTGCCGCCGAGATTGCGGAGGAACTCGACTGGGGAATCGCGCTGGCGAAAACCGAAAAACCAGCCGCACGCCACGGCCTCGCGCTCGCACTCGCTGAGGCTCGCGCACGTCATGTCGGCAACCCACTCTACCGCTATCTCGGCGACGACCGATTCGTGCCGTCCGTCCCTGTCAACGCCACCATCGGCGACAAGCCACTCGACGGGACGGTCGAATCGGCTGCCGCCGCAGTTGCGGAGGGGTTCGACTGTCTGAAACTCAAGGTCGGCGCTCGCTCCATCGAGGAAGACATCGAGCGGCTGCGAGCGGTCCGCGAGCGGGTCGGCACCGGTATCGAACTTAGAGCGGACGCCAACGGTGCGTGGACGCTCGACCAGGCCGAACGCGCCTTCGACGCCTTCGGCGATATCGACATCAGCTACGTCGAGCAGCCGCTTCCTGCGGACAATCTCGCGGGTCACACCCGTCTTCGTGGTGGCCCAGTCGACGTGGCACTCGACGAAGCCCTGACCGAGTACTCCGTCGACGACATTCTCGCGGAGCTTGCGGCGGACGTGCTCGTCATTAAACCGATGGTCGTCGGCGGGCCCGACCGGGCGCGCGAGATTGCGTTGACCGCCCGAGAGGTTGGTGTCGACCCCATCGTGTCAACCACTGTCGACGCCGTCGTCGGGCGGACCGGCGCGGTCCATCTGGCAGCGAGCATTCCCGACGTTCGTGCGTGTGGACTCGCGACGGCAACGCTGTTGGCCGAGGACCTCTCCCCGGACCCGGCACCGGTCACCGACGGGTCGATTGAGGTGCCACAGGGCAAGGGTCTTGGGCTGCCGGACCGACCGAGAAACTAGGATGCCCGAGCCAGTCGAGTGGCCCACCCGCGACGTATTCTCCCACCGCGCAGCGACGACACCCGACCGGACCGCACTCATCGACGTGGCGACCAACCGGGAGTGGACCTACCGGGCGTTCGACACCATCGTCGATGGGGTCGCCGCACGACTGGAGCGGATGCTCGACTCGCAGACCAGACCAGATGCGGACGGACAGACACGAATCGGCCTGCTCGCGTCGACGCGTATCGGCTTTTTCGCGACACTGCACGCCTGCTGGCGCGCCGGCCACACGGTCGTACCGCTGGACACGCAACTCACCAGCGGCGAACTGGGAACACGACTCGACCGTATCGACCCGGCCTTGCTCGTCTGTGAAGGCGTGACTGAGGAACGGGCGCTGACAGCGATAGACTGTCCCATCGCGTCCCTGGACGGACCGACCGCCGAGTCCGTCGAGCCGCTCCAGCCGACTGTGGCTGACGACTCGGAGACCGTCGAGGCCGCCCACTGGTACCGCGACGACACTGCAGTCATTATGTTCACGTCGGGGACGACCGGCCGGCCGAAAGGCGTCCAGTTGACACTGGGGAATCTGGTCGCCAGCGCGACCGGGTCGGCGTTCCGACTGGGCGTCACACGGGGAGACCGCTGGCTCGACTGTCTCCCGGCGTATCACATGGGTGGGCTGGCACCGGCCGTCCGGTGTTCGCTCTATGGAACCACACTGGTCGTCCAGCAGTCGTTCGATGCAGACCGACTGGCTAACGCGCTGGCGACCTACGGCGTGACAGGCGTCTCGCTCGTGCCGACGCAGTTGAAGCGACTGCTCGACAGCGGCTGGACACCCGTCGAATCACTGGAGACTGTGTTACTCGGTGGCGCACCGGCAAGCGAGGACTTGCTCCGACGCGCACTCGATGCTGGTGTGCCGGTGTACCCCACATACGGGATGACCGAGGCGGCATCGCAGGTGACGACGGCGACGCCAGCCGACACGGCGTCGATAACCGGTACCGTCGGCCAACCGCTCGTCACGGTGACCGTAACTATCGTCGACGAGGCGGGTGAGCCGGTCGACACCGGAGAGCGCGGTGAAATCGTCGTCGACGGACCGACCGTGACGCCGGGCTATCTCGACGACAGCGTGACCGAGGAGACGTTCGGTGAGTTCGGTCTCCACACTGGTGACATCGGCTACCGTGACGAGGACGGTCGGCTGTGGGTGCTGGGGCGGGCTGACGACACCATCATCACCGGCGGTGAGAACGTCCACCCCGCGGAAGTCGAGTCGGTGCTCCGCGACCATCCCGACATCGCCGACGCCGCGGTGGTCGGACTCGCCGACGAGGAGTGGGGCGAACGCATCGGCGCGCTGGTGGTGGCAGCGGATGTCGATATCGAGGACGTCGAAGCGTTCGCCCGCGAGCGACTGGCAGACTACAAGATTCCCAGGCGATTCGCGGTCACGACAGAGCTCCCGCGGACTCCATCGGGGACAGTCGACCGCGACGCTGTCCGCACCCGGTTAGGGTGAACACGAGACCGGCCGGACCCGACGGCTTTTGATGATGCCTGCCGTACGAGAGTGCGTGTGCACTTTGACGCTCGCCTGGCACGTGTTCGAGGACGCGCCCGTCGTGGTGGCTGCCAACCGGGACGAACTGGTCGACCGCCCCTCGGAGCCGCCGACGCGCCGCGACTGGGAGCGCCCGGTGGTCGCCCCGCGCGATAGCGAGGCTGGGGGGACGTGGATCGGGTACAACGACGCTGGCGTTCTCGTCGGGATAACGAACCGCTGGATAGAAACAGACCTCGAGAGCGACCGGTCTCGCGGGCTTCTCGTTCGGGACGCGCTGAACCACGATAGCGCCGAGGATGCAGTCCGATTCGTCGAGCGCGAACTCGACGGACGCTCCTACGATGGGTTCAATCTGGTCGTTGCCGACGCGAACGCCGCCTTGCTCGTCGAGTGGGACGGCCACCGCCGCGTCTCCAACTTCGACCCTGGCGTCCACGTCGTCGTCAACGTCGGCGCGGACGGCAATTACACGATTCCCGGCCACCGGCCGGATGTCGGCGAACAGCAGGCGATAAACGCGGATGGCGTCCTGACGGCACTCCAGCCTGAACCCGGAGAGGGGAGTCGAGAGTGGCTCGACCGGGCGGCGACAGTCATCGCAGACCACGAGTACGGTGTCTGCATTCACGGTGACGGCTTCGGAACCCGCTCGTCGTCGCTCATCCACCTCGGAACCGAGGAGAGAACGTACGAATACGCAGACGGACCGCCGTGTGAAACGGCATTCGAGCCAGTCGACGCGCACGTCTAGGCCAATCGACCGACAGTCACTTTTAAACGGCCGACGGACCGTGTACAGTATATGAGCACGACACCCAGAGAAGAGGGACTCTCGGAGGACGAACTCCAGGGGCTGGAACTCGTCCGCGAGACTGGCGGCATCCACCAGAGCAACTTCTGGAAAGAACTGGATGTCTCCTCGCGGAAAGGCAGCCGAATCGTCGACTCGCTGAGCGAGAAGGACCTTATCGAACGCGAGAAGACTGTGTACGAAGGACACAACACGTACTATCTCACGCCCGCGGCGCAGGACCTCGATTTCTCGCTTTTGATGGCCGGGGACCAGCTCTCGCCCTTTGTCGGTGACGAAGAAATAGACGCCCACAGCGACGCCTTCTCGCAGTGGGTGATGAATCTCGCGTACGAAGAGTAACCGGGTTTCTTAGTCTTCGAGCGCGTCGGCAATCCGGTCGAGCGACCGGCGCATGTCGTGGACCTCGTCGCGAAGCTTTCGCATCTCGCGAGTGAGTTCTTCGTTGCTGCCTTCGCTCTCGCCGCGTCCGCCCGGACCACCTGGGCCGCCACCCATGCCGGGACCGCCGCCGCCCATCATCCCGCCCATCATCTGTGCGAACGGGTTGCCACCGCCGCCCATACCGCCGGGACCGCCGCCCATCATCTCCTCGGGCGGGCCACGCTGTCCCTCGCCCTCTTCGCCTTCCTCTTCGGCGCGCTGCTGGCGAATCTCTTCGACGCGCTCGCGGAACGATTTCTCCTCGCTGTCTCCGGATTCTGATTCGGGTTCTGATTGGCTCTCGTCAGATTCGTCTGCCATACACCGCCATTCTGTCCGCCGCCAGAAAAGGGTTGTCGTCGCTACTGAAACGCGCCCAGACTCGACTGCAGTTGCCGGTCTGTCTCGCCCGTTTCCAGGTCGTAGCCGACGAGGTCACGCATATCGACAGCGTACGTACTCCCGTTGGTGTCGAGGACGAGTACGCGCCCCTGCGTGCCGCGAACCGTTCCGGTGGCAAGCGTTTCTGCGACCGGTCGCTCGGTCAGGTCCAGCCCGTAATCGAACGAATACGTCGCCAGCGGGTCGAAGTCTGCAAGGAGGTCCTGCCAGGCGTTTTCGTCGACAGTTCGGTGGAGTCCGTTTTGCTTGGTCGGAACGCGTACCCGGTCGCCCACGTCGACTGCAATGTCGGACTCTATCTGGCGGGCGATGCGTCCGTCACCGACTGTCCGCAAGTGCGCGGCGCGGTCTGCACCCTGTTCGCGCAGGCGCGTCTCCAGTCGCCACGACCGCGTCACCCCGACTTTGAACGTCGCCGGTGCGAACGCCGCGAGATAGACGGCGTGCTCGTCCATACAGGAGGACAGCGGCAGGTCACAATCACCGGTGCAGCGCGCACAGGCCCACCTGCTTGTGTGCTGGTCGCAGTATGGGGCTTTCTCGCGTGTGCACGGGGTATGTTCTACTTCGTCGAATGTGCCCGCACAGTGGCGCTCACCGAGCGTGTACGAGAGTGTGGTCCCGGGGGCGAGTGATTCCCGCCGGACCGCTCCGTCACGTGTGACGAGCAGGGCCGCGTGGTCTGCACCACCGCCTGCCGCCGTCTCGTAGTCGACGATTTGCACGTCCGACCGTTGGGGGACGACCGACATATGCGCTCTGTTCAGCACCGACAAGTGCAGAGAGCGACCGGCATCGGGCGTCCTCGAACGGCAGGGAAACCACAAACAGCCCTCGAAACGGCAAGACGCTAGTCGTGCTACAAGGGGAACAATTAAGCGCCGCCAAATTCCTTTTCCAGTGAAACATATGGCATCGCCGCTGTCACTCGTGACGGCCATCGTTCTGGCCGGAATTGGCTTCGGGTTGGCGTACTTTGGCTACGAAATTGCACAGAAGTTGCTTGGCATCGCCGGGGGAATCGGCGGGTTCGCCGCTGGCATCGGCCTCGCGACAGTCGTGGCCCCGACGGTCACGGGAAGCAGCGTGAGTCCAGTCGTGACGCTCGTCGTGGCTATTTTCGGGGCGATTCTGGGGCGCGTGTTCGTCCCGGCGCTCAGTCAGTTGGCCTTCGGTCTCGTCGGATTCGTCGTGACCAGCCTCGCTGTACTGGCGTTTCTCTCGCGGGGACGGATTCTGGACGTTATCCTCAACGCGATTCCCACGAATCTGGCGACTGCTAATCCGGAACTGATACTCCAGCGAATCGCCTCAGCACCGCTGTTCAGCGACCCCAACTTCGACCAGGCGCTGTTGCTCGCCGTCGTGGCCGGGGTTGTCGGCGGAATACTAGCGCTCAAACTCTACGACGAGTTTGTCACCGTGGCGACGACGGTAATCGGTGCGTCGATGCTCGGCCTGGCGATTCCGATTCTCATCGATACCTTCCAGGGAGGAACGCCGACGGTCGGTGCCGGTGAGTTCTCGTTCCTCTGGTTCGGCGTCACACTCGTCACTGGCATCGCCTTCGAATTCGCCCGAAACAAAGACAAGATGGACCTCGTCTAGAGTTCTCTTAGCAACTCCTGTGTCGACTGTCGGACCGCATCGTCACTCGACTGTGCCGGTTCCCAGCCGAGTGCTGACAGTTTCTCCACCGAGAGTCGCATCCGCGGTACGTCACCAGTCCAGCCCCGGTCGCCACCAGTGTGTTCGTACGCCGGGGACAGCCCCATCTCGTCGGCGACGATATCGGCGATAGTGTCGACAGAGGTGGTGGTACGCGTCCCGAGATTGTAGACGTTCAGGTCGTTGTTCGCGTGGTCGACGACGTGGGCCATCGCGTCGACGCATTCCTCGATGTGCATGTACGACTTCTCCTGTCGCCCGTCGCCAAGAATGACCAGTTTGTCGGGGTTCTCCCGAAGCTTTTCGACGAAGTCAGGGATGACAGCACCGCGCAGTCGGGGACCGACGATGTTGGCGAATCGAAACACCCACGCTTGCAGGTCGTGGCTGTGGGCGTACGTCGAGATGAGTCCTTCTTCGGCGATTTTTCCGGCTCCGTACTCGGAAATCGGCTCTTTGGGCGCGTAATCTTCCGGTGTCGGGCGGGGTGCTTCGCCGTAGACCACCGACGAAGAAGTGTACGCGAGGTGAGAGACGCCCACAGCATCCATCTGTTCGAGGATGTTGTACGTCATCTGGAGGTTGTCCTCGAATTGCTGGCGCGGCTGGTCGCTGTTGACCGCCTTCGCAGCAGCAAAGTGAAACACAGCATCGACGTTCGAGGTTATCGTGTCCGCGACGACCTTGGGGTCGGTGAGGTCGCCGTGGACGAACTCGGCACCGTCGGGTACCCACTCCCGGTTGCCGTTCGAGCAGTCGTCGACGACGAGTACGTCGTTCGTTTCGAGCAGGGACTCTGCGAGGTGCGAGCCGACGAAGCCAGCGCCGCCGGTGACCACCAGTCGCTTCCCGGTCAGGTCCATGTTGGGGCGTCACGGAGCAAGAAAATGTGTGTTCCGATGTCGACAGCGGTGGCCACCAGAGCCGACCGTTAGACCGGGCTAGACTCGTTGTCAGCCACCGTCTCGTTGCCGGAGTCACCCGGTGCGGTCCCGTTCTCCGTCTCGGCGCCAATCGGTTCTTCGTCGGTCGGCGTCTCCTCACCGGGCGCCGTTTCACCAGGCTCGCCTTCTCCGGGTTCTGCTTCGCCCGGCGTCTCTTCTGGGGGTTCCTCACCGGGTTCCCCTTCGCCAGGTTCCGCTTCGCCTGGCTCCTCTTCTTCCGGAGCTCCGTCCTCAGTACCGTCTTCTTCGGGTTCGTTGTAGGTCTGGAGGTCCTCCCACATGACTCGCCCGGCGTCGACAATTGCGCCGGGTTCGAGTTCGACATCAGTCAGGACCTGTCGGGCCAATCCAACTGGTCCGGCCCGTGGCTCGGGGAGGTTCTGCACGTCGGACGTTTCGAAGTTCGGGTTCGTTTCCTCGCCGACGACGATACGCATCGCCATCCCGTAGGACTCGTGTGGAGCACACTCGATGTCGTAGACGCCGGCCGTGTCGAACTCGCGGAGCCAGACGCTTGGCTCGGCAGTTTCGCCCTCACCGGCACCAGGCGTTTCGGCTCCCTCTTCCTCGCCGTCAGTCGGTGTTGGTTCGCCATCAGAAGGCGTCTCGGTCTCGCCACCTGACGGTGTTCCCATTCCGTCATCTTCGGGAGTCGTGCCGTCGTCAGTCGGTGTCGCCGCGTCGCCGCCTTCAGGAGTCGTCATTCCATCGTCGGATGGTGACTCGGTCTCGTTGCCGGGCGTCATCTGAGCGTTTTCGTCGGGCGTCGATACCGTATCGCTGCCGCTGCCAATCGGCTCGTCGGTCTCGTTGCCGCCGGCAGCCTCAGTGCCGTTCTCTCCCGGCGCTGTTGTACCATTTTCCGCTGCTCCACCACCGGCGGCCGGCGGCGTTTCCGTCTCGCCCTCGGCCGGTGTGGTTTCCATCTCATCGCCTGACGGTGTCGTTTCTGTGTCTTCTTCCTCAGAGGCTGGCGGCTCCTCGCCGTCGGGCGTTTCCCCGTCCCCAGGCATCTCTCCGTCACCGCCGATAGTGCCATCCTCCGCTGGGGGCATGTCGATGTCGTCCGGAAGCGAGTCGGGGTCCCAACCCATAATCGGTGAGGAGAACGCCTCCTCACCGGGTGGAATCCGTCGCTGCATCCCGAACGCGGGATGATACGACGTGACGGTGTGGTCTGGCGTCTCGAAGACGAACTTGATCACGTCTCCGGTTTCGATGCTGAGGCCTGTCGGCTGGAAATAGAAGTCGGCAGGTCGCTTGGGATTCGTCGAGGGTCCGATAAGCGTCCGTACTGTGTGGACGGTCCGTTCCTCGTCTGCCGAGTCATCGTCCATCTGATTTGTTATTCCACCTGTGCCGTTGGCTGCAGCGGCTGTTCCACCGAAGATTCCGAGGGCGCTCCCGGCACCGACTGCTTTGAGAACGTCCCGTCGGAACGATGCGAAAGTACTCTGCTCGTCGTTCGCCTCCTGTCGTTCGGTATCTGGCATGCGAGCAAACAGAGTATGCTACCGCTCATCGTTATACGGTGACAATG
Source organism: Haloarculaceae archaeon (assembly GCA_036625595.1). Lineage (GTDB taxonomy): Archaea > Halobacteriota > Halobacteria > Halobacteriales > Haloarculaceae > Salinibaculum. The sequence goes on along the minus strand of JAZKTK010000045.1, from coordinate 2,874 downwards.
TCGTGCGCACTCTGCGGTATGATTCCCCAATCACAGAACGGCCGTTAGAACGCACCACCCCTCCGGACAGGCCAACTCATTTGTTCACCTTACTCCCCTGCCAGCGGGGCCGATAAGTGTATCTTATAAAAGCAACCGTGGACGCTCCTCAAAATAACGTCCAACCGAAAACAGTTTGTTGAGAGTCGTGGTATCTGCTATCGTGCGTGTTGTCGTCAACGCTGCGATGAGCGCAGACGGAAAGCTCTCGACGAGAGAGCGCGAGCAGATAGCGATAAGTGGGCCAGATGACTTCGAACGAGTGGACCGACTGCGGGCCGAAAGCGACGCTGTGATGGTCGGAGTAGGCACTGTCGTCGCTGACGACCCGTCACTGACTGTGGACGACCCCGACCTGCGAGCGGCCCGGCAGGAACGTGGTGACCCCGAAAATCCCGCGCGCGTCGTCGCAGATTCGCGCATCCGAACTCCACCGAACGCCCGGATTCTCGACGACAGGAGCGACAGCTACCTCCTCGTCAGCGAAGCTGCTCCCGGTGATTTCGTCTCGCTGATGGAAGACAGTGGTGCGACGGTCGTCGTCGCCGGCGACGACCGGGTGGATCTCGAAGCGGCTTTCGAAATCCTCGACTCACAGGGCATCGACCAGCTGATGGTCGAGGGCGGTGGGGAGCTCATCTTCTCGCTGTTCGAGTCCGAACTGGTCGACGAACTGTCCGTGTTCGTCGGTTCGACAATATTCGGCGGTCGTGACGCCCCGACACTCGCGGACGGAGACGGCTTCGTCGAGGAGTTTCCGGAGTTGTCACTGGAGACAGTCGAGCGTCTAGACGATGGCGTTCTGCTGCAGTATGAGGTCGGCGAGAACAGTTAGTGGGAGTGGCCGGTCACTTCGCCGTAGGTCTGGCCGAAGCGTTCTTCGAAGAGGTCCATCGCCAGTTCCTCGGCGTCTTCGAGGTCGGCGTCTGTTTCGCCGTGGCTGTGGTGGACGAGCGCGTGGGCCTGCTGTGCGATGCCGAGCATCGCCAGGTCGCCGACCACAGTCGTCGTGTCTTCGTCGGCCTCCCCGAGCATCTCGATGATTGCGCGGGGGACTTCGATTGCGTCGCTACCGTCGTCGTCTGTCTCAAGACGGACCGTGACTGTCTCACTTGCCATGACCCTGTTTTCGGCAGCCCACACTAAAGGGTCTGTGGGTCCGTGCTCCCGTGATACACGGCCGGTAGAGCGGAGCGTTAGTCGTCGGACTCTGCGACCGTCGTCTCGACGGTTGCGGACTGGGACTGTGGCTGCTCTTCGAGGAATTCGTCGGCGTCGAGCGCCGCCTTCGACCCCATTCCGGCAGCGGTGACCGCCTGCTGGTAGTGATAGTCGACGACGTCGCCCGCACCGAAGATACCATCGACAGCGGTTTTCGTCTGTCCACCGCCGTCACCGCCCTGCGTCCGCAGATATCCAGCGTCGTCCATCTCCACGTCAGTGCCCTCCAGATAGTCCGTATTCGGTGTGTGACCGATAGCGTAGAACACCGCGCCCACGTCGAAGTCGAACGTTTCCGTGTCGGGGTCGTCGAGATTATCTTTCGGATACCCCTCCTCGTTGCGCGCGAGCGTGACGTGGTCGATGCCGTCCTCGGGGGAGCCGTGAATCTCCAGCAGTTCCGTGTTGCGCATGATTTCGATGTCACCCGCATCGGCTTTTTCCATCACGCGGTCTATCCAGTAGTCTTCGGCGCGGAACTCCTCGCGACGGTGCGCGAGGTAGACCGTGTCGGCGAACTTCGTGAGGAAGTTCGCTTCCTCCATGGCGGCGTCTCCACCGCCGACGACGAGCATGTCCTCGTCGCGGAAGAACGCCCCGTCACAGGTCGCACACGTCGAAAGGCCGTAGCCCATCAGTTCGTCCTCACCGGGAACGCCGAGCGTGCGTGCGCTTGCTCCGGACGCGGCGATGAACGCATCAGAGGTGTAGACATCACCGTTCGAAAGTTCGACGCGGAACGGTGGCTCACCACCGTCGACATTCTCGACGATGCCGTGGTCGATTTCCGCACCAAACTTGGTGGCCTGCTCTTTCATGTTCTGAACGAGTTCGGGACCACCGATACCGTCGGGAAAGCCCGGATAGTTTGCCACGTCTGTGGTCAGCGTGAGCTGTCCGCCCGGCTCGTCCCCTTCGAAAACGAGCGGGTCGTTGTTCGACCGACCGGCATAGATGGCTGCTGTGAGTCCTGCAATTCCGGTACCGGCGATGATGAGCCGGCGGTGTTCGACTACCTCGTCTGTCATGGAATATGCTTGGGCAGGCCGCATTTTGTAGGTTGCGCTGTATTGTGCGTTTTATGAACAACCGAACTGTCGAAGGGAGCCGAACGTTGATATCAGTCGGAGAGAAAGCACGGCCATGGCTGATATCGAAGAGAAGACCGAGCGGTACGAACGACTGCTCGCTGAGGCACTGGACGCGGCCGAAATTGCCCCACCAGCGGACACACCGATGGCCGAGGCGGCCAAAGAGTGCGAAGAAATGGCAGCGTCGTATCTGTCTGACGGACAGCACTTCGCCGACGAAGACGACCTCGTGAACGCTCTGGCGTCCTTTTCGTACGGGCACGCGTGGCTGGATGCCGGTGCACGTATCGGCCTCTTCGACGTTCCCAGCGAGGGACACCTGTTTACCGTGTGAGTTATACCATCTCATGATTGGGATGGAACCAGGAATCAAAAACCGCCCGAGGGGATGGTACCACATAACATCGGCGGCGAAAGGTTTATATTCTTTTCGCACTAACTAACAGTTAGCAGAGTCGCCCAAGAGGGTATCAATATTTTCCCCCCGGCTACTCACAACTCTCCCCCCAACTATGAGCGAAGC
>JAZKTK010000163.1:0-4052 GCA_036625595.1 Haloarculaceae archaeon | reverse complement strand
CTACCTCGTCGACGTCTCCCAGTGGGAAATCGACCGCTACCTCGAAAAGTACTGAGTACAGCCCCTCTCTCACGGGAGTCTTCGGCCCGGCAGCCACGCTGTCGCTTCGAGTGAATAGTCAATACTTTCATAATTTCGACAATAGTCGGGTTATTATGGCTAATAAAAACCAAGAGGTGCAATTTAGATGAAAAACAAACAATTATACTCTGCGAACCAAAACATACACTCGCCACGGCTCGAACGCGGCGACCCCGCGTTGGGGACGTGGCAGCGTGACCGTCACCCCTCAGCTTCCGTAGGTGACTCGGCCGTCCCCCGGTGTATTCCCTGAAGGGGACCGGCGGGACGGCCGTTCGCTTTCGAATCGGAATCAAATTCTCAGCCGTCGCTGTCGTCAGTCTTTGAGACCGTCCGGGACTAGTCGGCACTCGCCGCGCAGTTGTTCGGCCCGAGTTCCAGTTCGAATGCCTCCTCGCTGTCTGCCGTTTCTCGACCGAGGTTGAGCGCGACGATTTGTTCGGCGTTGGCTGGCTCCGGTGGCAACTCACCAGTCATTCGCTCGACGAACGCTGCCTCCGTCCACTCGAATGCATTGACACGCTGACGGACCGCTCCGAGTTGCGCAGTGTAGCTTCCGTCCGCGGCGACGCTCGACCGACTGTCAACGTGACCGGGCGCGAGTATCATCTCGTCGTCAAAGCGTGCCAGACGCTCGGTCAGCGTCTGATACAGCTCTCTGGCCATCGCTGCTACGTCCCCCGATTCTTGCAGGTCTGGGCGAGCGACGCCGTCGAGAAAGAGCGAGTCGCCGCTGAGCAACACGTCGCCGACGACCAGTCCGGCCATGCCCGTCGTGTGCCCGGGCAGGCCGACTACCTCGACGCTTGCGTCACCAACGGCGAGCGCGTCACCGTCAGTGACGGGTTCTACGTCGTAGGTAATGCCGCGTGCCTGTGCGCCCTCGGTGACGATGGCGCGAGCACCGGTCTCGGCGGCGAGTTCGCGGAGGCCGCTGACGTGGTCGGCGTGGACGTGCGTGTCCACGACGGCAACGATGTCGACGCCGCGCTCGGTGGCGTCAGTGACGTAGCGGTCGGTAAACGCCGCCAGCGGGTCGACAACGAGTGCCTCCCCGCCGTCCTGTATCATGTAGGCTAGACAGCCACTGGAGGGGCGCTGGTACTGGACGACTGTCGGGCCGTCAGTGTCGATGCCGTGTGCGTCGTAGACGCGCGCCCACTCGTCCATCCCACCAGAGAGGTTCTGTGCGTCGATTCCTGTTTCCGAGAGCAGTCCGGCGACGAAGGCGCTGGCCTCGCCGCGGCCACAGACCACCGTGATTGATCCGTCGCCGTCGATATCGCTGGCGAGGTCGGCGACAGTGTTCCGGACTTTCGCCTGCATGAACTTCGCGTAGGGGATGTCCGTTCGGGTGACGGAGGGACCGTCGATGTGCCACTGTTCGATTTCGTCGCGGTCGCGTACGTCGAGCAGTCTGACTGGCTCCCCCTTGTCGAGTCGTCGCTTCAGGGTGGCTGGTGAGAGTGACGGGACAGCTGCTGGTGGGTCTGGATACTCCCCGTCTTCGGTCATGGGTGACGGTAGGAGAGGGATGGACATAAATCGACAGTCTGGTGATCACCCAGACCGCGAGGCAACCGCATTACTAAGATGCTTGCCACCGAACATACGTGCATGGATGGCGCGGCTCTTCTCGACAGCGTACGCACTGATATGGAGACGGAACTGGACCGACTCGGCTCCGAGAAGTCGCTGCTCGCTGCGACTGAGGCACGCCTCGAACCCGACCCCGTGCTCGTCACTGCTGGGACGACGCTTCAGACCGCGCGGGACGTACTCGCCGACTGGGCTGACGACGCGACCGACGAGACGGCCGCCGAGACGCTCCAAACGGTTGCAGAGAGACTCGACGCGGCCGTCGCTACCGTTACGGCCGAGATGGACGGCGACGGTGACGAGATTACTGCTCTCGAAGCTCCCTTTCTCTCGCTCGAGGCGACGGGTGATATCGAACGGGTCGCTGCCGGCACGATCGGCCTCCCGCTGGTGCTCGACCGACTGTTCTTGCAGGCAGTGAGCTTCTTCGTCAACGAGGCCGACACGGGCCGCGCGGACCTGTTCCGTGACCTCCGGGCCGAAACCGATACGATGCTTGCGGCGGGGACAGATGCGCTTGACGAACTCTGTACCGGGGAAGAGTGGGACCGCGCCGAGACGAGCGCGAACGCAGTTATCGACGCCGCCTACGACGACTATGCCGAGCGACTGGACGCGATGGGGTTCGACCCGAAGCCGATTTGTTGACGTCAGCAGGCCAGCTGACAGTGTGTGTTTTTGGGTTTCCGTCCCCAAGCGTGGGCATGAACGTCGTCTCTCTGCTCCCCTCGGCGACAGAAATCGTCTACGCGCTGGGTGTCGAGCCGGTCGGTGTTTCTCACGAGTGTGATTATCCGCCTGCCGCCAACGAGAAACCGGCGGTCAATCGTTCGTCCGTCGACCCCGAGGCCAGCAGTGCGGAGATCAACGAACAGGTCGCTCGCGCCGAGCAGGAGGGCGGCGTCTATCAAATCGACCGCGAGACGCTGGCGAGGCTGGACCCCGACCTCGTCATCTCGCAGGGCATCTGTGACGTGTGCGCCGTCGACGAAGTGCAGGTCCGTGAAGCCGTCGACGACCTCGGACTCGGTGCCGCCGTGTTGACGACGGACCCACACAGTCTCGCGGACATCCTCGCCGACATCGAGCGCATCGGCGACGCACTCGACCGGAGCGAGCGTGCCGTGGAACTGATTGCTGACCTGGAACGGCGCATCGACGCCGTCGAACGGGGGGCAGGCACGACCGAGGAACGGCCCCGAACGGCCGTGCTGGACTGGCTCGACCCCGTGATGGTCGCCGGGCACTGGATTCCGGGGATGGTCGACCTCGCGGGCGGGCGCTACGGACTGGCCGAACGGGGCGCACGCTCGCGCCCCCGGGAGTGGGAGACGATTCGCTCCTACGACCCCGAGGTCCTCGCTCTCTCCCCGTGTGGCTTCGACATCGAACAGACGACCGAGAACCTCACCGACGTGACCGGGCGGGAGGGATGGGACGACCTGACGGCGGTCCAGCGCGAGGAGGTGTACGTCGTCGACGGTCACCACTACGTCAACCGGCCGGGACCGCGGCTGGTCGAGACGCTCGAATTCCTCGCCTGGATGCTCCATCCCGAGCGGTTCGATACTCCGCCCTCGAACGCGGTGCGGCCGCTGTCGGCACTCGAAACCGCATAGACACCAGTTACGCCAGCGCCGCGATGGCGATAGCGAGATTGTTCACCACGACAGCCCAGCCGCCCACGACGACGCCAGCGAACCAGACCTGCCAGCCCGGAACGCGCTCGACGAGTGCCCGACAGGCAAGCAGGACGATGCCGGCAGAGAGAACGACGGCAGCTTTGACGACCACCACCAGCAGCGGCTCCGTCTCTAGCAGCAGTCGCATCCACGGATTCGCTTCCATGCCGGCGTGACCGACCGCTGACACCGCGATGTACGTCGAGACCACGTCGCCAAGTCCCCAGACGAGCACGAGCGCGTAGACGGACTCGACGTACCCGGGAAGCGCTCGCTCGACGGTGTTGCGCACCCCACGTCCAGACCGTGTCGATTCGAATCTCGGCATTCGATTTCTGTCCCACCCGTTGCTGTACGTCCGTCTGCAGCGTCCTCCCTGATAAAATCCGCTCGAAAAATATCACGTCTGATACCCGGTCGGGGCGTCGCCAGTCGTTCTGGGGGCTGTGACCCTCGTCGCGGCTACTCCGGTATCGCACAGCTCTCGGCGTAGGAAACCTCGGTCACGGAACCGATGGACTCCTCACCGCAGACCGGGCAGTCGGGATTCGCGCGAATCGGCACCTCCTCGGTGGTCATGTCGGCGGCGTCGTAGACCAGCAGGCGACCGTCGAGCGTGTCGCCGTTCCCGATGATGAGTTTGACGACCTCCGTCGCCTGGAATGCGCCGACGGTACCGGGGAGAACGCC
>JAZKTK010000162.1:0-4120 GCA_036625595.1 Haloarculaceae archaeon | reverse complement strand
TGGTCGCCTCTGAAGTCCATGGCGAGCGCGTCATGGACCCGACCAGCCAGATTCGACTCGTCCGCACCGAATCCTCCCCGTTCGTCGGCGAGACGCTGGGCAATCTGCGGCGCGACGCCACGAACGACTGGACGGTCGTCGGACTCGTCCGCAACGGCAGTGTCTACACTGCTGAGGGGACGACAGTCGACGCCGACGACGAAGTGTTCGTCGCCGGGAGCGACAGCGCCATCCAGGAGTTCGAACGCACCGTCGACCGTCAGTGAGCCAGCCCGCACGAATAAGTAGACGCCGTGCCGACAGTCGGGTATGGAGACGCTCCTTCTCGGACCGGACGACGTGGCTGCGAGTGCCGACATCGCGGCGGTCACCGATGCCGTCGAAGCGGCGTTCGGTGCGGACGCCACCGGTGACGTACAGATGCCTGCCAAATCCTATATCGACCTCCCACAGCACGACGGCGACTTCCGCTCGATGCCCGCCTACATCGACCGGACCGACGAGGACGGCTGGGAAGCGGCGGGCGTCAAGTGGGTCAACTCCCACCCGTCGAATCCGGACGACCACGACCTCCCAACCGTGATGGGGACGATGATTTACTCGGACCCCGAGACTGCACTGCCGCTGGCGATTCTCGACGGGACGACGCTCACTCGCCTGCGGACGGGCGCGGCCGCCGCCGTCGCCACGCGATATCTCGCTCGCGAGGACGCAACGACGCTGGGGCTGGTCGGTGCTGGGATTCAGGCGTACTCGCAACTGGAAGCGATTGCCGAGGTTCGGGATATCCAGCAGGTCGTCGTCGCGGATGTCGACCGGGACGCTATCGCGGCGCTCATCGAGCGGTACGGCGACGACTTTGCTATCCACGAAGGTCCCGTCGTCGAGGCTGCCTCCTGTGATATCGTCTCGACGACGACGCCAGTTCGTAAACCAATCGTCGATGCGGTCGCTTCCAGGACCCACGTCAACGCGATGGGGGCCGACGCCGCCGGCAAACACGAGATTGCAGACGACGTACTGGCTGACGCCAAAATCGTCATCGACGACTACGAGCAGTGTACCCACTCCGGCGAAATCAACGTCCCCTGGAGCGAGGGCACGCTCGACGACGACGACATCCACGCCGAAATCGGAGAGATTGTCGCTGGCCAGAAACCGGGCCGTGAGGACGGCGATGGCGTCACCGTCTTCGATTCGACGGGGCTGGCAATTCAGGACGTGGCCGCGTCGCACGTCGTCTACGAGCACGCCTGCGAGCAGAACATCGGAACGGAATTCCCGCTGGTCGGGACCGACACCTGAGACTGTCGGTCGTCGCTCTCGCCCGAGAGGGGGCCGTAGCTATCGCGGAAGGGAAAGGTATAGCATCGTCGCTCCACCACAAGCAGGTAACAATGACTGCCGGGACCGGCCAGCGACAACGGGAGGCGTTCGACCACGGTGAAATCGAACCCAAGTGGCAACGCGTCTGGGACGACGAAGACGTGTTCCGCATCGACGACGACGCCACCGACCCGTCGTACGTGCTGGCGATGTTTCCCTACACCTCCGGAAACCTCCACATGGGCCACGTTCGCAACTACACGATTACGGACGCCTACGCCCGCTTCGAGCGACTCCGCGGTGAGGACGTGCTCCACCCGATGGGGTGGGACTCCTTTGGGCTGCCCGCCGAGAACGCCGCCGAGGAACGCGACACCAACCCCCGCGAGTGGACGATGCAGTGTATCGAGTCGATGCGCGAGCAGATGCAGTCGATGGGCTTTGGCTACGACTGGGACCGCGAAGTGACGACTTGCTCACCCGACTACTACCAGTGGAACCAGTGGCTGTTCACTCGTTTCCGGGAGGAAGGACTCGTCGACCGCCGCGCCGAGGAAATCAACTGGTGTCCCTCCTGCGAGACGGTGCTGGCCGACGAGCAAGTCGAAGGCGACGAGGAGGTGTGCTGGCGGTGTGAGACGCCGGTCGAGCCGCGCGAACTCGACCAGTGGGTGCTGACGATTACCGACTACGCCGAGGAACTGCTGGACGACCTGGACGAACTCGACGGATGGCCGGCGAACGTTCGCGAGATGCAACGCAACTGGATTGGCCGTCAGGAGGGTGACAGCGTCGAGTTCGAAATCCCTGGCTACGGCGACGTCGAAATCTTCACGACCCGACTCGACACTATCTACGGCGCGACCTTCTTCGCGCTCTCGCCGGGCCACGACGTTGCTCAGCAACTCGCCGAGGCAAACGACGACGTGGCCGAGTACGTCCACCGCGCCGAACACGACGACGAGGAGATGGACGAGACATCCGGCGTCTTCACCGGCGAGTACGCGAGAAACCCCGCGACCGGCGAGGAGATTCCCGTCTACGTCGCCGACTACGTCCTCGAAGACGTGGGGACAGGCGCACTCTATGCCGTGCCCGCCCACGACGAGCGCGACCACGCCTTCGCCGAGGCACACGATATCCCGATTCAGCAGGTCGTCGAACCGGCCCCCGACGCGGATGCCGACCCCGAGGATATCGACGTGCAGGCGGAAGCGTATCCCGAAGACGGCGTGCTCGTCAACAGCGGCGAGTACGACGGGCTGGAGAGTGCAGAGGCCCGCGAGCGGTTCGTCGACGTGTTCGACGGCGAACACCGCGTCGAGTTCCGCCTGCGCGACTGGCTCATCTCCCGACAGCGCTACTGGGGAACGCCGATTCCGGTCGTCGACTGCCCCGACTGTGGCTTCGTCTCCGTTCCCGAGGAGGAGTTGCCCGTCGAGTTGCCCGAGTTCATCCACACCACTGGCAACCCGCTCGACGCCGCCGAGGAGTGGAAATCCGTCGAGTGTCCCGACTGTGGCGGCCCGGCGACGCGGGAGACGGACACGATGGACACCTTCGTCGACTCCTCGTGGTACTTCCTGCGCTACATCTCGCCGGACCTCGAGGACGCCCCCTTCGACACGGAGCGGGCCAGCGAGTGGATGCCCGTCGACGAGTACGTCGGCGGCATCGAACACGCCGTGATGCACCTGCTGTATGCTCGCTTCTTCACGAAGGTGCTCGACGACATCGACCTGCTCGACTCGTCGGCACAGAGCAGTGACAACCTGCGCGAACCGTTCAAGAACCTCACCAATCAGGGGATGGTCCTCCTGGAAGGCGAGAAAATGTCCAAATCGAAGGGCAACGTCGTCTCCCCGCAGCGCATCGTCGAGGAGTACGGCGCGGACACGGCCCGTTTCTTCATGATGAGCGCCGCCCAGCCCGAGAAGGACTTCGACTGGACTGAAGAGGGCGTCCAGTCCGCCCACCAGTTCCTGCAGAACGTTCACTCGCTGGTCGCCGATTACGCGGCCGGCGACCTCGACGTGGCGGGGTCGGCCGACGACGCGATCGCCGACTACGTCGACCGCGAAATCGCGGCGACAGCGGCGACTGCGACGGACGAGTTCGAGGACTTCCGGTTCAACCACGCACTCCAGGCGGTCCGTGAACTCGTTTCGCTGTTGCGCCAGTACCAGAACTCGGCCACGCCAGACGAGGAAACCTTCGAACACGGTCTCACGGTGACGGCACGGCTCGTCTCGCCCGTCGCACCACACGTCGCCGAGGAACTCTGGGAGTTGCTCGACCGCGACGGGTTGATTGCCGAGGCCGACTGGCCCGACGCCGAGGCCCCCGCCGACTACGACCTCGAACAGCGCCTCGTCGAGAACACGCGCGAGGACATCCGCGACATCATCGACGTGGCGGATATCGCCGACCCCGAGCGCATCGAGATTGCGGTCGCACCCGACTGGAAACACCGCGTCGCCGACATCGCCCGTGATGCGGACGGCGACGTGGTCGGGACCGTCATGCAGGACGAGCAACTGCGCCAGCGGGGCGAAGCCGCCGCCGACTTCGCCAAAGAGCTCGCCGGTGCGGGTCACGTCGACGAGCACCTCTCGCCCGAGCGCGAGCGCGAGACGCTGGCACGGGCGGCCTGGCTCGTCGAACAGGAGTTCGACGCCGAAGTCGTGGTGTTCGATGCTGACGACGCGCCCGAGGACCTCACCGCGAACGCAGAACCTGGTCGGCCCGCTATCAACATCGAGGAGTGACGGCCGACCCGCGCCGGGTCTACCCG
>JAZKTK010000044.1:0-22261 GCA_036625595.1 Haloarculaceae archaeon | reverse complement strand
CGGACCTACACGTACTACCTGCACGCACCCGACGCGAGCGACGAGCGCGCCCGCGACGCTCCCGAGGTGGTCGCCGGCGAGCACGACTTTCACAATCTCACGCCCGACGAGGACGGCACTGTCCGAACGCTGTCACCGGCACTCGACCGTGAGGGACCATTCCTCGTGGTCGAACTCACCGCGGGTGGGTTCGCCCGGCAACTGGTCCGGCGGACCATCTCGGTCGTCGCCGAGGTGGCACGGCGAGACGCGCCGCTCGCGCGCATCGAACAGGTGCTGGCACCACAGCCACTCGACGGAGCTGAGGGAGTCGCCCCCGCACCGGCGGTCGGACTGGTACTGACCGAGGTCACGTATCCTACACTCGAGTTCGCCGTCGACGAGACGGCGGCCGCCAGTGCTCGGACCGTCTTCGAGCGTCGACGGGTCGACCACGCGACGCGGAGCCGTGTGGCCGGAGCGCTGACTGATCGTCGAGAGTGAACGCGCGCGAGCATAGCGAACGTTTTTGCCGAGACACATTGTCGTGTACGTACGATGGACGGCGAGATACGGGTGCTGTGTGTCGGCTGCGAGGAGAGCGCCGCCGACCGGATAACGGCAGCGCTGGCCGACACAGACGACCAGTTTGTCGTTAGCAGGGAGACGGACGCGGGGCTGGCACGCCTCGCGTCGAATTCCGTCGACTGTGCCCTCGTTGACGCCCGAACGCCGAATTCGGCCGGTTTTGTGGCGCTCAATGACATCTCCGAGCAGCGGAACAGCCCGCCAGTCGTGGCGCTTGCCAGCGACGAGACAGCACCCGACGCTATCGCCGCCGGAGCGACAGACTACTTCCGGCTGGCGGACACGCGTGACGGAATTCTGGCAGCCCGGCTCAGAACCGTCGTCGAGAGTGCCAGAGCGAGCGAACGCAAGGCAACGCTCGAACGCATCCGCTCGCTCGTCAGCGAAGTCAACCAGGCGCTGGTACATGCAACCAGTACGGCAGAGATAGACAGCCGAGTCTGTGAGATTCTTAGCAGTGCCGAGCCGTACCGATTCGCGTGGGTCGGCGAGTTCGATCCGGAGACGGGAGCCGTAGAGCCACGCGAGTGGGGCGGTCTCGAAGCTGGGTATCTCTCCGACATCACCGTGACGGCAGACGATACTCCGACCGGGCACGGACCCGGCGGAAAGGCCGTAAAGAACGATGAAATCTCGGTCATCCAGGACATCCAGAATGACCCCGAGTTTGCACCCTGGCGAGCGGACGCACTCGAGCGGGGTTACCAGTCGCTGGCCTCCGTCCCGCTGCTATACGAGGGAACACATCACGGCGTATTGAACGTCTATGCCGACCGCACGAACGCGTTCGACGACGCCGAGATGGCCGTGCTGTCGGAGCTCGGTGACGACATCGCACACGCTCTGGCGGCCGTCGAGATACGCAACAGACTTGCCGAGGAGAAAGAGCGGTTTCGACAGCTGGTTACGGAAGTCGAGGAGTACGCAATCTTTCGGTTAGACCCGTCGGGAACCGTCGTGAGCTGGAACGACGGCGCACGGCAATTGAAAGGGTACACCCGCGAAGAGATTCTCGGGGAACACTTCTCGATGTTCTACCCGGACGACGTCGACAGCGACCACGCACAGGAAGTGCTAGACGCCGCCGCCGAGCGAGGGAGCTACGAAGAGGAGGGATGGCGCGTTCGCAAGGACGGCTCGCGTTTCTGGGGGAGTGTGACCGTGACCGCACTTCGAGACGACGACGGGACGCTCCGTGGATTCACGAAGATAACGCGAGACCTGACTGAGCAACGCAACCGGGAACGGGAGCTTCGCCGGTTCAAACGGGCCGTCGAATCGGCCGGACAGGGAGTGTATATCACCGACACGGACGGGACTATCGAGTACGTCAATCCCGCCTTCGAAGAGATTACCGGGTACAGTCGTGGGGAAGCGACGGGGATGACTCCGCGAATACTCAAGTCGGGCGAGATGGACGACGAATACTACGAGAAGCTGTGGCGGACGTTGCTCGCCGGCGATGTCTGGGAAGCAGAAATTACCGACAGACGCAGAGACGGTGAACTGTACGAAGCCCACCAGACGATTGCGCCGATTCTCGACGACGGGACCGTCGAGGAGTTCGTCGCAATCCAGAGCGACATCACGGAGCGCAAGGAGCGCGAACAGCAACTCCGGGTGCTCGACCGAGTGTTGCGCCACAATCTAAACAACGCGCTGAACGTGATTCAGGCGCGGGCCGAAGTAATCGAATCCGACGCTCCGCCGCAGTTCGCAACAGACGCGGTCGACATCGTCAAGAAGACGAACGAACTCGTCGCGCTCGTCGACAAAGAGCGGGCGGTGACGCGTGTGCTACTGTCGGACGCACCACGACAGCGACTCGATGTCACCGAACTCATCGGCCGAGTCGTCAAGGGCATTCAGCCCGACTACCCCGACGCCACCATCACCAGCGACCTGCCCGAGGGGGTCACCGCGGAGGGAACGACACAGCTCAACCGGGCGGTAACCGAACTGCTGGAGAACGCGCTCGTCCACAGCGACAACCCGTCACCGGAAGTGACCGTTTCGGTCGCCCAGGAGACGGAGACGGTCAGCATCGCTGTCAAGGACGACGGTCCCGGTATCCCGGAGATGGAACGGAAGGTACTACTGGGCGAAGAGGAACTCGAGCCACTGTATCACGGCAGCGGGCTAGGGCTGTGGCTAGTCTACTGGATTGTCCGCCAATCTGGCGGGACACTCCAGTTTTCGGACAACGACCCCAGCGGGAGTGTCGTGACGATAGAACTCCAGCGCGACTGATTGCGGGCCGACGCTTCGAGAGACGGTACTGCCAGTCGTCCCAGTCCGTCGGCAGTTCTGCGACGGCACTGCAAACGCAGAAGGTGGCTGCAGAGAGCGTCCCGGCAGCTGACAGCAAAGGCTTACCTGCCGGCCAGTCTAACCCCGGCCAATGAGTTCCGTCCCCGAACGCGGTGACATCGACGAAGCGTACAAGTGGGACCTCGACTCGCTGTTTGCCAGCGACGAGGCGTGGCAGGAGGCCTTCGAACAGGCCCGCGACAGTCTCGACGACCTTCGGGCCTACGAGGGGAGAGCAACCGAGGACGCGGCGACGCTGGCCGAACTGCTCGAAACCTACGAACAGGTGATGCGACAGGTCGCAGACGTCGGTGCGTACGCCCGAATGCGCCGCGACGAGGACACACGCGACGACGACGCACAGGCGATGGCCACCCGCGCCCAGTCGCTCGGTTCGGAAGCCGCGAGCGCCGCATCCTTCATCGAGCCAGAACTCCAGCAACTCGACCGCGAGGCTATCGAACGGATGCAGGAGGAAGAGCCGGCGCTGGAAGCGTTCGACCACTATATCGACGATATCTTGCGAATGAAACCGCACACCCGCTCTGCGGAAGTCGAAAACCTGCTGGCTGAACTGGGGGAGGTAACGGGCGCGTCGGGCGAGATCTACAACATGCTGGCCAACGCAGACATGGAGTTCCCGGCAGTCGACGACCCCGACGGCGAGCCCCAGCCGATTACGCTGAACAACTTCACCACGCTCCAGAAAAATCCCGACCGAGCCTTTCGCCAGCGCGTCTACGAGACGTTCTACGACGAGTGGGAAGACGTGCGCAACACCGTCGGTACCGCCTACCGAAACAGCGTGAAAGCCGACGAAAAGCTGGCTGCTGCGCGCGATTACGACAGCTCTCGTGAGGCGTCACTGGACGGTCCGAACATTCCGACGGAGGTGTACGACACCCTCGTCGATACGGTTCGGGACAACCTCGACAAACTGCACCATCACGCCGACCTCAAGCGAACGGTGACCGACGGCGAGGACCTCCAGATGTGGGACCTCTACGTCCCACTGGTCACCGAAGAGAGTCCGGAGGTATCCTACGAAGATGCCTGCGAGTACGTCACCGAAGCCGTCGCGCCGCTCGGCGAGGCCTACCAGTCCCGGCTCGCGGAGGGGCTCGACTCCCAGTGGGTCGACGTCTACGAGACGAAGGGCAAGCAATCGGGTGCCTACTCCGGCGGGACCTACGACTCCCAGCCGTACATCCTGATGAACTACCAGGACGACGTGGAGTCGATGTACACGCTGGCACACGAGCTCGGCCACTCGATGCACTCGGAACTGGCCAGCGAGGCCCAGCCGTACGTCTACGCCGACTACACCATCTTCATCGCCGAAATCGCGAGCACCGTCAACGAAACGCTGCTGACGCATCACCTGCTGGAGACCGTCGAAGACGAACAACTTCGTCGTCACGTTCTCAACCAGTATCTCGAACGGTTCCGCTCGACGCTGTATCGGCAGACGATGTTCGCCGAGTTCGAACAGCGGACTCACGAGATGAGTGAGGCCGGCGAGCCGCTGACGCCCGACCGACTGGACGACCTCTATCGGGAACTGAAAGGCGACTACTACGAACCGGCCGAGTTGGACGACCGTATCGCCCGCGAGTGGATGCGTATCCCGCACTTCTACCGCGCGTTCTACGTCTTCCAGTACGCGACCGGCATCTCCGCCGCGGTTGCCCTCGTAGAAAACATCCGTGACCACGGCGAACCGGCCGCCGAGCGCTACCGGACCTTCCTGGAGAGTGGGTCACGGGGCTACCCCCTGGAGTTGCTCGACGACGCCGGCGTCGACATGACCGACGCTTCGACTGTTCAGTCGGCACTCGACGTGTACGGCGAGTATCTCGACGAGTTCGAACGGCTGGTCTGAGGCGAACGGGACGGGATTCTGACGTGCTTTCGAGGACGGAAAGGGGTTCCGTTGCCGAAGGACCTATGTCTCCCGATTGCAAATACTCTACAATCAGATGTCGCGTAGTTCGTCGCTCCCCGAGCGCCCACGGCTAGACCTGGACCCCGAAATGACCCAGGACGAACGATTAGAGGCACTCCGGGAGCATTACAGAGAACTCGTCAAGGTACAGAACAAACTCGAAGAGCAACTGGGGTCGGCCGAGGAGCGTCGGAACGACCTCACCGAGCAGGTCGACCGGCTCGAACGGGAGAACGACACGCTCAAATCGTCCTCGCTGTACATCGCGACCGCCGAAGAGATTACCGACGACGGCGTCGTCGTCAAACAGCACGGCAACAACCAGGAAGTGCTGACCGAAGTCTCACCGTCGCTCCGTGAGGACCTCGAATCCGGAGACCGCGTCGCTATCAACGATTCCTTCGCCATTCAGACCATCCTCAACCCCGAAACCGATGCTCGCGCGCAGGCGATGGAAATCGACGCCAGCCCCGACGTGGACTACGACGACATCGGCGGCCTCGAAGACCAGATTCTGGAAGTTCGCGAAGCGGTCGAAGAACCACTCGTCAACGCCCAGCAGTTCGAGGACGTGGGTATCGAACCCCCATCGGGCGTGCTCTTGCACGGCCCGCCGGGCACGGGGAAGACGATGCTGGCGAAAGCCGTCGCGAACCAGACCGACGCCACCTTCATCAAGATGGCCGGCTCGGAGCTCGTCCGGAAGTTCATCGGGGAAGGTGCGCGCCTTGTCCGTGACCTCTTCGAACTCGCCAGCGAGCGCGAACCCGCAGTCATCTTCATCGACGAAATCGACGCTATCGCCGCCAAGCGGACCGACTCGAAGACCAGCGGTGACGCCGAGGTTCAGCGGACGATGATGCAGTTGCTCTCGGAGATGGACGGCTTCGAAGAACGCGGTGAAATCCGTATTATCGCCGCGACCAACCGCTTCGACATGCTCGACCGTGCCATCCTCCGGCCGGGTCGCTTCGACCGCCTCATCGAAGTGCCGAACCCGGACTGGGACGGCCGCGAGCGCATCCTCGAGATTCACACCCAGGAGATGGACCTGGCAGACGGCGTCGACATGGCAGCGCTCGCAACCGAAACCGAGGGCTTCTCGGGTGCGGAACTGGCCTCACTGGCGACCGAGGCCGGAATGTTCGCCATCCGCGACCAGCGCACCACCGTCGAGATGGGCGACTTCGAGAACGCACTCCAGAAAGTCCGCGAAGAGGAAAATACCGCGGGCCAGCCGATCGCGTTCGCCTAAATTTTTACTTCGTCGGGTGTCGCACGCGCGGTGGTTCGAGAGAGCAATGCTCTCTCGTCATCACGAAAGGCGCGCAGCGCCTTTCGAACGACTTCGCCGCGCGGCGCACCCCTCCTCGCAAAAATTTAGTCTAAAAACGACGCTCGCGTGCGGTCGCGCGCTCGCGGTTCAACAGTAGCCACTACCGTTCCGCACAGCGGCTGACCTGCCTTTCCCCGGCTCGTCCGATGAAACGGACTCGCGGCCAACCGCACTGCGATTCGTGTACGTAAGGACTGCTGTTGCTCTCGTCGCTCACAACTACTCGAAACTGGTCGCTCAGTCTTCGGTGGTCGTCTTGTCGACGTCCTTCTCGCCGAAGTAGATTTCCGCGCCGTCCTGTGCGACCTTTTCCGCGAGGACAGCACACTTGATGCGCATTGCAGAGATGTCGACGCCGAGCATGTCGACGATGTCGTCGCGGTCCATCTCCCGCAGGTCGTCGATTGCCATGCCGGCGAGTTCTTGCGAGAACATGGAGGCGGAAGCCTGTGAAATGGCACAGCCATCTCCACGGAACGCGACGCGTTCGATTGTCTCCTCGTCGTCGTCGAGGACGACATCCATCTCGATAGTGTCACCGCACATCGGATTCTCGCCGGTGTGGGTGAACGTTGGGTCCTCGATTTCCCCGTAGTTTCGGGGATTCTTGTAGTGGTCGAGGATTTGCTGCCGGTACATATCCGAGCCACCGATTCCCATAGTTACGCACAGATACGGTCGTCGAACCGAAAAGAGTTCCGAGGGAGATGTTCGCACAACGGTAGAGTTTAGTTGGGCGATTTGGTACGGACAGACAGCGGGCCCGTAGCTCAGTCTGGTTAGAGCCCCCGGCTCATAACCGGGTATGCGGTGGTTCAAATCCGCCCGGGCCCATCCGATTCTGCGACGAACAGACGTGAGGAGCGAATCGTACGCCCGGCGGTTTGAACCAGGGAACGGAACGAAGTGGAGTGACTGGGGTTCAAATCCGCCCGGGCCCATGGTTCACAGACCCTTTAGATTCGTAATTAGAGCGTCTGAAACCATCCTTTCCGAGGTCCAGAGATACTCTCGAAGGGAGCATCCACAGTTTGCATGGTTGTCAGCCAACGGTTTTCACGGTGTAGCAGCGCTCTCTGTCTGGAACTGACGCCACTCATCAGTGACCGTACGGGAGAGTTCATCCACCGCGTACACTGGGGTCACTGCTATCATGCCTTCAGCAAGAGTCGAAGGAGGGTATAGAGAAAATCAATCGCCGATTGAGTGTGTCAATACAATTGACCACCACAAAACGACACTACCATCGAACCGTCTCGACGGCTTCCAAATTCAGTCTCCCCCCTGTTTCAGGAGAGACGCTGGCTCGTCTTCAGCGAGGAGTCACGTCGACGCCACATACAACTGCATTGCTGAAGCTATCCCAAAGATATTTTACCGTCTCTCTGTAATCTGTAAATACTACCACGCCATGTCACGCACCTCCCAGCAGGCCGACGGTGATGTTGTCCGAGACTTTCTCTCAGTGGCAGACCTCCTCGAAGAGCCCCAGCTCGCCCAACTGTACGCATACGTCGCGCGCGAGGGAGAAGCGACGGTCCAAGAAGTAATGAATGCACTCGGTCTAGCCCAGGGGACGGCATACACCTACGTCAATCGACTCGTCGATGCCGGCGTCCTCGAGGTCACCCGGGCCGAACAACCCCGTCAGTATACCGCCTGTGAGATTGACCTGACAGTGACTGCGGCTGATGGTAACCGTGAGTACACGATCACGCCAGCGCTGATCGACGCGGTCGGTCGTCGTGAGACCGACGAGGACATCGATACGTATATCGACCGCCATGGAATCGCTGGGCTTGCGACAGCACTCACTTACGCTGTCGCGCGTGAGCGTGGGGAGGTCACGCATCGCCTGATGGCACAGGATATTGACATCTCGCCGCTCGCTGCAGAGATCATCCTCCAAGCCCTTCGACCCGTCGTCGACGAGCACTTCGAAATTGAGGAGTCGGGAGCGTCGCTTGCTGAGCTTGAAATCGACGACAGTAACGTAGCCGACGACGCGTGAGTACCCACCATATCGCCGATACCGGTTTGTTCGTCGCAATGGGACAGCAGTCGAACAGTCGCTATCAAGCTGTCCGGCAGTTTGCCCGCCGCAACGGTATTACATTCGTACTCCCCAGACGAGTGTATGAGGAACTCCCAGATGACAAAACCGACGGGCAGCCACTACCCGTCAACGCGGCAACCGAGGAAGGATGGGTCTCAGTCTCGTCGCCCCTTGACTTCTCGCAGCCTGTCGTTTCTCGGGTGATGGATGGCGTCCAACGATACATCGCAAACGCTGACGACCGGTCACCAGACACTATCGAACGTGCTGATTGCGCTCTCGCTGCGCTTGCTGCCCAGAGGCTCAACACAGGGGAGGCAACCGAGGTGTACATCTATACGACAGACATCGCGGCTGGCAAAGGAGCTGAAACCGTCCTCGCCAGCGAGGGATATGGTGACTCAGTTACATTCGTGAACGGCTTCCGGTTTATCGAGGATCTGCTCTCGACCGGGTAACTGACATATTTCTAATAGTACACCCTCTGATACTGGGCTG
The DNA here is from genome assembly GCA_036625595.1 of Haloarculaceae archaeon. GTDB lineage: Archaea > Halobacteriota > Halobacteria > Halobacteriales > Haloarculaceae > Salinibaculum. Next base: position 13,549 of record JAZKTK010000044.1, on the reverse strand, counting down.
GGGTCAGATATTACTCCACACAGCAAGTTCCTAAGCAGGATTCTTACCCCTTTCAAGCACAGAGATATCGGTAGCTGACAGCCCCGCAAACTGTGGATGTTCCCCGCCCGGGCCCACTTCTGACGGCGACAGAGAAGAACGCAGTCACCGAACGAAGACAGCAGACTACTTTCTTGGGAGGGTTGCGATAAACTCGTTCGGGCCGATACGGTCGACAGTGTATCCGTCGGCATCGAACGACTCGACTTCGGCAGCCATCTGGTGGTACAGTGGCGTCGGTTCGTGGTCGTTGACCAGCGTCAACGCTTCACCGCTCGCTAACTCCTCGAATTCGTCGAAGATTTTTGGGTGTCGTTTCGGCGGCGGAATCTCTCGCAAATCGAGTTGCTGTTCGGCCATTGCATCGATACCGAGAACGCCAGCCACCGAGACAATTTCCACGAATACCTTCGGGTGGTCCCTGCGGCGAACAGGCAGCAAGTAGCCGGTCCACGCGTCAGTGACCAGAGCATACTCCGAATCGACTTGCCGAGGAAGTTCCCGACACCGCACCAGAGGGTTGCTAAATCCTGCTCGAGCCGTCCAGCGCCGGGCGACAGAATAACTTGCCGCACTGGGTCCGCTACTCGCACGCAGTATCGGCGACGGTGAGAATGCTTTTGTAGCCGGCTCTGTATCCGTATGAACGGTATGATACTCTCCGGGACCGTCGTCCCAGATTCGTCCACGGTCATTGTCGACGGGGGCGTCGTCGTCGAGGGGTCGCGCATCGAAGCCGTCGGCGGCCGTACCAACATCGTCGAACAGTATCCCGGATACGAGGAGAGAAAATACGACATCCTCCTGCCGGGACTGGTCGGCGCACACGTCCACTCCGTCCAGAGCCTCGGACGGGGCATCGCAGACGACACCGAACTGCTAGACTGGCTCTTCGACTACATTCTGCCGATGGAGGCGTCGCTGTCGGCCGAGAAGATGGAAGTCGCCGCGAAGCTCGGCTATCTCGAATGTATCGAGAGCGGGACGACGACGGTCGTCGACCACCTCTCGGTCAACCATGCCGACCGCGCCTTCGAAGCCGCCGGCGAGATGGGCATCCGGGGTGCGCTCGGCAAGGTAATGATGGACCAGCGCTCGCCGGAGAACCTCGCCGAGGAGACCGAGCAGGCACTCGACGAGAGCGAACAGCTCATCCGGGAGTATCACGGCTCGTTCGACGACCGGATTCGCTACGCGCTGACGCCCCGCTTTGCCGTCTCCTGTACCGAGGCGTGTCTCCGCGGGACCCGAGAGATTGCCGACAGGTACGACGGTGTTCGGATTCACACACACGCCAGCGAGAACAAGAGCGAAATCGAGACGGTCGAAGCCGACACTGGGATGCGAAACATCCACTGGCTCGACGAGGTGGGCATCACCGGCGAGGACGTCGTCCTCGCCCACTGCGTCTGGACCGACGAGAGCGAGCGCGACATCCTCGAAGAGACCGGCACCCACGTCACGCACTGCCCCTCCTCGAACATGAAGCTCGCCTCCGGTGTCGCTCCGGTCTGGGATTACTTCGACCGCGGCATCAACGTCGCACTCGGCAACGACGGCCCACCCTGTAACAACACGCTCGACCCGTTCACCGAGATGCGCCAGGCCAGCCTCCTCCAGAAGGTCGAACATCTCGACCCGACCGCGACGCCCGCCGCAGACATCTTCGAGATGGCGACGGTGAACGGCGCGAGGGCTGCCGGGTTCGACGACGTTGGCAAACTCCGCGAGGGATGGCGTGCGGACATCGTCGGCGTCCAGACAGACGGCGTAACGCGAGCGACACCGCTGCACGACGTGCACTCGCATCTCGTCTTCGCCGCCCACGGCGACGACGTGATGTTCACGATGGTCGACGGCAACATCCTGGTCGAGGGCGGCGAGGTCACGACTGTCGATGCCGACGCCGTTCGCCAGCAGGCGAGGGATATCGACCTCGACCTCGAAGAAGCGCGGAAGACGGCACAAGAAGCTAAGCCCTGAGTCTACGGCACCGTCCGGGAAGCGAGTAGTATGACTGCAACAGAAGAGAGGGTTGTGGAACTCGACGTAAGCGGCCTTGTCTGTCCACAACCGATGCTGGTCGTCCGTCGCCGCTGAGGAGCGTTCAGCGTGGAGACGCTACCCGTCCCCGAACCGGTTCCAGAGGAGGGTCGCTCCCCGACGGATTCCGCCAGATTCCGCCGACGTTTGCACGGGCCAGCGTGAGCGCCTGCGGTATCTGTCACAGCGACACGTACATCCTCGAACCCTGACGGGGCGAGAGCGTCGCCGCGTCAGTCGGCTCCGACCGGCTCGATGAAGTCGAACCCGACGGTGTCGACAACGCCGCGGTTCGTGATTCGGAGTTCCGGAATCACCGCAAGCGCGAGCAGCGACATCGTCATGAACGGCGAATCCAGGTCACAGCCGAGCGTTTCCCAGGCATCTTCGAGGTCGTGGACCCGTTCGGACACCTCCGAGAGCGGGAGGTCGCTCATCAGCCCCGCGATAGGGAGGGGAACCTCCGCGAGGACGCCGTCGTCGACCGCGACCATCCCGCCGTCGAGTTCGATCGTGCGCTCGGCGGCCCGTGCCATCGCCTCGTCGCTGGTCCCGACGACGAGCAGGTTGTGACTGTCGTGGGCAACGGTCGAGGCGACAGCCCCCCGCTCGAAGCCAAAGCCGGTGACGAAGCCCCGACCGACCGACTCGTCGCCGCCGTGGCGTTCGAGTACCGCCGCCTTCGAAATATCGCCGTCCAGCGCGACTGCCCCGTCCTCGACCGGCAGCGTCGCCGACTCCCGGCTGGTGACGACCTGGTTCTCGTGGACCCGGATCACCTCGGCGGACACCTCGCTGGCCCCTTCCGGCGCTGGTACCTCGAATGCGTCGGCCGGTTGCGGGTCGAGGTTCACCGTGTCTCGCGCCCACTCGGGGAACGAATCGTGGACGGCGTCCGTGTGCTCGTTCTCCGCCGGGAGCGCGTCGTCGTCGACCCACTCGCCGTCTTCGACGACCATCGACCCGTCGACCATCACGCGGCTCACGTCGACGGTTGCGAGGTCGTCGAGGAAGACGACATCGGCCATCTTCCCGGGCGAGAGCGCACCGAGGTCGGCGTCGACACCGTAGTACTCTGCCGCGTTCAGCGTCACGGCCTGGATGGCTGTAACTGGGTCCAACCCGTTCGAAATCGCGACCCTGAGCACGCGGTCGAGGTGTCCCTTCTCCGTAATCGTATCCGGGTGCGTGTCGTCGGTGACCAGGAGCAAGTGGCGGGTATCCACGTCCGTCTCCGTGACTGCCTTGATCGTCTCGGGGATATCCTTCCAGGCAGAGCCTTGCCGGAGCATCGTCCACATCCCGCGGCGGAGCCGAGCCAGCGCCTCCTCTTTCCGAATCGATTCGTGACACGACGAGATGCCGGCCGCAATGAACGCATCGAGTTCTGCGCCGGTCTCACGGCTGGCAAAGTGACCGGTCGCCCGTTTGTTCGTCTCGTAGGTGGCTGCGAGTTTGTCGTGGACCTCGTCGTCACCCGAGACGACGCCGGGGTAGTTCATCATCTCGCCGAGGGCGATGACATCGTCCCACTCCAGTGCCTCTTCGATGTCCGCCGCATCGATGACCGCACCGGCATCCTCGAACCCCGGTGCCGCAGGAACACACGAGGGAATCGTACAGAACGTCTTCAGTGGGAGGTCCGCCGCCTCGTCAAGCAGGAGGCGAATCCCGTCGAGTCCGAGGACGTTGCCGATTTCGTGCGGGTCCATGAACGCACCCGTCGTCCCCGTCGGGAGCGCACCACGACAGAATCCCGTCGCAGTGACCATACTCGACTCGTAGTGGACGTGTGTATCGAGAAAGCCCGGCGAGAGAAACTGGCCGTCGGCGTCGATTACTTCGGTCGTCTCACCGGCCTCGACCTCTCCCGTATCGGTCATGCGGACGATTCGACCCTCGCTGATGACCAGGTCAGTGCCAGGCATGATTTCGCCCGTGTGGACGTTCACGAGGTCGCCGTTCCTGATTATCACGTCCGGCTCTCTATCGCCACGAGCAACCGCCACGAGCGTCTTCGACGTCTCCTGCAGGGGACCGTATGCATCCGTCTGGAGGTATTCTGTCATCAAAATATAGTCGTCAGAAGTGTTGAAAAAATCTTCGCCCGGTTACCGGCAAGAGCGGTTGTTTGTCGGCTCTGACGACAGAATAGAGGATATACCAGGGAGTACGACATCGAAAACGAAAGTCAAATTCGAAATACAGTACTGAAAGCGTTTGACCAGCCGGCAGTGACCGTCGACGCGGAGGGGAGCAGGAACGGCAGCGTGACTCGCCGTCAACGTCCAGTACGAGTGATTTTATTTCCGATTATTCGTTTGTGGCGATAGCCTCGATTTCGACTGCTGCACCCTTCGGGACGCTTCCGACCTCGACCGCGCTGCGTGCTGGCGGTTCCGAATCGAAGAAGTCGCTGTACGTGTCGTTCATTTCGTCGAAGTCCTCGATATTTTCGAGGAACACGGTCACCTTCAGCACGTCGGTCATATCGAGCCCTTCCTCGGCGAGGATGGCCTCGATATTCGAGAGCGATTGCTCAGTCTGGACAGCCACAGATTCGTCGTCGAGCAGGTCGCCATCCGCTGTCATCGGAAGTTGTCCTGCGGTAAAGACGAGCGAACCGTCGGTCGTTGCCTGGCTGTACGCGCCGACTGCTGCTGGTGCTTCGTCTGTGCTGAGTGTGCGCTTCATGCCTGTCAGTTCTTGTGGCACGCTACTTATACTGCCGGCTGTCACTTCGTCCAACGGTTCCACACCCTGCGGTTCGGCTAGTCGAAATCCCGGGTACGACGACCGTCATCGTGACCGAAAATACAGGAGGTGTCGTGCTGTACCGACAGTAGAATGACCGCAGACACGACGCGACAACGAAACGGGTCACCGCGCACAGACGGCGGTCCGCAAATCGGCGCAATTCTGCTGGCTGCCGGCCAGAGCACTCGTTTCGAGAGCGGGAACAAGCTGCTGGCACCGGTCGACGGCACGCCAATTGTTCGCCACGCTGCGGAGACACTGCTCGACGCTGCTGTCACAGACGTCGTCGTTATCGTCGGCCAGGACGACGAGGCAGTCCGAAACGCGCTTTCGGGGCTTCCCGTCTCGTTTCGGGTCAACCCCGACTACGCAGAAGGACAGAGTACATCCGTTCGTGTCGGGGTCGAAACGGCCCGCGAACGCGACTGGGACGCGGCCGTCTTCGCGCTGGGAGATATGCCGTTCGTCGACCCGTCGAGCGTCGACGCCCTGCTCGACAGATACGCCAGCGGAGACGTGTCGATTGTCGCTGCCGCATACGACGGGAAGCGAGGGAATCCAGTCCTCTTCGATTCGACACACTACGAAACGCTCGCGGACGTGACAGGCGACGTGGGGGGTCGACACCTCATCGAGACGCGGGAAGATACTGTGCTGGTCGAGACAGACGATCCGGGAGTTGTCCGAGATATCGACGACGAGGCAGACCTGGCGAAATACACCGACTGAGACCAATCGGCCACGTAGCACGAACGTCCGAAAATCGAGACAATGGCGATTCCATGGCGCTCGTCGAAATTTTCGATATCTATCGTCCAGGTCATGCGTGTGCCTCGATCTTCGTGTGTCTCACAGACGTATCCTCGCTCGATTGCAACGTCGGATGGAACACGAGTCGGACAGTGGTCACGCTGTAGATGAATCTGGCTAGCGACTGTCGACGCTGCGACTCCGGCGAGTGTCTCGTTATCGCTGTCAGACGCCGCTGCCAGTCCGTCGCTGGTCGGTGGGAGTTACACGCCGAGCCATTCGTCGTTCCGAATCTGATAGCCGTTCGCCCGACAGAACTTCGCCGCCTCCCGACGAACTGCCCGAGAGCCAGGGAGCGTCTCGTTTTCGGTTATCTGGTCGACAATCCAGTCAGTGAGTACCTGAATCCCTTCGTCGTCGTCGTCCGCATCGATTGCTTTGAGTTTTCTGAGTGTCTTTTCGTACGCTTCCCGCTGTGAGCCACTGAGTTGCTCGGTGTTGTGGGACGCGTTGGCTTCGAGAATCCGTTTCATCGCCGCCGCAATCGATGGGCGCCGTACTCGCACTCGGACGGCAGACGGCGTCGCGAACTGCTCGGTTGCCGTCTCCGGAACGAGTTCGGTAACGTGATAGGACCCGTCAGCCGATTCGATCTCCAGATCACCAACTGCTGCGACGATTTCGTCCCCCGTCACCGGGAACTCCAGCGAGTCGAGTCCCGCCTCGAACTCGTCGAGTTCATCCTCTTCGACCGGCGGCTCCGTCTCGTCCTGGCGCTCCAGTTCTGCGACGATGTCACGCTCTCGCTGCCGTTTGTCGGCATCGTTTGCCTGTTTCTCTCGGCCTCGTTTGTCGTCTGCCATACACAAAATATGTTGTCTAATAACATAACCCTGCGGCCGGCACAGCACACTGGCAGCCCGTGCGGAAAATTGAACAGAAAAAACCTGCTACGATACCACACTGGTCGACCCACAGAACCGAAAGGGAGCCCCGTTACTGCTACCGCCCACTGTGAACACCCTGGAACAAAGGGAGGTGAAAAGTGACTCACCCCGAGACAGTTCACAATCCACGCGATAGAAAGGCGATTAGATAGTAAATATTATTATTTTGTTCCGCCTTAGTTAATATACAATGAGCGTCGTCAGTGTCTCGATGCCCGAGGAGTTGCTCGAACGAATCGATCAGTTTGCAGACGACCACGGCTACACCGGGCGGAGTGAAGTCATCCGCGAAGCGAGTCGAAACCTTCTCGGTGAGTTCGAAGACAAAAAACTCGAAGGGCGCGACCTTATGGGGGTCGTCACAGTGCTGTTCGACTACGAAACGACGAGTGTCGAAGAGAAGATGATGCACCTTCGCCACGAACACGAGGGAATCGTCGCCTCGAATTTCCACAGCCACGTCGGGGGCCACCACTGTATGGAACTGTTCGTTCTCGAAGGGTCACTCGAGGATATCTCGACGTTCGTCGGGAAGATTCGGGCCACGAAGGATACGCTCACCATCGACTATTCTGTCCTTCCCGTTGACGATTTCGGCCCGCTCGCAGATATGGATTAACGTCGCCGCCAGAAGAGACGACGTGCAGTCCCGCAGCCGTACGTCCGCCCGGCTGTAAGCCAGTGATATATATCAACTACCCCACCCTACTTCGCTCACCCTGACGGGTTCGCTCGTGGAGGGTGGGGCTTGTCCGTGTCCTCGACCTCGAACCCGTCCGGGTGGGCGTTGAAACAACGTGGTGACGGAATGCTTCGAGAGAGAATCGCTGACGGGACAACCAGTCGTATCAGCTTGCTACCACCAGACGAGTACCGTCGGAACTTGGTGTTCGATAGCCAGTGGCGGAGTATCTGTCCGTGGGTCCACACCAACCGTCCACAAGGCCACGTTTATCTCAGCCACAGGGAGTGCATAATTATACCGTATCGATAGGCATCCTCAGTCAATGAAACAGGACACCGGACAGACCCCGGCAGCAGCCACCGAACACGAAACCCGGCCGGCAGGCAGCAGGGTTTCGTGCAGGTCTGTCTGTTCGACGGCTGCACGACCCGATCGGCGAGGAACGAACGGACAGACGCCAGGCGGAAGTGACACGAACAGATGAGTGTGGAAGTCCGTCGTGCCACCGGGCGCGACAGGGAACGGTGGGACGGCCTCGTCGAGCGCTCTCCACACGGAACGCCGTTTCATCTACATGCGTTCGCGGAAGTGGTCGTAGAACACACAGATACGACGTATATCCCGCTGATTGGATACAAAGGCCAGGAGCCAGTTGGACTCTTTCCGGCGTTTCACACCACACACGGACCCGTCGGGACCGTGTTCTCACCGGTCCCGGGTTTCAAAATCACCTATCAAGGACCGGCGATGGTGAACATCGCGAAGTTGAAACAGCGCAAGAAGGACCGACGACACCGACAGTTCGTCGAGGGATGTCTCGACCACCTCAACGCGACGGTCGACCCGAGATACGTTCACGTCCGAACTGGATCGACGTATCTCGACACCCGTCCGTTCGTCCATAACGGGTACGACGCCTCAGTGGGTCACACGTACGTCGTCGATATCTCCGCCGACGAGGAGTCGCTGTTACATCAGTTCAGTCGCGACGCGCGGCAGAACGTTACCGACGAGTACGACAGCGTCGAAATCGAAGAAGGCGGAACGACTGCAGTTCGGACGATTCACGAACAGGTCCGCGAGCGACACGAGCAACAGGACGAAGCGTTCGATGTCCCACTCGGATTCGTGGTCGACCTCTTCGAGCGAATGCCAGCGGGAACTGTCAGACCGTACGTGTGTCGAATCGATGGCGATATCGCCGGCGGAATCATCGCACTCGAACTCGACGAGACGGTCTACCGCTGGATTGGCGGGTCGAAACACGGTGCAGACGTGCCAGTCAACGACCTTCTCGACTGGGCGATTATCCGTGACGCGAAAGCACGAGGGGTCACTCGCTACGACCTGGTCGGCGCGTCCGAGCCAAACATCGCGAAGTACAAAGCGAAGTTCGCACCGACGCTCGAACTGTACCAGCAACTCGAGGGCGGGACGGCGTTGCTGAAGACGGCGGCCAACCTCTACAAACGCGTGAAAAAATAACGCAGCGGCGCGGCTACCCGGCAAGCACCGATTCGTAGACGTCGAACAGTTGGTCGCCCATCCGTTCGAGACTGTATTCCCGAGCGCGTGACCGACCGTCCGAGCGTTCGTCACTCCGAAGCACGTCGACGAGCGCGTCTGTCAGGTCCGCGTCAGCGTCACAGACGTGTGAGTGAGTTACGCCGCGCAGTTGCTCGCCCACGTCACCTACGTTCGTCGCGACGACCGGCAGATTACACGCCATCGCCTCCTTGGTGGCGTTGGGCGACCCCTCCCACTTCGAAGTGAGCAACAGCGAGTCGGCGGCGTTCATGTAGCGAGCCATCCGCCGGTGGGGTTCGCCCTTGACGACCTGCAGTTCGACGGGTGCATCGAGCCGCTCGGCAGTTGCCTCGACGATGCGCTGTGCCCGCGGATAGTCCTTGACTGCAGTCGTCGTACTGTACGGGAAGAGGACGTGTTTCCGGTCGGGGTCCCAGCCGAGGTCAGCCTGTGCCTCTCTCTGTGGTTCGGGAGCAAACAGGTCGATATCGACGCCGTGCGGAATGACGTGACAGTCCTGGTCGAGTTCGTCGGCCATCGCTTCGGACATGACGACGACTGCGTCGCTGAGCCTGGCACAGACCTTGCTGAGACGGCCGTAGCGTCCGTAGAGGTCAGTCCCCCACAGGGAGAGGACGACAGGACGAGATAGCTGCGAGAGTGCAGCGGGACCAGTCAGCCCGTAGTTGGCGTGGACGATATCGTAGTCTCCGACGGTGGCCCAGACCGATGGAACGAACCGGATATAGTCGAACACCGACCGGGTGTCGGTCGAGTCAGTCCCGTGGTCGCCGGGGACTGGCAGCGTCCGGTAGGTGACGTTGCGCTGCGACAGCTCAGCCACCTGCTGGCGATAAAAGCGGGCATCGGCGTTTGCGACAGCGTTCAGCACTCTCATTGATTTACCAGCTGATACGCACGCTTTGCCACGTCCATACTCGCACTCTCGGTCTCGACGAGGTAGTACGGCACCAGGTCGGCACCGAACTTGCTCTTGTATCGACAGAGCCGCTCGGTGTTGGCTCCCATCAGGTCGTACTGGCTGACGGAGTCGATTGGGTCGCCGGCCGCGATGTCCTCGATGATGTGCCAGTGGACGAGGCTGTTGACACTCGTCCCTTCGTAGGTTCCCCGGGTTCCACCCTGCCAGAAGTACGCCATGTCGTTCGAGTAGAGGACAGTTATCCCGCTGATGTACTCACCGTCCGGCCCGCGGACGACGTAGGCCCGGCAGCGGTCGTCGAGCGTCTCTGCAAGGTCGCGTACGTAGTCCCACGAACGGGTGTAGGGCTCGTCCTGTTCGGCAAAGCGAGATGCAGTGTCCTCGTGTATCTCCCGAACCCCCTCCATTCCTGCCAGTTCGACGGAAACGTCGAGGTCCGCTGCGTCGCGAATCTCGCGGCGGAGGCTACTGCTGAACTCGCTTCGTATCGAGTCGAGGTCCGTCCCGTCGATGTCCAGACAGTACGTAAACAGTGTCTCCGTACGCAGGTCGAGCCATGCGTACGGTCGCGGGTCGGTGTAGGACGCGTTACACACCAGTCGAAGCAGGGTGAGCGGGGAGTCGACAGAGAAGTGTTCTGCGACTGCTTCCGTGAACGTCTGGTTGAGTTTCTCACGTTTTCGCTTCTTCGGGCTGTTGGGCATCAGCACGGGGCCGAGTCGTGGGACACCGAGCGATGGCGGCGGTGACTGAACGACAGTGCCAACCGGCGGCCGCGTGACGAACACCGGGAGGAGCGCCACCGGCTGGTCGCCCTTGTAGCCCGCGTAGAGTTCCAGGTCGGCGTCCGTATGGTCAGCGAGCACCCGCAACGCCCCCGGGAGGTGAAACACCTCGAACCCACTGTCGGGGAGTGCACGCTCCCACGCCTCGAAGTCGATTTGTTCGACTCTCATCTAGCCGTGGTACCGCCAACTGCGATATTTGTTATGGCCTGCATAACGGCTGCAGGCATCCGAATGAGGTGACCGACCGCGAGTCGCCGACTGTGAAATCGCACCATAACAAAGCCCGAACTGCCCCACACCGACGGCATGAGTGATGAATCCGGCCCATCCGTGCTGGTGCTCGGACTCGATGCAGCCTGTCGGCGGGTCCTCGACCCGCTCCTCGAGGATGGCCTCGTTCCGAACCTCGCTGCCCTTCTCGACAGCGGCGTCTCCGGGCCGCTCTCGTCGCAGCTTCCACCCTGGACGCCGAGTGCGTGGCCCTCGCTGTTCACCGGCGTCAATCCCGGCAAACACGGCGTCTACGGCTTTCTCTCCTTCGACGGCTACGACTGGCGCGTCGTCAACTACACCGACGTGCGGACCCACTCACTGTGGGAGCTACTCGACTACCACGACCGAACCAGCGTCGTGGTGAACGTTCCGGTCACGCACCCACCGCGCCCGATAGATGGGGCAGTAATTCCGGGCTACACCGCGCCGGAAGACCCCGATTGTCACCCATCGGGGATACTCGATGCAGTCCGTGCGGAAATCGGTGAGTATCGCGTGTACGCTCCAAAAACGGAGGAGCGTTCGGCACAAATCGAGGGGTATCGGTCGCTCGTCCGGATGCGCGGCGAGGCGTTTCGCTATCTCTGTGACCGGTTCGAGCCCGACTTCGGCTTCGTCCAGTTCCAGCAGACCGACACCGTCTTCCACGAACGACCGGCGGACGACGAGGCCATCGAGGCGGTCTATCGAGCAGTCGACCGGGAAATCGGAGAGATACTCACAGCGGCCGACCCGGACCTCGTCGCCGTCGTCAGCGACCACGGCATGGGACCGATGGGTGGTCACGAGTTCCGCGTCAACGACTTCCTCCGCGACCACGGCTACCTCGACGCCTGTCGCGGCGGGGAGATGCCGTCGTGGTCGACAGTGGCAGCCACGCAACTCCGGGACGGAAGCGACGGGGAGTCGCCGGACCGCTCGCTGGCCGAACGGCTGTTCGCGCAGCTCTCGCGTGCCGGCATCACGAGCCAGCGGCTCGAACGCGTCCTCTCGGCACTCGGTCTCCGCGACGTTGCGTTGCAACTCGCTCCGGCACGGATTGTCCAGGCGGCCGCCGAACAACCGGATTTCCGGGCGTCACAGGCGTACATGCGCGACCGCATCGAGTGTGGTATCCGCCTCAACCTATCGGGGCGTGAACCCGACGGGTCCGTCCCCGCCGAGGAGTACGAACAAGTCAGGAGCGAACTGATGGAGCTCCTCCGCGGCGTCGAGACGCCGGCAGGACGGCCAGTCTTCGAGCGGGTCCTCCACCGAGAAGACGTGTATCACGGTCCGTACGTCGAGGAAGCTCCCGACATCGTCGTCGTTCCCAGTGCCTTCGACGAGTTCCTCTCGACGTCGCTCCGCGGGGAGGCGTTCGGCCCGGTCCCGGAGTCGTACAATCACAAGTTCGAGGGACTAGTGGCGATGACAGGGCCAGCCGTCGACACTGACTGTGAACTCGACACTGCCACGCTTCTCGATATCGCGCCGACGCTACTCTCAGCACTGAACGTGCCCCTGAGCGACCGGTTCGACGGGAGGACGCTACCGGTGGTGCCGCCAGCAGCGGAGACCACATATCCGGAGTACACCGAAATCGAGACCGAGGGGAAGACTGCTGGCGAGAGCGTCGAACAGCGGCTGGCTGACCTGGGGTACATCGAGTGAGTGCCAGATAGTTACATTGTCTCGCAAACGCTATCGGCGGTGGGGGAGGATACGGAGGGCCGAGCGGACGAACGGCAGCGGGTCGTCGAGTTTGAGGTAGTCGAACTCGGGGTCGGTCAGACACGACCAGACGACATCCGAGACGGCGGCAAGCAGGGACGGTCGTTCGACGTGTGGCGAGCTGTCCCGGAACAAACTCAGCAAGTAGGAGAGTTCACCTTCGAGCATGTGTGTACCGACACCGAGGTCGTAGGAGGGGTCGATGACATCTGGACTGTCGGTCGCTGTGAGCCAGTAGTAGTACGGGAAGTCCGCCCCCGTCCGGACTGTCGACGCGAGCGACTGCCACATCCGCGGATTGATTTCGAGGAGTTTGAACTCGCCAGTCGTCGCGTCTTCCATGTACTCGATGCACGCGAGACCGTGATAATCCAGCGCGTCGAGCAGCGTCCGGGCAGCGGACTCCAGCTCCGGGATGTCGACTGATTCGCGGTAGACGCCGCCGCCACCGACGTAGGACGAACAGCGGACCTGCCGTTGCTGACAGACTGCCACCGGCTCCCCGTTGTCGTACAGTGCGTTCACCATGTACTCGCCGGCCGACGGAATGAACTCCTGGACGATTGGCGTGTGCTTCATCTCCGCCCGAATCGCGGCCACGTCCGGTTCCTCGCCGGGTTCGAGATGCTTGACAGTGTTCACAGAGATTGTCTGAGAAGGGTCGTACTCGGGACAGTACGCATCAGCGAGCAAGTTATATCTGGACTTGACGATGTGTCGCGGCCGCCAGTCGTCGACATCAGTGAGCAACTGTGTCTCGGGAATCGGGACTCCCGCCTCATCGGCAATCTCGAACAGTTCGAGTCGGTCGTGAACCGACCGCAGGAGGTCGGCATCGGGAACCACCAGGCCGACGTACTCCTCGAACCGCTCGCGGTACCGCGAGAGGACGTACGCGTCGTGTTCGTTGGTCGGAATGATGGTCCGGACGCCCGGCCGCGAGGCGATGTCCAGAAGTGCATCGCGGTAGGCGAGCACGTCTTCTTCGGGGTCCGGGACGACGACGGGTTGGTCACAGAATCGCGAGACGAATTCCGGCGCCGACTCGTCTGGCGATGCGACAATCGTGTAGATATCGCGGGGA
>JAZKTK010000043.1:0-22467 GCA_036625595.1 Haloarculaceae archaeon | reverse complement strand
GAAGTGAGTTCTCCGGTGCGGTCACCAGGTCGACTGGCGCGAGAACGACAAACAAGAAAAACGCCTCGAACGGGTGGACAGTTGTCAGCAATCCGAGCACCCCGTAGGAGCACGCCCGCGAGAGGGTGCCACGGCGGTCGGTTCGGTCCCGGCTCACCGCAAAACAGTACAGTGCGACGACGGCAGCCGCAGCGGTGACGACGTGGCGTTTCGGAATCGTCGCCCAGAATCCAACCGGCGTCGCCACCACCACCGCCACACCGGCAGCGACACCCATTCGGCGGCCGTGAAATCTCCCGACGAGGCGGTAGAGAACGACAGCAATGAACGCCGCGGCGACTATCGTACTCAACTGGAGTGCGACCAGCGCCAGCACGCCCTCCGGGAGCGCCGTCACGGATAGCACGTTCCCGACGAACACGAGCAGTGCACCGACACTCCCGATTGCCGCAATCTGTTCGCGACCCGTGAGTCGTCCGACCTGTCCGGTGAACGCGACCAGTCCGAGACTCCACGCGCCGGCGAGCAGGAGTTTCGGCGCGACGAGTGCAGACCCCACTTCGAGCAACCACAGGAGCGGAAGGGCGAGCAAAACGTGGCCGTAGTTTCGACCGTACGCCTGGCCGTCGACTTCGACGAGTCCCGGCTGTTCGCCGAGTGTCAAGGCATACGGACTGTCGAGAATGGCGAGATGGCCGTCTGCAACGTTGGCCAGCGCGTTCGCGACCGTCACCGTATCCTGAATGAAGATACCGACGCGCCACAGCGCGCCACACCAGAGCACTGCCCCAAGAAAGAGCGTCAGCCCCAGTCGGTCACCGAACGCCACACGACCGACACTCCGGACAGCCGACGACGCTCGTTTCTGGACGGAGGCAGCGCGGTCGGTCGTCATCGATTCTTCTGCGCCGTCTCGAGTCGACTCCATATCACTCATCTCGACATCACGCTCATCCGCGACGCACCTCGACAGTCCTGTTCATCACGACCTCACCCCCCGAGTAACTCTGGACGCGGACGACGAGCCGTGCCGTGGTCCCGTCGAGCGTCTTCTCTTTCGGGACGGTGTGGTCGCTAATCGGAACACGAAGGCGACCGGTCGACCGAACGAGTTTGTCGTTTTGCTTCTTGATACCGAGTTCGGGAATCGTTACCTGATAGAGGACCCGCGGTTGCCCGTCGACGCTGGTTACGTCGAGAACGAGGTCCGGAATGCGAACGTAGGAGACGTTCGTCCCGAATCGTCCCTCGGTGACCTGAATCGTCTCCGCAGTCGGTTCGACGACAGTCACCGATGCCGTTCCATCGCCAATCGACGGGCGCTCACCGACGAGTTCGACACCACCCACCGGTCCCGAGAGGAGCATTCCCACGAGAATAACGGCGACGGCAATCTGGGAAACCGAAACGGAATCGCCCTCACTCATCGTTAGCTGCGGCGCGTCTCACAGTTCGACTCCGTTGTCTTCGTCGACGGCAGCGAGCAAGTCGGCAATCGTGTCGTCGGGGCCCAGCCCCGTCGACTTGACGAGATTCGTCAGACTCTCAGAAGGGTACCGCACCGGGACGTTCGATTCCATGAGCAAGATACCGAGCACTTCCTCGACCGGCGTATCGTTGTCGATCTGCTGGGCGTACCAGAGGATGAGACTCTCGAAGATCGTGACCACGTCGTTCGACGCCATCCGCCGCTGGCTGACCGAGCCATCGAAGATAGCCGTCACGTCGAACCCGTACCGTGACCCGCCATTGGCGAAACTCTGGCGGAGCCACTCGTGGACCTCCTCTCGCGATATTTCGTCTTTCGTCGACGGTTGGGGGGAACTCTGGGAGGAAGCAGGCTGTGATTGTGCTTCAGGTTGTTGCTGGGGGTTAGATTGAGACTGCGACTGGTTTTGTGCCGGCGATTGCTGTGAGTGACTCGGCGTGTGCTGTTCGCGGGCTTCGGGCGAGACGACAAATCGACCTTCGTCGAGTTTCGTGACGTGTTCGTCGTCGGCGATATCGAGTTCCTCGGGAGAAAGAATCGGACCCTCATCTGGGTCTCCACCATCGCCCATGTCGACATCGTCGGGCCCGTCGGACATACGCTGTACTCTGTCATAGAACGGTATAATTCCGTCGGCGATGTCAGACGTGGTGCTGACGCTAGTCGGCGAAATAAAACAGAAGGAAAGAGAGTGCCGTTACGGCGAGAGGGTGACCGCGGATCCCGAGAGGGTGTCCGGCACGTTGATTCGGATCTCAGTTTCACCGCCGGATGCCGTCGCCGCTGACAGCGTTGCAGATTCACCGGCTTCGAGTGCATTTGGCTGATCACCGCTGCCAAGGTTGACTGTTAATTTCGCCCGGTCACCATCGTCGTTCAGAACGTTATCATTTTCAACCGAGTCATCGTTGGGGTCCTGAATCGTAGTGACAATAAAGTCTGGCGTCTGGGACTGTTCTTGCGACGTCAATTCAGTAACTCCGTCCGGACCGACGTACTGAATTGTAGTCGTATTCAGGTCGAGGTCAGACGCACCTGCAGTCCGCCGAACAGTCATATTTATGTCCGATATAGTATCGCCATCAATAGTTCCAGTCACGCTGGAGGTGACGATAAGCCGATTCGTCGTCTGTTCGCTTGCACCACTGCCGGTTTCCTCCGCCGAACTCTGGAGGAATCCAGCCGTGTTGATGAGGACGCCCGCGGCGATCGCGGCGACCAGGACCATCGCGATGAACACGATGAGCGTCCCGATACCGACCTGGCCCTTCTCTCGTTTGTGTGGCATTTTCAGTTCCATGGTTTATCTCGCCTGGGCAGTGTCTGCCGCAGACTTACTTCGAATGTCACCATCCGATGGTAATAAGAATGACCCCGAGATTATCGTCTGTGAAAACGGGTTTTGGACCGATATGCAGGATTTCAACGAGTGAAAAAGACGATTTCATCGTTGATACTCCAGAGTAGAGAGTTTGTAAGCGACGAAACCGGCAGTAATTGGCACACAGACAACATATCGTCATAGTCCGACCGTCGACCGCCCTTCCAACGACCGTGGCACCTGCAAACGATAGACGAGTTCGGAGTCGGTACCAATCGTAATCGTCACGACATCACCGGGTTCGAGCGCTGGACCGAAGGTTTCCGGGTCGATGGTGAACGTCGCCCGGTCCGTCCCGGCATCGAGAACAGTGTCCGACCGACCAAACACGGTTATCCCGAACGTCGACCCAGTTGTATTCTCTCCGTCCCAGGTGAGCGTCTCGACACCTGCTGGCCCAATCCACTGGATGGTCGCAGCGCTGAGGTCGGCTGTCCCACTATCAGAGGACAGTTTCACAGTGACGTTTACCCGGTCGACAGTGTCGTTGGACACTTCGCCTGACACAGAGACGATTTCGAGGCGACCGTCGAACTGCTGTGAGACGCCCTCGCTCGTGCTCTCGGTTTCGCCCTGAAGCAACCCGGCGATGTCGAAAAAGACGCCGGCAGCCATCGTCGCGACCAGAATCGCAGCGATGAGAATGATGAGCGTCCCGATTCCCGACTGGGCTCGGTCAGCGTGTCTGTGGTCTCGTTGGGAACTCATACTCAGTACAACGCGCTACCGGTTCCGCCAGTCCTACTCGTAGGTGACGAGGCTGTACATCACGAACAGGAAGCCAAAGGTGGTAAAGCCGCTGTTGACCAGCAGCAGCGACTCGATGTACGCCCCGTCGAACCCGAGCAGGAACGCACTAATCATCGTCGCGGCCGCGCCCGCGACCGCGAGGGAAAAGCCGAGCGAGAGGTGTAGCATGGCTTTCCGAGATGTCTGAACGTACGCACGGATCGCCATGCCGACCATCGTCAGGCCGGCAACGACGAAGACCAGCGTCGAAAGCGCATAGAGGAGTTCGACTATGTCGGGCACTACCTCTCTGTTGCAGACACCCGGTCTTAAATCCACTCACAAAAATATCGCACCTGATAATCTGCGATTTAAACGGTGATATTCGAACTGAGAGCCGCTTACACAGCCGAATTAGCCTTCCGAGAGGGTCCGCCAGGCCTCGTCGAGTTTGTTGGTGACTTCCGACCGCTCCTCGACATCGACAGCGAGTTCTTCCTCGTCGAACTCGACGCGAATCGCATCGACGTTCCGCCGGTACACTTTGATTCGCCGGCGGTCGTCGGAGAGAATGTTGTCGTGTAGCTCCAGCAAGTTGTGTTCTGTCAGTTCGTCAATTCGCCGGTAGCACGTGGCAATCGGAATCTCCAGTTCGTCACTGAGCTCCTGCGCCGACCGGGGTTCGTCAGTCGCGTCGAGAATCTCAGCGCTGTATTTATTCCCCAAGGTCTGGAGTAATTCCGCTGAAGCCATCGGTTATCAAATTATGAATCACCCAACCCATAAAACTATCGTGTGCTGAAATGGGCTGTCGGTATCTATATCGAGACCGACAGACGGTTTCGTAAAAATAGCCTTAATACAGTTTTCAGGCGCTAATAGACCTATTTTCGTTCAGAATAACCAGGCTATAATCAGATTGGAGACTCTTCTTCGCTCATCATCGAGAACGCACTGGCGTTCTGGTGAACTTTGATACCGCCGTCAGAGATTTCCATCGGGAAGATGTCAGTATCGATGTTTTGCTTGCGCATCTTGGCAACCCAGACGTACCGGTTGACACCTGAATCAGTCGGCGTCTGGAGCAAGAAGATGTTCCCATCGGTGAGGAAATTCTCCAGTCCGATGTCCGTCTCTGGGAAGACAGTTCCCTGCTCGTTCGTCATCAGAGTCGTGAGGTTGTTCTCTCGCAGTATGTCGGTGAACTTCAGCAGATACGTTCGTTTCTCACGCTCGCTCTCGAAGAACAACTGGAACATCGTGAGCGAGTCCAGCACCAGCCGTTCGTACTGGTCGTCGTCAAGATCGTCGAGCAGAATCTCCAGTGCGCTGCTGAAATCGTTCTCCCGGAGGAGAACCTGTTTGTCGTAGACCTTGATTTTCCCCTCTTTGACGTACTGGTCCCAGTTCTCGAAGCCGATGGATTCGGCTGCCTCTGCAAGGTCTGACTCGTTTTCCTCGAAGGAGAGATAGATTCCCTTCTCGTCGAACATCTCGACTCCGTTGTAGATATACTGGAGGCCGAGCAGGCTCTTGCCCGCACCCGGGTTTCCACTGATAAGTGTCGTCGAGTTTCGCACGATGCCACCGTTGAGGATGTCGTCGAGTCCGTCGATGCCCGTTTTTGTCAATTCAATCATAATTCTTGTTCAGGAAGGCGATTGGAAGAAGGTGTCGGTGCCAATTAAAAAATCTTGCCCATACTACGACGTGCCGTGGACAGACTTGGGGTCGACCCAGATAACGAAGTCGCCGTCGCCGCGTTTGACGACACCGTGAATAGCGTCGTCGTCTTCCGCTGGTGAGGTGTCGACATCCGCCTCGTCGATCTGGACGACCTGGTCGACTTCGTCGACGAGCCAGCCCGCAGCGCCCTGGTCTTCGACGATTTCTGGGTCGTAGACGATTATTCGCTGTTCTGCGCCGTCGTCGGCGATGTTGAACACGACTTTCGGATTGACGATGGACGTCGTTCGGCCACGGAGGTCCATCACCCCCTCGACGTGTGCCGGGGAGTTCGGTACCTTCGTGAGGTCGCCGATGTCGACGATTTCCGTCACGTAGTCGATGCTCACACAGTACGTCTCGTCGCCGAGTTCGAACTCGAGTACCTGTCCACTGGTGGATGCTGTCGTTGACATGGTTGCACTGGAATCGGGAGCGAACCCCGGGACGGCACCGACTGCCGTTGGTCGATGAGAACCAGCAGAGGGACTTAAATCTGCCTTCCGTGCTATCACATTTGATTACGGAGGCGGTGTATTTATGCGAGTCGTAGTCGGAGTACGGACTGAGAATGGAGTGGATTCTGTACCGTGGGCGAGCGCGCTCGGTCGGGCAGGTGAGCGCGTGATGGCAGGAGTCCGACCGCGCGCAGTTGTCGCCGACGACTCGCATTTCATGCGGAGTGTCATCTCCGACATCCTCGAAGACGGGGGTATCGATGTCGTCGGGCAGGCCAAGAACGGTCGCGACGCCGTCGAAACTGTCGCTGACCTCGACCCGGACGTGGTAACGATGGACGTCGAGATGCCGGAAATGAACGGTATCGAAGCCGTCGACCGCATCATGTCCGAGAACCCGACGCCGGTCCTGATGTTGTCTGCCCATACTGACGAGAACGCCGACGTAACCTTCGAGGCGCTCGATAAGGGAGCAGTCGACTTTTTCACGAAACCCGGTGGGGAGGTGTCCATGGAGATGTCTCGGTTAGAAGACCAGCTCGTCGAGATGGTTACCTCCGTCGCAGAAGTCGATGCGACGGCTGCGACCGGGTCCGAGCAACAGACCAGCGCACCGACCCCGTCGACGCGGACGTACGTCGAAAACCCGACGTTGCTAATCGGCTCGTCGACGGGCGGACCGAAGATGGTCGAACGCGTCCTCTCGGAGCTCCCGCTGGAGGCGGACTTTCGGGTCCTCATCGTCCAGCACATGCCCGACGGGTTCACGGAGCGGTTTGCAAAACGCATCGACTCGCGGAGCGACTACGACGTGCGTGAAGCAAGCCACGGCGACCGAATCGGCGGCGGGGAAGCGCTGGTCGCGCCCGGCGGCAAGCACATGATCGTCTCGAACTACCGGAGCGGCCGCCTCCGAGTGAAACTGACCGATGACCCGCCGGTCAACAGCGTCCGGCCAGCCGTCGATATGACGATGAACAGTGCAGCAGAGGTCATCACTGACCCGCTGTTCGGTGTCATTCTCACCGGCATGGGTGAAGACGGGGCCGCCGGCATCAAGGCCATCAAGGCCGTCGGTGGACGGACCATTGCACAGGACGAAGAGACATCGGCCGTCTTCGGGATGCCAAAGCGAGCTATCGAGACGGGGTACGTCGACGACGTGCTCCCGATCGACGACATCCCGAACGGGATTTTGAACACCGCGAAAGCGGAGGTGAACTAACATGGACGACCAGTATCTCGACGCATTCATCCGCGAAAGTGAAGAGGAGATTACGAAACTGAACAACTCGTTGCTGGACCTTGAATCGGACCCCAGCCACCAGGAGGCGATGGACCAGATTTTCCGGACGGCCCACACGCTGAAGGGGAACTTCGGTGCGATGGGGTTCGAGGCCGCCTCGAATCTCGCCCACGCCATGGAGGACCTGCTCGACGAGATGCGCCAGGGCGAGATGGAGGTCACACCGGACGTGATGGACCTCATCTTCGCTGGCGTCGACCAGATCGAAGTCATCGTCGGCGAAATCGAATCGGACGGTGAACCCCAAACCGATACCGACGAGATGGTCACGCAACTCCGAGCAGTCCTCGACGACGGTGTCGAGGCCGCCGCCGGCAGTGCCGCTACCGAAAGTGGTAGCAGTGCAAATAGCAGTAACAGCGAGTCCGGTGGGAGTGTCGATATCGATTCCGACGACGTTGCTGTCGACCCCGACGAAGTCGAAGACAAACTCGTCCACGTGGAAGTCGACGTGGGTGAGACAGACATGCCGGGCGTCGACGCGATGTTCGCCATGGAGGGTGTCGAAGAACTGTTCGACATCCTCGACAGCACCCCCAGTCGGGCCGACATCGAGGACGGCGACTACGACGAAACGTTCGGTCTCTTCATCGACGCCGACGACCTCGGGCGCGTGGACGCGGAGATGGAATCTGTCGGGAAAGTAGAGACGGCGACGGTCACCGACGTGACCGACAAGTTGCAGGACGATGGAGCGGCGGATGACGTTGCGTCGACCAGTGGAACCGACAGTGGCGGCAGCAGTGACGGGGAAAGCGACCACTCCGTCGACGAAATCAAATCCGTTCGGGTGGACGTCGACCAGCTCGACGACCTCCACGGGCTGGTTGAGCAACTGGTGACCAGCCGCATCAAGCTCCGGCGGGCAGTTGAACAGGACGACCTCGATTCGGCGGGTGAGACGCTCAACGAACTGGACAAGATTACCGCGAACCTCCAGAACACGGTCATGGACATGCGGCTCATCCCGCTAAAGAAGGTCGTCGGGAAGTTCCCCCGGATGGTGCGGGACCTCTCGCGGGAACTCGGCAAAGAGGTCGATTTCGAAATCGAGGGCGAAGACATCGAACTCGACCGGACCATCCTGACCGAGATTTCGGACCCGCTGATGCATATTATCCGGAACTCGCTCGACCACGGCGTCGAGCCACCCGAAGAGCGCGAACAGAAGGGCAAGCCTCGCGAAGGGCAGGTCACGCTCCGGGCGTCCCGCGAGCGCGACCACGTCATCATCCAGGTCGTCGACGACGGGGCGGGGCTGGATGTCGAGGCCATCAAAAAGAAAGCAATCGAGAAAGACGTGCGCTCGCCCGAGGAACTGGAGACGATGGACAATTCGGCCATCTACGACCTCGTCTTCCACCCGGGTTTCTCGACAGCAGACGAGGTGACCGATACCAGCGGGCGTGGCGTCGGTATGGACGTCGTCCACGATACCGTCACGCAACTGGACGGCTCGGTCAACGTGGATTCGACGCCCGGCGAAGGGACGACGGTGTCGCTTCGCCTCCCGGTCACGATGGCTATCGTCAAGGTGCTGTTCGTCGAGGTGGGCGACGAGGAGTACGGCATCCCAATCAAGAACGTCGACGAGATTACCCGGACCGAGGATATGAAGAAGATCAACAACCAGGAGGTCATCAAACACAACGACGAAATCTATCCGGTCATCGACCTCGGGGAAGCGTTCAACGTCCCCGGCCGGGCGACGGCAACCGACGGCGGCGAGGGCGTCGAACTCGAAGAAGTCGAGGAGGCCGGTGACGGCATGCTCGTTCGCATCCGCGAATCCGAGCGACAGGTCGCGCTAAAGTGTGATTCGGTCAACGCGCAAGAGGAGGTCGTCGTGAAACCGCTGGAGGGGATTCTCAGTGGGACGCCGGGCCTCTCCGGGACCGCAGTGCTGGGCGACGGGAACATCGTCCACATCCTCGACGTGGTGACTCTATGAGTCGGCAAGAAAACCGCGCGTTCACGACCCTCCTCGAATACGTCGAGGACAACATGGACTTCGAGACCGGGTTTTACAACGACGCCTACCTCGACCGCCGTATCACCGCCCGGATGCGGCGGACAGATGTCGACGACTACCGGTCGTACCAGCGACTCCTCGAACGCAACGACGAGGAGCAGGAGGCGTTGCTCGACTCGCTCTCTATCAACGTCACCGGCTTCTTCCGCAATCCCGAGGCGTGGGAGAAACTTCGCCTGGTGTTGCGCGACCTCACGGAGAACAACCGCCGGGTCCGCATCTGGTCGGCACCGTCTGCCGACGGCCGAGAACCGTACTCGATTGCGATGCTCGCGATGGACGACGACGAGATTACCGACCGTCGGATAGAGATTACCGGCACGGACATCAACGCCGACATCCTCGAAGCGGCCCGAGCAGGCGTCTACGAGACCTCTCAGACGACAGATATCGCCGAGGAACTGTCACCGCTCGAGGACTACTCGCGGTATATCCAACAGGACGGCGACCAGTTTGCCGTTCGCGACCGGGTCAAAGAGATGGTCACCTTCGAGCAACACGACCTGATTCGCGGGGACCCAAAGCGGGACTTCGACCTCGTTCTCTGTCGCAACCTCCTCATCTACATCGACGCCGAGTTCAAGACGCCAATTTTCCAGACGATTCGCGGGTCCCTCCGCGAGGACGGCTACCTGATGATCGGGATGACCGAGACACTCCCCGCGGAGTGTCGGGACAGCTTCGACCCAGTTCACAAACAACAGCGCATCTACCAGCGCACGTGAACTGGGCTGACCAACGAACATAATTGCTCGCCCGACGTATCGCCAATAATGTCTCTCTACCAGTACGAGCGCTCGGGCGACGCTCAGAAGCTTATCGGTCTTCTCAAGCGCTCGGACAACGCGGAGGTCCGCCGCCGCGCTGCTGAAGCGCTTGGACGACTCGACGAGCACGACGACCGCGACGACATCATCAACGCGCTCGTACAGACTGCAAGCGACGACGACACTGACGCCGTCGTGGCTGCCACCATCGACGCACTCGACGAGCAGGGACAGGATGCCCTCGAGAAGTTGATGGCGACGATGGCCAACGTCGACCTCGACGACGACGCCGCAGACTGGGTGAAGGCAAAAGCGTTCGTACGCGCACTGGACGCCGAGATACCAGAACTCCGGATGGCCGCAGCGAACGCGCTGGGTGAACTCGACGAGTCCGACGCCGTCCCGAAGCTCACGGCAGTGTTCGACGACAGCGACCCACGGGTCCGCGCCCGTGCGGCGCGTGCCACGGGAAAGATTAGTGACCCGCGTGCGACCAGTCCACTGGAGTCGCTCCTGACCGACCCGAAAGCTGGCGTCCGCCGAGAAGCTGCCGAGGCACTCGGTCGCATCAGCAACCGGCAGGCGCTACAGGCGCTGCTGACACTCTACGACGACGATGACGAGCGCGTCCGCCGGATTGCAGTCTCCGCCTTTGGCAACTTCGACAACGACCGCCCGGTCGACCCGCTCATCAACGCCCTCGGTGACGACGCCTCGACCGTTCGCCGGACGGCAGTCTTCTCGCTCATCGAACTACTCTCGAACGTGCCGACCGAGAAGAGTCACGAAATTCGGGAGACGGTCGTCGAGCAGTTGTCCGACACCGACGACGCAACCGTCGTCGAGCCGCTCGTCGAGATCCTCCGCGAGAGCACACAGGCGGCCCAGCGGCGAAACACCGCGTGGCTGCTTGGGCGGGTGATGGATGACCAGAAGAACCACGACGCAATCGAGGCACTCGTCGACGCACTGGCGGAGGGTGGCCAGATGACCCAGCAGTTCGCCGCGACGAGTCTCGCCGAAATCGGTGGCAATCACGTCGAGCGCAAACTGCTCGAAATTGCCGAAGACACCGATGCAGAGAGTAACGCACGGGGCCACGCCGTGTTCACGCTCGGCAAAGTCGGCGACAAACAGACCGGCCAGCGACTGGAGAAACTACTCGACGATACCGAGGACGAACAGGTCCGCAAAAAAACGTTCTCGGCGCTGTCGAAACTCGGCGGCCACAACGCGAGTCCATAGCAGGAGACGGCGGTCAGAGAGCCAAATTGTTAATACCGGGCCGACTCCAACGGTAGCACAGCACTGGCGAGAGAAATGAGCGAGGGAGAACAGAAACTCGCGGACCAGCGGGGCAAGTTCGCACAGGTCGTCAAGGACGGCCGGAAAGTCCCGGACATCGAGTGGATTGGCGGTCGGATTCTCCTCTCGACCAAGCGTATCGTCCTTGTGAGCAACGAGGGCAAGCGAACGATTCCGCTATCGAAGATTCGAACTATCAAAGGGCGGCAGGACGCCAATCAGCCACTCGCACAGGTGTCGAGTTACATCTCCCTGCAGATGGGCGGTGACGTAACGCTGCTCTCGCCGAAGAACCACGAGAAGTTCGAGCAGACGCTCTATCAAGCGATTCTCGATCAGCAGGTGATTCTCGCCAAACACCCTGCCGTCGAGGGTGGCGTCGTCCAGGATACTGGCTGGGAGAAAGGTCGGCTGAAAATCGACGAGGGCGAAGTCGACCTGGCAATCGCGACTGGACAGTTCGTCGAAATCGAAATCGACGACGTGGGGAACGTCGACCAGAACGAGGGAACAATCAAGGGTGACGAGCGTCCGCTCATCGAAGTCGAACATACCGACGACGAGGGGACTGCCGTCGAGACACACATCTCCGGCAACCCACAGCACGTGATGGTGCTGGCCTCGCTACTCCGGAAAGGCGAGCAGAAAAACACCACTGACGCGGAGCTTTCCGACCGTGAGAGCGAGGTGTTGATGGCACTGTACTCGGGAGTCTCACCGTTCCAGATACCGGAGTTCGTCGGGATGGACGTCGACACCGTCGAGGACATCTTCGATGGCCTCGTCGAGCAGGGGATTCTCGAAGAGCGGCGTATCCGTCGGGAAGTGCAGTTGAAAGCGCGGGGGCGGCATATTGCGAGTGAGGCGATGGATGAGGAATGAGTGATTCGAGGGAGCAAAGCGACCGAGAATTACTAAATGGGAACGGCGACCACCGGGAGCCGTGAGCAGTGAGAGAATTGAAGCGAAACCGCCCGCGAGTGGCGGGGTTCTTCCCGCTGGTCAACGTCTCGAAACGCGACCGGTTCGAATCGGCCGCCGCCACTCATCGAGTCCCCGTAACGGCCTCAGGCGAGTTCAGTCGTGAGGTCAGTAGAGGTGACCATCCCGACGTAATCGCCGTGTTCGTCGATGACAGGGAGGTGTTTGATGCCGAAGTTGGTCATCATCGACGCGACCTCGGTCAGGTCGAGCGTCTTGGTGACTCGCTCGACCGGTGCCGTCATCACGTCGCCCACGCGGACGTCTTCAGGTGACTCCTCATTGGCGACGACATCGACCACGTCAGTCGTGGTGATGATTCCCGCCGAACTCCCCGGGACGAACAGCCCGTTGATGTCGTGTTCTCGCATCTTCTGTGCAGCTTCTGTGATACTCGCATCCGACGAAATAGTCTCCAGTGGCGTCGACATGACATCCTCGACGTGAACAGTAGTCTCAGTTCCCATACGACGACGAACGGTATCCAGCCGCTTTGTCTTTTCTCTCCCGCCAGAGCCACGAGGTGAGTCTGTACCAGTGAGTGAGGAGACTATGCGTTGACGTCTTCGAGGTGGTTGCTGACGACGACGCGCCCTTTCGGCGTGAGTTTGGTGCCATCGTTGGAGTCGACGACGAGCCCGTCGTCTTCGAGTTGGTTGAGCAGCATGGTCACCTGCGAGGAATCCTTGCCCACGACGTTGGCAAGCGAGAGCCCCTCCTGTCCAGCTCCGGAGTACAGCGCGACGAGAACCTCTTTCTCGTCGCCGGAGAGTTCCACGTCGCGGAGCTCCGCCATCAAATCGGAGTACTCCAGACGGAGGTAGCGACCGAGAATCGACATCTTTCGCGGGGAGTCGGTGGCCGCCATCGTCATTGTCGACTGTCCCTGGTACATATGCCGGACTTCGAGGACGGGGCGTTTCGCGCCGCCAATCTTGCGCGAGGAGCGGTCGAAGCCGGTAATCGTCGACAGCCCGATATCGATTGGCCCGTCGCTGCTTTTGAACCGAACGGTGCGCGGCTGAAGGAAGAGTTTGGCTGGCTTGTACTCGGCATCGGTGACGCGGCCACCGAGCCGTGCCGGGTGTTTGACGGTCATCTCGGTGCCGTTCAGCACCGCCTTGAACAGGACCGTCGAGAACTTGTCTATCTTCTCCTCACCGGCCTCGACAGCGGCGACGTGGCGGTGGTCCTCGTGGTCGAAAGCGATGGTCACCGTCGAGTCGAAGAAGTCACCCAGGTCCTCGGGCACCTGCCCGACCGCGATGTCGAAAATCGAGGTGAGCGGAATCGTCGCCTTCTCCTCATCGTTGGCCGCGAGGACGAGTCGCTTCTGGCTCAACAGCACTCGTCCCTTGGCGGGTTCACCCCTGGCCGTGCTCTCGGAATTGAACTTGGCGACGAAATCCGCAATCACTGATTCCGACATGGGGTGGCGTTACAGGTTGATAGAGGCGGCCGGATATTGAGCGTTTCGTGCGAGTATCAGTTCAGAAAACGGGATTCGACGGGCGAGCCACACTCACCCGTCGAGGTCGCGGGCGATATCCGCCAGCGACGAGGACGGCGGGTCGAGTGCCCGATAGACGACTCGCTCGCCCGGCCGACGGAGTCCGAACTGGTAGCCCGCCGTCACCACATCGAGTTCGACTGGGTCGCCGACGGAGAGTCCGACATCGTCGACCCACGCCTGCAGAAGATTCTCCCCGTCGCCCTCGGTCCGGGCCAGACGGGCGTTGACGAACGCGCCGCGGACCTCCAAACCGCCGTCGAACGAGTCGACCACTTGCGCGTGGTGCGTGTCACCACCGAACGAGAGGCGGATTATGTCCCCGGCAGTCACGTCGAGCGCGTCGGGGAGCGGGAGGCGCGGGCGGCCGGTGCGCCCCACCTGCTTGCGGTGGGTTCGGTGCGTGGTGACCGTTTCGTGGTCGGAGGGAACGCGGTCGCTCACTCCTCGGCGAGCAGGTCCGCAACCGATTCGTCGCCACTGGCGGTGATTTTCGCGTTAATCTGACGCGTGTTGTCGCTAACTTCGCGCCCGCGGACAGTCACGCGCTTGCGCTCGCCGTCAGTCTGGGGCTTGTAGCCGGTGCCGCCCTTCAGCAGGACGTTCTTGAGGTCAGGACCGAGCACGTCTTCGCGCATCGGTCGGCCGGCATCGTCCGAGCCACCGGTAATTTCGAGGGTGTATCCCGAGAGCCCGACGGCGCTGCCGTCGACGTCCTCGCCGATTTCCTTGCCGATGAAGCGGTTTGCATCCTGGTCCGAGACATCTACCTGGTACGTCATGCCGTCCTCCGGGTTGGAGACGGCGACGGTGAATTCTGCCATTGTCCACCTGAAACCGGTCTGGCCTAAAAAGCCCACCTGTTTCCACTCGTCGCGACCCCAACACCTATTGGCCGGGCTACTGCAGCAGTCAGCATGCGTGATGCCCTCCACGCCCCGCCCTGGGGCAACCTCTGGCGACACCTCGTCACGACGTACCTGTTCTTTCTGGTCATCGGCTTCACCGTTGCACTCCTGACCGACTTCGACGGGTCCATCGGCTGGCAATGGAGTGGTACGCTCCTGTTCATCGCTGCCGGTGCCTACGTCCTCGCAGCTATCGTCGTCTGGTCGGACATTCCGTGGCCCGGCGACCCCGAGTAGTTCCAAATCAGACCGGTTCGGCACGGACCAGTGTCGATAGCCGCGCGTTCTCCTTCAGTCGGAGTCCGGCACCGCCGACCGAGAGCGGCACGCGCGGGAGGTCGGACACGTGCAGCGTCGGGTGGAACGCGCCCCGCGCGAGCAGTTCGTCCCGTGTCTGAAGCGTGAAAAGCACATCTTCGCTTGCCAGTGACTCGTTGTACTCGACGAGGTATTGCCCGGCGTCGAGGTGCCACCACTCGTAGTCGTCGTCGGGATTGCGCGTCTCGCTGTCGTGAAGACTGACCTCGGCAGCATCGAGTTCACCGCCGCCGAAGTCGACGCGTCCCGGCGCTGTCACTTCGTACACGTCGGCGACAGTCAGGTCGAAACCGCGACCCCCCGTCTGTGTCGGTTCGTGGACGATACCGTCGACGAACTGTGCGTACTCCATATCGTGTGAGTGTTCCGCAGGCCAGCAGATAAACGTGTGGCGGGCCGGCAGTTTCAGGTGGTGCGCGCACGCGGGTTGGAGTATGAGCGAGCTGACAGTCACAGTCGACGGTCACGAGCTATCGGCGAACTGGACCGAAGACAACCCCGAGACGCGAGCCGCAATCGCGGACGCACTCCCGGTGTCCGGGAACGCAACACGCTGGGGAGAAGAGCTGTATTTTTCTATTCCGGTCGAGGTGCCCCCAGAGCGCACCCGAGAGGAAGTGCCAGTCGGTGCAGTCGCGTACTGGCCACAGGGGAACGCGCTCTGTCTGTTCTGGGGACCGACACCCGCGAGTCAGGGAGACGAGCCACGCGCTGCTGGCCCGGTAACTGTCGTCGGACAACTCGACGACGTGAGCGCGCTCCGTGCCGTTGACGGCGGCGCGACGGTCCGCGTCGAGTCGACAGGGTAACCCCCCGAATTATGTGGACTGCACGAGTCGCTCGCGGGTATGGATCTACACGCGAATGAAGTCACGACTGCGGACGGAGCCACGCTGAACGTCTGGGAGCGCGCGCCCGACGACGCAGACGAAGCGGTCCTGTTCGTCCACGGCATCATCACGAACGCCCGTGGGCTCTTCGTCACACCTGTCGAGGACGACACCTCGTACTCCTGGGTCCACGGCGCATCCGAGCGGGGGCGGGCAGCCTTCGCCATGGACCAGCGGGGCTACGGCGACAGCGACCAACTCCCGGAGATGGACGAGCCACCCGAAGCCAACGGGCCGCCGAACCGCGCTACACAGGCCGCAGACGATATCGGCACGGTCGTCGACTGGCTCGGCGAGGAGTTTGGCACCGTCCACCTCGTCGGCGTCTCGTGGGGGTCACACACCACTGGTCGCTATCTCGCGCACGCGGACGCGCCCGTCGACTCGCTGGTTCACTGCGCCCCGGTGTACAAGCCAGCGTACGACTTCCAGATTGCACTCGACGCACTCGGTATCGACGACTACGACGTGGGCTGGTTCGAGCAGGACCGCGAAACTGTCCGGGCGCGCTCGGGCCACCCCGACCACGTGTTCGAAGCTATCTGGCAATCGCAGGTCGACTCGAAGCAGGGAATCGACAGCAACCGGTTCAAGGTGCAAGCTGGCGGCATCGCCGACTGGGCAGATTCGACGGCTGGCGACCCGGTCTGGGACCCCGCCGACATCGACGTGCCGACGATGGTCTTCTACGGAAGCGAAGACCAGATTGCCGACCGGCAAGGGTCGCTGGCGTGTTACGACCGACTCACCCACCCGGACAGCGAGTACGTCGAACTGGCCAGCGTCGACCACTACATGATGCACGGCGAGCGCCGACAGGACGTGTTCGAGTTGACCAGCGACTTTCAGGACCGGGTGTAGCCCCAGCAGCGCCGGTGGCAGCAACGAGAGACACTCACCACGGGGTGTCCGCTCACGCAACAGCGGGCCGGCAGATGGTGAGAAGGTCAGCCAAAGATGTGATTTCGTAGGTTGCAGCCGGCCGGGGGGCGTATCCCTGCCGGTGTGGTCGTCGGATAAATGCAGAGTCGATACCGAGGTCGGCAGCCGCGGCCATATCGACACCGCTATCACCGACGTAGAGCGGGTTCGTCGCATCGAGGTCGCGGATTGCCCGGTGCAAGTAGTGGGAGTTGGGCTTCATCCGTGCGAGTCCGTCGAGTGACGGTTCCCGGCCGTACTGTGTCTCGACGGCCTCGTCGAAGCCGAAGTGGTCGACGAGAAAATCGATTGTCTCCTGTTGGTTGTTGCTGACGATACCAACCGCGTGGTCGAGATTCCGCAGGACATCGACGTCGTCGTAGGTGTGCTTGCGGCCAGTCCGGATTTGGTGGCGCTGGGCACGAGCGGCGTGGGCCTCGCGGCGCTGCCAGAACGCACCGCTGTTGACGCCGTAGCGCTCACAGATTCGGACGAGAGTAGACAAACTGTAGCCATCCAGTCGGTCGAAATGAGCGTCGACAACGTCGGCGACCCCAAGGTCGTGAAAGGCGAGTTGGCTCGCACGGTGCCACAGCCGCCGGTCTGTCGGCGTCACCAGTACACCGTCGTTGTCGAAAATGATGGCGTCGTAGTCCATTGCCCCACGTTCACCGTTCGACGCTCACCGCAAAAGCGTCGCTATGACCACTATACGGGTGTTAATAGACAGATATAGAATACGGAGCTAGCATCAGGACCGCCCGCCACCACTCAGCCACGCCATCTCCTCACGAAGTTCGTCCTGGGTCAAGTCGTAGAACTTCGCAGCGTCGGCAAACGAGAACGCTTCCGGGTCTTTGCCAAAGCGCAGCGCCGTCAATCGGGCGTACTCATCTTCGGTGATTGTTCCGGCGTCAAGTTTCGCCTGGAGACGGCGTGCTTCCAGTGACTGCTCACCGGCCAGCCCCGATTCGGTGTCGTCGCCGGTCATCGCTCTACTCCCACTGGAACACGCCGTCCCGCTGAATCACGTCACCGTCGACCTCGATGGTCGTCCCCGTGGTTCGCATCTCCGTGATGAGGTCGACGTGGACGGCGCTGTCGTTGCCACTCTCCCCGCCGGGAAGACAGGCATCGTAGGCTCGACCGAGCGCGAGATGGACAGTGCCGGCCATCTTCTCGTCGAAGAGAATCTGTCCGGTCGGACGCGTGATGCCGCGATTCATCCCGATGCCGAGTTCACCCAGTTGCTTTGCGCCGCCATCGGTTTCGAGAATCGATTCGATGACATCGCCCCCAGTACCAGCGTCCCAGTCGACGACGACACCGTCTTTGAACACGAGTCGAACGTCCTCGACCTGCTGACCCTGAATCGTCATCGGCACGTCGAAGACCACCTGCCCGGCGGTGTCGAAGGGCGCAGTGAACACCTCGCCGCTGGGGAGGTTGTGCGAGTCGTCGGCGACGCTCGCGGTGGAGTTAACTGCCGTCCGGCCGTCGATAAATAGTGTGAGGTCTGTCGCATCGTTCTCTTTGCGGATGCGGACCTCGCTGCCCTCGTCGAGAATCGTTTTCAACTGTTCCATCTCCTGGGCGAGTGACTCCCAGTCACGGAGGATGGCGTCGTAGACGAACTCGCGGTAGGCTTCGACGCTCATCCCGGCCTGCTGGGCCATCGCCCGCGTCGGATGCACTGTCGACACCCAGTCGGTGCCGAGGCGGGCCTCCCGAATCCCCTCGCGAGCTTTCGCGTACGCCTGCTGACTCTCGTCTGGCACGTCCGCGGTCGCGCTCGTGTTTCGCGTCCCGCGCAGTGAAAGCACGCTATCGGCTCGTTCGTACATCTCGAGTTCGTAGGCAGGGTCTGACTCGAAATTGCCATCGTGGGCACGAATGTA
This sequence comes from Haloarculaceae archaeon, assembly GCA_036625595.1. Lineage (GTDB taxonomy): Archaea > Halobacteriota > Halobacteria > Halobacteriales > Haloarculaceae > Salinibaculum. The sequence goes on along the minus strand of JAZKTK010000043.1, from coordinate 3,849 downwards.
CGCACGGGTCAGTTCGTCGCTGTCGTAGCAGGCGAGCAAATTCGCGCCGCGCTCACCGAGTTTCTCGGCGACGGCAACGCCGAGGTCGTGTGCGCCTTCACCGACGCGGACGACGACGTCGTCACCGGGGTCGATACGTGCGCTCCAGTCGACTAACGTTTCGGCGTGGTCGAAGACGCGCTGGTCCATGCCCGGTGGTCGGCTTCCCGAAATAAAGTTCCTCGCTCAGACGCGCGAACCGAGTTCGCCGAGCGGTCCTTCGAGAGTGCGGGTCGGCGTCTGGACTCGCACGAGCGTCTCGGGGGAGACACCCGTAAACTGCAGGTGGAGTTGGTAGCGGCCGTCCGACTGTACTGGCGCAGCCTCGTACTGGCGGTCGACGGTCGCCCAGACGTACTCGCCGGCGTACCGACTGTCGACCGACCCATCAATCGACCACTGCTGGACGCTTGCCTGATTGTCCGACGTGAACGCGCGCCCAGCCATCGGATAGCTGCGTTCGGCCCAGACACCGAATCCCTCGTCGATTGCGTAAACCGCCTCGAATCCGGCTTTCTGGAGGCCGGCAGCACGAATCGAGGAGAGGTGGTGCGGACAGCGGCAGTAAGTCACGACGCGGTCGTCGGACGGCCACCCGTCGATACCACCGCCGACGGAGTCGCGCTGGGCCGGCGAGAGGACGGCACCGTAGACGTGGGCCTGCTCGTACTGTTCGAGGCCGCGTGCGTCGACGACCCGGATTTCCCCGCGGCGATACCACCGTTCGACGATATCGATAGGGGCAAGTCGTACCGTCTCGCCGTTGACATCGAGCGTTTCGAATGAGTCGGGGTCGACGACCGGACGCGTCGGCTGGTCGGCAAACGCCGGCGGTCGCCCGTCGGCGGGGTCCTCGTCAGTCGGGTAGTCGCCGTTGACCGCAAACGTCGTCGATAGCGTCCCCGGATGCTCGAAGGGAGCAGTATCGGTCTGGGAAGCGGCATCGTTACCCGACGGGGTGTCGGAGTCGCCGCCGGCACAGCCGGCCAGCCCTGCGCCAACTCCCGCACCCATCGTGGCGAGAAACGTACGTCGGTTCACAGCAGGATGATAGCAACCAGGCAGTCAAAAGTCTACTGTCAGCTACTCGGCCAGCAGCGTGTCGATATACGCCGCGACACCAGCGTGGATATCTGCCCCGACATCCATCTCGAGAGCGACGTAGAACCCCGTCGAGCCGTCGGCAGCAGCGAGCAGCAAGGCGGCAGTCGCACGCGGGTCGACGTCGCGGAACACTCCCTCCTCGACCCCCTCGCGAACGATACCCGTCAGGAGGTCGAGCGTCGCGGATTCGAGTGCGAGCAGTGGTTCCCGGAGCGTGTCGTTGTACGGCGCGTGCGAGAGCAGTTCCATGATGGCGACGTGGACGCCGGCCGACTCGTCACCGGGGTCGACGAAGAGATGAGCGCACGCCGCTCGAAGTCGCTGTTCGGGACCGCCGTCGACGGTCGCCAGTTGCTCGCCGAGGCTGCCAGCGGTCTCTTCGAGGAACGCTGCTATCATCTCGTCTTTCGTGTCGTAGTAGTAGTACAGGCCGGCCTCGCTTTTCTCGTACTCGGCGGCGATTTTCGCGGTCGTCAGGCGCTCGTACCCGTGCTGAGCGAGCGCAGACCGAACGGCAGCCGCGATTTCGGCGCGCGTCTCCGGTGCGATATCGGCCATATCACTGAGTGAGTGGTCACTCGCTTCAGCGTTACGCTGTCGACTCGGTGTCGGCCGCTGTTACCGCTGGATGCGGGTCGTCCTCGCCGTCGAGACGGCCGGCTGCCGATTCGTCCCGTCCGCTCGCGGGTGCCAGCTTGCTTCCGTCCGCTGCGCCCAGACCTCGCGGCGGCATGTGGTTGTACACCGTCTCGAAGTCAGCGATGCGGTAGGTTTCGTGCCAGATTCCCACCGCCCCATCCGACGCGTTCTCGTTGTACTTCGCCCACGCCTCGAGGTGAATGTGGTCGCTGTCGCGGGCATAGGCCCGCAGGTCCTCGAAAGAGTCCCAGTACTGGACGAACCCGACGCCCCGGGGTGGCGAAAGGAACGACCAGCTGGCAAGCAATCCCGAGCCCTCCTCGCGACGGAGTTCCCGGACCATCCGCGGTGCGACCAGAAACACCGGGAGCCAGCGGTGGAGTTTCCAGAAAGCGTTGATACGCATCCCGATGAGAAAGACGACCACGTCGTCATCGCGGTCGGCGTGGACACGACCCCGGCGGTCGTCCGCGGTGGGAGGTCCCGTGACCGACTGACGGACACGGTCGACGACCCGTTCGAAGTGCTCTACCAGACTCATGGTTGGTCGTCCTCCGTCGACAGCACCGACTCCAGTTCAGCTTCGAACTCCGCTTCGCCGACTTCGCCAGCGACGTAGCGGTCCTGCAGTTCGGTCAGTGAGTCCGTCCCCTCGTCGTCCTGTTCGGATTTGCGGGTCGCGTACCCGATAGCCAGCGGGAGGACGACACCATACCCAAGTGGCCAGACGAGCCACGCCATCGGGAGGTCCGCAGCCGTCACTGCCAGCCCGACGACCAGCACGAGCATCGAGACTGGGGCAGCGACCGCGGGGACGTGCGTGTGTGAATGCATCATCATATGTACTCTACCGTGTTCCAGGCTAATAAAACTGAGTGAGTACTCACTAACCAATGCGGTCTAATCACCACCGTCGTTTTTACCCATCGGCGGAGTTTACCTGAGCATGACAGCTCTCACGGCTTTTTTCCAGGCAGGAGCGGTGTTACAAGCAGGTGTCTCGCGTGCACCCGAGGTCGACCCAGGTGTCGGGTTAGGGAGCGGTGCGTTCGGTGCCTTCCTCTCGACACTGTTGATCGGTGCGATTATGATCGCGCTCGTCCCGGGCTACACCGAACGGCTGGTCGACCGGGTCGACGACGACATCGTGGGGTCGTTCATCTACGGGCTGATTGTGCTCGTCGCGCTCATCGTGCTGATTGTCCTCCTGGCGGTGACCCTCATCGGGATTCCCGTCGCAATCTTGCTCGCCATCCTGGTTGGGCTCATCTGGGCGGTTGGTGCGGTCGTCGGCTTTCTCGCGATCGGCGAGCGACTGGTCGGCAGCGAGGACGGCTGGCTCAAACCACTGGCTGTGGGCGCACTCATCAACGGCGGCCTGACATTGACCGGTATCGGTGGGCTCGTGTCTTTCGTCGTTGGCGCAACCGGCTTTGGCACGGTCATGCGTGACTGGCAGGAGTGAGCGACGTCGTCACTGGCCGGTCGAAAAAACGGAAAAGTTGGTGTGTGGCTCGCGGGTCACGTCGTTCCCCGCTCGCGGGACCTCCGGCCCCGCTCAACTCGAATCTCGCTAGTCGTCTGCGGGTGCCGCGCCACCCTCGTCGTGCTGCTGTTTGACGTGGGTGAGCTTGCCACCGTCGGCGAGGATTTCGCGCTCACGTTCGGAGGCGTCGAGGTGGCCCGTCGCTTCCCAGTCGTCGTTCACGCGGATGGTGAACTCTTCCTGGCCCGAGCGGACGGCCTCTGCGACGTCGTCGACAATCTCGATGTTGTCGCCCTGGTCGATTTTCTCGTAGGTGTCCTCGTCGATTTCCAGCGGCAGGAGACCGAAGTTGAACAGGTTCGCCTTGTGGATGCGGGCGAAGCTCTGTGCGAGGACGCCCTCGATACCGAGGTACATCGGGCACAGGGCCGCGTGTTCACGCGAGGAACCCTGACCGTAGTTCTCGCCGGCGACGAGGAAGCCACCGTCACTGTCGAGGGCACGCTGTGCGAACGTGTCGTCGACACGCGAGAGCGTGAACTCCGAGAGCTTCGGGATGTTCGACCGGTACATCAGGATGT
>JAZKTK010000042.1:0-22729 GCA_036625595.1 Haloarculaceae archaeon | reverse complement strand
AGTAGAAACAGTCGCGCTGGTCGCAGTACCCGTAGACGAACAGAACCATCTTGCCGCCTTTCGCACACTGTTCACAGCCCTTCGAAATCATTCAGTACCACACATACAGGTCCAATCGTCAAAAGACGTGTGTTTCGTGTCGAATCCGTCAGTCGAGTTTGCCCGCGAGCACCTTCGCCGCGGTCAGCACGGGGTCCCAGACGGGGCTAAAGGGCGGCGCGTACGCCAGGTCGAGATAGGAGAGTTGCTGGACGGTCATTTCTGCGTAGAGGGCAGCAGCGACAGTGTCGACGCGCTTGACCGTCGACTCGCGGCCGACCAGACTGGCACCGAGGACGCGACCCGTCTCGCGGTCACCGAACATCGTCACCTGAATCTCGCTGCCGCCGGGGTAGTAGTGGGCACGAGACGGGGCGTCGATGGTGACGCTCACAGGGTCGAAGCCGGCCTCGCGAGCGCGCTCTTCGTCGGTGATGCCGGTCCGGGCGACGTCGAGGTCGAACGCCTTCAGCGCGGCCGTGCCAGCGATTTCTCCGACAGGGGTCGGGTCGCCAGCAAGCGTCGCACCGATAGCCCGGCCGGCACGGTTGGCCGTCAGCGCGAGCGGGACGTGGTCGGGTTCGCCGGTGACGACGTTTCGCGCCTCCGCGCAGTCGCCAGCGGCGTAAACGTGTTCGTCGTTGGTCTGGCCGTACTCGTCGGTGGCGATAGCCCCGGTGTCCCCGAGTTCGATGCCAGCCTCCTCGGCCAGTTCGGTGTTCGGCGCAACGCCGACCCCGACGAGAACGAGGTCGACCGGAACGTCCACGTCGCCAGCGGCGACGGCGTTGACGGCATCGTCACCGAGGAATCCGTCGACGGCCGTCTCGAGGTGGAGGTCGACACCCTGTTCGCGGAGGTGGTCCTCGACGGTCGCAGCAGCCTCAGCACCGAACGGCTGGAGCGTGTGCGGCAGCATCTCGAACATGTGGACGTCGAGGTCGTGGTGGGCAAACGCCTCGGCCATCTCGATGCCGACGTATCCGCCGCCGATGATTCCGACCGAATCGAGACCGTCGGGGACCGACGACTCACCGGGTTCGCGCGCTGCGGGCGTCTCGATGCCGAGGGCGCGACGGATATCCGCGGCCGCCTCCATGTCGTGGAGCGTGAACACGCCATCGAGGTCCATCCCGTCGAATGGCGGTTCCACGGCGCGTGCACCCGTCGCAATCAGAAGGTCGCTGTACGCCTGCTCGAACGTATCCTCCGGTCCTGCGACGGTCACCGTCTGTGACTCGCGGTCGATTGCCGTCACCTCGTGGCCGGTCCGGAGGTCGATACCGCGCTTCTCTCGGAACGTCTCCGCCGGGACGGAGACGAGGTCCTCCAGCGTTTCCACGTCGCCTTTGACATAGTAGGGCAATCCGCAGGCACCGTAGGAGACCCACTCGCCTTTCTCGAAGACAACGACGTCCCGGTCTGGCGCGTCGCGCTTGAATTTGCTTGCTGCGCTCATCCCCGCGGCGTCGCCACCGACGACTACTACTGGAGCAGACATACCTAAATCTTCGTCGAGAACCGACTAAAGTATGTTGTTATGTGCACAATACTACCGGAGGCAAATGAACGGAGTAGATGAAAGTGGAGAGCAGAATCTCGACGTATCAATTGGATTTTGCGGCCAGGACTGGATTTGAATTTCGTCGATTGCCGCCGAGAGAGAGAACACAGCAGAGAGTAGCACGTCAGTTTTGTGTTTCCAGTGCAAAGTCATACACATAACAGATGAGCTGGCAAGCCCAAATCGAACACGAGCGCGAGCAGAAAGACAGGTACTTCGGAGAGGATCCTCGGTCACCGTTGTCCGAAGACGAGCGGGCGTCGTTCGACGGGCTGGAGTACTATCCAGTCGACCCCGAGTATCGGTTCGAGCTTCCGCTGGAGCGGTACGACGAACCCGAGCCAGTCGTCGTCGGGACGAGTACCGACGGAGAACAGGAGTATCTGGCGTGGGGCGAGTTCGAGTTTACCGTCGATGGCGAGACGGTCACGCTGCAGGCGTACAAGTCCGACCCAGACGAGGACCGACTGTGGGTCCCCTTCCGCGACGCGACCAGCGGCGAGGAAACCTACGGTGCGGGCCGCTATCTCGACCTCGAACCGGAGCACCACCGGACCGACGAGGGAACGTGGATACTCGATTTCAACGAGGCGTACAATCCGACCTGTGCGTACTCGGACCGCTACGAGTGTCCGCTCCCGCCGATGGACAACTGGCTCGACGTCCCCATCGAGGCCGGCGAGAAAGCCTACGACGACGGGCACTGACGCTCGCCCGAAAGCAGATAAACGGGGATAGCATACCGATACACAATGCTGCTGGTGTTGTGTGTCGACCTCGACGACGACCTCGGCCGGAAGACCGACGTGGAGACGCCGGTCGTCGGACGCGAGGCCGTCGAGGACGCAGCAGTCGCACTCGCCACCGCGGACCCCGAGGACAGCGACGTGAACGTCCTCTTCGAGGGGTGTCACCTCTTCGATAGCATCACCGACGAGGAAGTCGAGGTCGCCGCAGTCACCGGTGTCGACGGGTCGGACGTGGCGGCAAACCGTGCCGTCGGGGAGGAACTCGACCGCGTGCTGGCCGGGCTGGCGACCAGCGAAGACGTGACGGCGCTCGTCGTCACCGACGGCGCACAGGACGAGTCAGTCGTCCCCGTCATCCGCTCGCGGGTCCCCATCGACGGCGTCCGACGCGTGGTCGTCCGTCAGGCCCAGGACCTCGAATCGATGTACTATACCATCAAACAGGTGCTCGACGACCCCGAGACCCGCGGGACGATTCTCGTCCCGCTGGGTATCCTGTTGCTCATCTACCCGCTGACGATTCTCGCGGAGACGCTGGGCTTTCCCGGCCCGGTCTTTGGCATCACGTCGGCGTTGCTCGGACTCTACATTCTGGCACGCGGGTTCGGCCTGGAGGAGACGCTGGACAGTGTCGTCTCCCGCGCCCGCTCGGCGCTGTTTACCGGCCGCGTGACGCTCATCACGTACGTCGCCGCGGCGGCGCTGGTCACCATCGGCGCTGCCAGCGGGCTTCAGACGCTCGAGGAGATCCAGGCCGCGAGTTCGGCCGCGCCCGGCGTCGTCGACATCATCGCGGCAGTCGTCTACGGCTCCGTCCAGTGGATTGCTGCGGCTGGCGTCACGAGCAGTCTCGGTCGCGTCACCGACGAGTATCTCGCTGGGACGTTCAAATGGCGGTACCTGAACGCGCCCTTCTACGTGCTGGCTATCGCCGCGGTGCTCCACGGCCTGAGTGCCTTCTTTTTGGGACACGTCGAGCTTGGCTATCTGGCGCTGATGCTCACCAGCGGGACCCTGCTGGGGCTGGCGAGTACGCTCTCCTTTGCCGTCGTCGAGTCTCGGTGGGGCCGGGACCCCGAGGCGGCGTGAATCCCCACTGCTTTTGCCCTTCGTCGGATAACGGAGTCGTGAGGGCACGTAGCTCAGTCCGGACCAGAGCATCGGACTTCTAATCCGATGGTCGTGGGTTCAAATCCCACCGTGCCCGTTATCTGCGAACGAAGTGAGCAGTAACGGCTACGTCGAATCCCACCAACAGAACGCGCTCGTCAATACCTCTCACAATAGCCAACGGAGTCGAGAGCAAGCGATACGTTCGGAGATAGAGCGTTCTTAGTAAGCTACTATCGGGGTCCAGTAAGAGTGTGCGTCAATGGGCCCCTCCCTGGGACGATTCGACATCCGGGACAGTTACGGGAAGAAACTCGCGGTACTGTTGCTCGTGACGACAGTGCTGGTCGGGGGCGTCGGGGTGGGCATCTATCTCACAGTTGACGGCGAACTGACGGAGAACACTGAACAGCAACTCCAGACGAGCGCGAGGAACGACGCGACGCAGGTCGACAACTGGATGCGGCTATCGGACCAGCAGTTCGTCGCGGCGACGCGCTCGTCTGCGGTGCGGTCGGGTAAAACGTACCGCGCACAGGACCAGATTGCTCGTATCACTAGTCGTGACGAAATCGTCGGCACGTATCTCGTCAACCTCTCGAGTGAGACAGCAGCAGTCGAGACGGGGCGAGTCGATATCACCGACGAGGGCGACACCGTGCGGCCGGCCATCGCAAATCGGGCGGCCCGGCTGGTCGAAACCACCGACCAGCGGGTGAGCTACTCTGCCCCCTTCCGACTCGACGATGACAGAGCGGTCGTCCTCGCAGTGACCGAGACGCCCAGCGGAGACGACCGCGCCCTCGTCTCCATCGTCGACCTCTCGACGTTGTCGAGTGTCCTGTTTGGCACCGGAACAGAACAGGACACGACGGTCACGGTGGTCAATCAGACGGGCACGGTCGTGCTGTCGAACAACCGAAGTGCGTTGCTCACCGAAGATGCCGTGACTGCCGAGACAACGTGGAACGAGAGCGGTGCAGTGACGCAGTCTGCCGGCGAACGGCTGGCAATCGGTCACGCCGACACCGAGGGTCACGGATGGACAGCGACGACCCGACTCCCGACGAGCGAGGCGTATGGACTTCGAAATACGGTTTCCAAACAGATTCTGCTACTACTGGGCGTGCTCGTGGTCGGTCTGGGCGGCATCGGTCTCACGCTCGGTCGAAATACGGTCCGAGAGGTCAGGTCCCTCGCCGAGCGAGCGAACACACTTCGTGCGGGCAATTTGGAGACGGCAATCGAGAGCGAGCGACAGGACGAGTTCGGAGAGGTGTCACGCGCACTCGATGCCATGCGTCGCTCGCTGCGCGAGGAGATTGCCGACGCAGAGGCCGCCCGCGAGCAAGCCGAAAGCGCACAGACACGAGCACAGGAGGCCCGGGCAGAGGCCGAAGCCGCACGGCAGGACGCTGTCGAGTTGAACGAGCGACTCGAAGCGACGGCTGCCGAGTTCGGAGCGGTGATGGACGACGTGGCGGCTGGTGACCTCTCGCGTCGCCTCCCGACCGACGCCGAGAGCGACGCGATGGCCGACATCGCCAGGGCCTACAACGAGATGATGAACGAGTGGGAGGAGACGATTCGGCGCGTCCGGTCGTTCGGAGAAGCAGTCAAGCAGGCGAGTGGCGGCGTCGCCACGAGCGTACGCGATGCCCGCGAGACGAGTGCGACGCTGGCCGACGGCATGGAGACGATTGCGACCGACGCGACAGACCAGGCGACTGACCTGCAAACCGTTCGTGACGAGATGCAGGACCTCTCGGCGAGCGTCGAGGAAGCCTCCGCGTCGACGAACGAGGTTGCAACCGTCGCGGGGGAAATCCTCGACAACGGCCAGGCTGGCCGGGAGGCCGCGGCTGCCGCGATGGACGAACTGGACGAAATCGAGCAGCGGACACGACAGGCGGCGACGCAGGTCGAGCAACTTGACGCGCTAGTCGCCGATATCGAGGCCGTCGTCGATATCATCCGCACGGTGGCCGAACAGACGAACATGCTGGCGCTGAACGCCTCAATCGAGGCCGCCCACGCCACTGGCGACGGGGACGGCTTCGCGGTCGTCGCCGACGAAATCAAGACGCTCGTCGAGGAGACACAGGACGCGACAGGCGAGATAGAGGCGACCATCGCGGAGTTGAAATCCCAGACCGAGACGACGACGACGGAGATGCACGCCGCACGCGAGAAAGTCGAGGCCGGCAGCGAGACAATCGAAGACGCGCTCGACGCGTTCGACTCCATCGTCGACGATATCGACGAGACGGTCGACAGCATCCGCGAAATCGACCGTGCGACGGCCGACCAGGCCGACTCGACGCAGGCAGTGATGAGCCGACTCGAAACAGTGACCGAAGTCAGTACGGAGACGGCGACGGCAGCCGACACGGCAGCGACCGACGCTCGCACACAGACCGAGCGAATGGCAGAAGTCAAAGGGAGCGTCGACAGCCTCGCCGAGCAGGCCCAACATCTGGGTGACCTGCTCGCGGCGTTCGAGACGAGCGCGGCAGATAGCGACCCGCCGGCAATCGAAGATGAGACGGCCGACCAGCCGGCGCTTGCCAGCGGCAGCGAACCGAGTGCCCTTCCGGGACCGAGTGGAACAGCGACAGCCGACGGCGGGACGGAGAACGTGGGCGACGACTAAGGCGAGGGTCGTGTTCGAACTGGGTCCAAATCGGTAAGGCAGTCCTATCCGAACGGAAGCCATGTCCGTCGACACCGACGCGCTGGGCGAGCGACTCTATCGAGCGTACACGAAGACAGAGCCACTCGACCCGGCCACGCTCCCGACCGAGTTGACCGTCGAAGAGGGGTACACAGCTCAAGAGGCGTTTCTGGAGCGGCGAGCGCAATCAGAGGGGGAGCCCGCCGGATACAAGGTTGGCTTCACCAGCGAGGCCGTCCGGTCGGATCTGGGCGTCGACGCGCCAGCGTACGGACGCGTTCTCGCCGAGACCGTCCGTGAGAATCGGCGCTTCGAGACGGAAACGCTCATCGAGCCACGAATCGAGCCGGAGATCGCCTTCCTGCTCGGGGAGAACCTGTCACCGCCGGTGCGCCGTCACGAGGTCGTCGCCGCCACCGAACTCGTCGTGCCGGTCGTCGAAGTCGTCGACAGCAGAGTCCGCGACTGGGACGTGACGGCGGCGACGGCGATCGCCGACAACGCGCTGGCGGCCCGGCTACTCGTCGGCGACCAGACGACCGCCGGTGACGTCGATCTCGCACGCGAAGGCGTCGAGGTGCTCATCGACGGTGAGCGTCGGGCAACGGGCACCGGCGCAGCGGTACTTGGCCACCCTGCCGACGCCGTGGCCTGGCTCGCCGAGCGGCTCCCCGACCACGGCGACGCACTGCAGGCCGGCGATATCGTCAGCACGGGGTCGATTACCGAGCCGATTCCCGTCGCCGCCGGCGAGACGGTCGTCGCCCGGTTTTCCTCGCTGGGGTCGGTCGTCGCACACGCCGAGTAGCGCGCACGGAGCGGCGGGGGCAGTCGGCGGCGTTCGCGGTATTTTTGTCGGCCGCCGGTCTGCAGGCGCACATGCACCCACGAGCAGAGGCATTCGCCGAACAAGCAGCCGAGGAGTTCGACATCGACGTCGACGTCCACGAGTTTCCAGAGGGAACGAAGACGGCCGAAGACGCGGCCAGCGTCGTCGGCTGTGACGTGGCACAGATAGCCAGCGGACTGGTCTTCGTCGCCGACGGCGATCCGGTGATGGTCGTCACCAGCGGGGCAAATCGGGTCAGCGAAGCCCGACTCGCGGAACAACTGGACGCAGAGAGCGTCGAGATGGCCGACCCCGAAACCGTCCGGGACGCGACGGGGTATGGCATCGGTGGCGTCCCACCGTTCTGTCACGACACCGCCATCGAGGTCCTCATCGACGAGACGCTGCTGGCACACGATGAGGTCTGGGCAGCTGCCGGCACGCCGGAAGCGGTGTTCCCACTCGACCCCGAGCAACTTGCCGCGTGTGCCGACGCGACACCGGTCGACGTCACGGAGTGATTACCCATCGACAGAAGTTGGTCGCCGATTCGGCCGGTAATACTGGGCTGAGAAGGTGAAGTTTATTTTCTATTGTGATGAACGGACACATACGATGGCGAAATATCCACGTCGACGGGACGTACTCGGTGGTATTGGCGCGGCAGGTGCCGCAAGTCTGGCCGGTTGTTTTGGCCTCTTCGAGGGCGACGACGAAGACGGCGGCCAGACCATAGAGCTGGGGCTGTTGATGGGCGTGACTGGCGAACTAGAACAGCTCGGTCCGCCGATTCGGGACGCGGCAGAACTGGTTCCCGAACAGGTCAACAACGCGGACACCGACTTCGAAGTCGACACGCAGTTCGAGGACACGAACACCAGCCCGACGCAGGGTGTCGACGGCGCAGAAGCGCTTGTCAACGCCGGGTATCCGATGATCTGTGGCGCGCTCGGATCCGAGGTGACCCAGCAGGTCGCAGAGAGCACTGCCGTCCCGAACCAGGTGACGATGTGCTCCCCGGCGAGTACGTCGCCGGACATCACCGACCTGAACGACGACGACTTCCTCTTTCGGACTGCGGCGACGGACGCACTCCAGGGTGTCGTGCTGGCTCAAATCGCGAGCGAAGAACTCGGTCACGACACTGCGAGCGTGCTCGCGCTCAACAACGCGTACGGCAGCGGCCTCTCGGACGGCTTCGCCACATCTTTCGAGAACGACTTCGGTGGGACCATCACCGAACAGGTGAGTTTCACCGCCGGCCAGCAGTCGTACACCTCACAGCTCCAGAGTGCACTCGACGGCGACCCGGATACGATGCTGATTATCGGCTATCCCGAGAGTGGTGTTCAGATTTTCCGGGATTTCTACAGCAGCTTCGACCGCAGCGACATGGACATCCTGGTGGCCGACGGACTACAAGACTCCGGGCTTCCCGACAGCGTCGGAGAAGACATGTCGAACGTCAGGGGAACCGCACCACTGGGGGCGGGTCCCGGCGTCGAGTTCTTCCAGGAGCAGTTCGAAGACGCCTACGGCGAACCGCCGGAAGGCCCCTTCCTCCGACAGTCCTACGACGCCGCCGCAGTGCTCGTGCTGGCCCACGCCGCATCCGACGGGACTGGTTCGGGCGTTCGCGACAACATGCGGACGGTCACAGAAGGCGAGGGCGAACAGATCACGCCGGAAACGCTTGTCGATGGCATCGAGATGGCCGCAAACGGTGATGACATCGTCTACGAAGGCGTCTCCGGCCCGGTCGCATTCGACGAGAACGGTGACCTGGCGTCGGCCACCTACGAGTACTTCCAGTTCACCGCAGAGGGCGACATCGAGACGATATCGGAAGTCACGCCCTGAGACGGTCGGTTGGACGTCAGCCCCGGAATTCACTGGAACGGCCAAAGCCGGTCCGGAACACCAGTTCTGGGAGTTCTGAACGACGAGAGGGTCGCTATCCGCCGAGGAAGTCCTCGCGGACCTGCTGGTCGGCGAGGAGTGCCTCGCCGGTGTCCTCGTGGCGGTTCTGCCCCTGGACGAGGACGTAGCCACGGTCACACCGACGGAGCGCCTCTTTTGCGTTCTGTTCGACGATGAGAATAGCCGTTCCGCTGTCGTTGATGTCGTCGATTCGGTCCAGCATCTCTTCGACGAGGTCCGGCGCCAGCCCGGCGCTGGGTTCGTCGAGCAACAGCAAATCGGGGTCGAGCATCAGCGCCCGGCCCATTGCGAGCATCTGGCGCTGTCCGCCGGAAAGTGAGCCTGCGGTCTGTCTGCGGCGCTCGTCGAGGATGGGAAACCGGTCGAACACCGCCTGGAGCCGCTCTTCGGGAACCTCGTCGAGCGTGTAGGCCCCCATCTCCAGATTCTCTTCGACGGTCAGGCCGGCGAAGACGTTCTCGGTCTGGGGGACGTAGCTCAGTCCTCTCGTGAGAATCTCTTCCGGGTCGAGGCCACTGATGTCCTCACCGTCGAACAGTATCTCCCCGCCCATGTACGTCGTCAACCCGAATACCGACTTCATCACGGTCGACTTGCCGGCGCCGTTCGGACCGACGATAGCGATGTACTCTCCGTCCTCGATACGCATATCGACGCCGTCGAGAATCTGGAGGTCGCCATAGCCAGCGTCGAGATTCTGCACGGACAGCAGCGTCATACGTCACCCCCCAGATACGCTTCGAGAACACGTTCGTCGTTTTTCACCTGTTCGGGCGGGCCGGTCGTGAGAACGCTGCCCTGGTGCATCACGATGAGTGGGTCACAGTGAGTCATGATGACGTCCATGTCGTGTTCGACGAAAAGGAAGGTGTAGCCGTCGTCGCGTAACTCGTGGAGGCGTTCGAGGAGTTTCTCCTCGAGGGTTGGGTTGACGCCCGCCAGCGGCTCGTCCAGCAGAATCATCTCCGGATCGGTCATGAGCACGCGGGCGAGTTCGAGCAGTTTCCGCTGGCCGCCCGAGAGCGTGCCGGCGTACTCCCCGGCGAGGTGGTCGAGTTCGAGAAACTCCAGCATCTCCCAGGCGCGCTCCCGGAGGTCGGTCTCCTGTTCGATGACATCTGCTCGTGCCCCCGGGAGCACCGACCGCCAGAGCTGTTCGCCCTGCTGGTCACGGGGGGCGAGCATCACGTTCTCCAGAACCGTCATCTCGGAGAGTTCGCGGGCAATCTGGAAGGTCCGTACCAGCCCCTGATTGGCGACGACGTTCGGCCGGGCACCGGTCACGTCTGTCCCGTCGAAGACGACCTGGCCGCTATCGGGCGTTTGAACGCCGGTGATGAGGTCGAACGTGGTGGATTTGCCGGCGCCGTTTGGCCCGATGAGACCGGTTATCGTCCCTGGCGCAACCTCGAAGCTGAGGCCGTCGACGGCGGTAATCCCGCCGAACGACTTCCGGAGGTCACGGACCGAGAGGAGCGGTGCCTGCTCGCCGGTTGCGTCGGCGGCGTCGGCCTGAGCCGTCTCCTCGGGTGGCGCAGTCGTCATTCGCCGTCACCTCCCCGGTCAGCGAGGTCGATAGGCGAGGCGACCTCTTTGCGGTGGCCGAGCAGCCCCTCCGGCCGGTTCTGTATCAGATACACGAGAACGACACCAAGCAGGACAAATCGGAGCTGTGCGATGTTGACATCCGAGAGCGTGTACGCCAGCAGCGGCCCGATATCGAGCTGTGCGAGCGGCCCGACAGCGTCGAATATCGTCCCGGGCTGGTTGCCGATGTCGACGTAGGTGCTGACGAGCCGTCGAAGGAAGTTCGGTCCCTGCAGTATCAGGCTCACGAACACTGCGCCGCCGATGACACTCCCCGTGTTCGAGCCGGCACCGCCGATGATGAGCGCGACGAACACGTAGAACGTTGTGATCGGCATGAAATCGGCGGTCGATGCGACGGCACCGAGCCGCCAGAGAATGCCGGCGAGTCCCATCAGCGCACAGCCGAGCGCGAAGGTCTTTATTTTGAACCAGCGGGTATCTTTGCCGAGCGCGCTGGCGACGGTTTCGTCCTCGCGAATCGCCTTGAGGACGCGACCGAACGGCGAGTTGCCGACCCGGGTCAGGAGGAGATAGAACAGCACAACGACCACGACGAGAAGGGCCGCGTTGACCGTACTCTCGACGACGGACGGAATCACTTCGAACTGCTCGCCGAGTGAGAACACCACCTCACCAAGGGCTGTCGGCTCGGACGCAATCTCCGTCGGATTCTGATAGAGCAGGTAGCTGGCCAGACTCGGGGGGAGCGACATCCCTCGCGGCCCACCGGTACCCATCGCGACACCCCCGATAGTAAATTCCCGGAGTTGGTCCAGCCGAATCGTCCGCCGAACGATTTCCGCGAAGGCGAGCGTGACAATAGCGAGATAGTCACCGCGAAGCCGCAGTGCCGGGAGTGCAGCGAGTGCACCGAGGAGTGCCGCCGCGAGGACGCCGCCGGCGATACCGACCACCAGCGGGAGGCCGAGTCCGGGCGGCGTACTCGACGGAGCGGTACTCAGGATACCCATCGTGTAGACGCCGATGGCCATGAACCCGGCGACACCGAGGTTGAACAGGCCAGCATACCCCCACTGGAGGTTCAGCGCCAGGACGAGCATCGCGTACACCGCAGAGAGAAACGTGATGCGACGGAGCGTGTTGACCAGTCCGTTGAAATCGAACCCGAGAAGTGCCGAAACAAGCGTGAAGAGTCCGTAGAGAAAGACGGCGACGGCCAACAGCAGGCGGGCGTCGCTGGCAGCGAGCCACGTCCGGGCGCGACCGAGGCGGCCGAGGCCGCTCATACGGTCGTCACCCCACCGAGAAGCCCCTGCGGACGGGACAGCAACATGATTATCATCACGACGAAGGCGGCGGCGACGGCGAGTCGCTCGGGGAACCAGATGAGCGAGATACGGGTCGTGATTCCGATGACGAGTCCACCGGCCATCGCGCCGTAGACGGAGCCGATACCGCCCAGGATGACGGCCGCGAAGATGAGAAGCAGGAGCGTCCAGCCGAGATTGGTCGTGAGCGTCCCCTGTCTGAGCGCGACGAGAAAGCCGGCCGCACCGGTGAGTCCGCCGCCGATGAGCCACGTGACGCGGACGACCCGCTCGGTCGGAATCCCGGTCACGCGGGCGAGGTCCTCGTTGTCTGCCATCGCTCGCATCGCAGTCCCGAGTTTCGTGTACTGCAAGAGCAGGTGGGTCCCGAGCATGAGCAAGACGGCCAGTACGGCGAGCGTGAGTTCGTGAGCGCCGATAGTCAGGCTACCGGCACCGATACCGATGGTCCAGGAGGGGGTCTGCTGGCCGGCAGTCAGCCCGCGATTTCTCGCCTGGAAGAAAAACACGAGGAGATAGCGTACGACGAGGGCGACGCCGACGCTCGCGATGAGCAGGGAGATGCCCGCCTGGTCGCGCATCGGCTGGAAGACGATTCGGTCGATGAGAAGAGCCAGGCCGGCGGTGGTCACCGCAGCGACGACGAGACCGAGAACAATTGCAAGCGGCGTGTTCGTGATGCTGATGCCGAGCGCGTTCGTGTCGACGGAGACGGGGCCGCCGATGAGTGCGAGTGCCTCGAAGGAGAATTTACCCGCCCCGGCAATCAGGAAGGCGGTGACCCAGCCGGCGAAGGCACCGGTCGTCATCAGGTCACCGTGGGCGAAGTTCGCGAAATTGAGGATACTGTAGGTCATCGCAAGGCCGATACCGGCGAGACCGAGACTCAAACCGAGCAACGTCCCGTCCCAGAAAAACGTCGCAAGGTCGGCGACAGCGACACTTCCGTTCGCGAGCCGACGGAGGATATCGACTGCGACGACGAGTCCGATGAGGGCGGCCACGACAGCGATTGGCCGTTCGCGAACGACGGTGAGAGCGGGATTCGATTCCTCAGGCTGTACCATACCTCTGTTACTGAACTCCGGGTCTAAAATCTTGGCAAACGCCGATATGTGGCCGCGCAGGACCGTTCGCCCCGCTGTCAGGCCAGCCGCGCGAAGGCGAGATTCCCGTTGATGCTCTTGATGTAGGCGTTGACGACCTGCCCTTCCTGTGCGCCAGGGACGAAAATCGTGTACTTGCCTTTTTCGGCGACGCCGTCGCCTTTCCGGCCGGTTCCGGTAATCTTCAGCTCGTAGGTGCCGCCCTCTTCGACTTCGGCCGCGCGCGTCTGTGCGCTGGGGCTCGTCCGCTTCTGGACCGGGCGGAAGGCACCGCAGGCCTGACAGCGTAGCATCTCGATGCCGTCCTCGCGGGTGAGGATGGTGTCGGGGAGGCCACACTCCGAGCAGGTGACGAACTCCGCGATGTAGTCGTCGAGCGCAGCGTCGAAGTCCGCGGTGTCGAACGACCCGTTGTAGCGGGCGCGGTCGCCGTCGAACTGGCCGCTTGTCCCCAGTGCTCGCTGGATGGCGCTGTGAACGTGCTCCGGTTCCCGACCGAGCGCGTCGGCAATCGCACCGACGTTCGTGAGTCGCGTGAAGTCGCCGTCGGTCTCACCGACCGGGTCCGGAACCGAGAGACGCGAGCCCTCGTCGTGGGTCTGTTCGGGCAAATCGTCGTACGCCCTGTCGAGGGCGGTGTCGTAGTTCATACCCTCTCGACGGGACAGCCACCGAAAGGGTTGTCGAATAGTGCGGGCAGGTACCACCCTGCCCGGCATTCCCGGCACCGATGTTGGACAGCAGCGGGCCAGGCGTCGTACATATTCGTGGAGACAAGCCGTGAGCGGATAGTCTTCGGCACTGCACCGCCGTGAGACTGGGTCCGCTACGCTTTTGCTCGTCCCACGCCAGTTTCCGCTGTGCCTCTGGAGACGCCAGCCCACGTCGTCAGCGAACTCGCGAGTCGCGGCTACAACGCCGAGCGCGAGGCGGTCACGCTACTGGCAAACGCCCCCGACCCAGTCAGCGCGGTTGAGCGTGCAGTCGAAGCGACCCCCGACGACGCGGTCAAAATCTCCACCGACCACGCCAGAACTGCCCTCGAGACAGCCGCGGAGGCAGGCGATTCTCTCGGAAATAACAACGCTTCTAGTCACTCACAAACGAGCCCCGAGAACGACCCACATGACCCCTCTGTTTCGGGTGGAAAAGCGCCCGAGAAACCCACAAACGGTGGTGGCGTGACTCCAGTCGAAACAGAGGGGTCTGCAGGCCAGGGTATCGACACCCCACGTTCGATAGACATCGAGGGTGACATGACCGGCCAGTCGACGGGGACCGGCGAGTACCGCGATTTCGTCGCCGTCTTCCGCGACCGCTACGAGCGACTCGCCGGACAGCTCCGGGGCCGGGTCAACCACCGGCCGACCGACACGCTCGAATCGATGGCACCCAACAGCGACGCGGCGATTGTCGGGATGGTGTCGGACATCCGCTCGACGGCCAGCGGTCACTGGCTGGTCGAACTCGAAGACACCAACGGAACCTTCCCCTGTCTGGTGATGAAAGACCGAGCATTCGCCTCACAGGTACAGGAGTTGCTCTACGACGAGGTCATCGCCATCGAGGGGACACTCGCCGACGACGGTGGCATCCTCTTTGCAGACTCCATCCACTTCCCGGACGTGCCGCGCACGTACAGTCCCTCTACCGCCGACCGCCACGTTCAGGCGGCGCTCATCTCGGACGTTCACGTCGGCAGCGAAGAGTTCATGGCCGACGCCTGGCACCGGTTTACTGACTGGCTCCACACCGAGGAGGCCGAGGCAATCGAGTACCTCCTGCTCGCCGGTGACATGGTCGAAGGCGTCGGCGTCTACCCGAACCAGGACGAGGAACTGGACATCATCGACATCTA
This sequence comes from Haloarculaceae archaeon, assembly GCA_036625595.1. Lineage (GTDB taxonomy): Archaea > Halobacteriota > Halobacteria > Halobacteriales > Haloarculaceae > Salinibaculum. Next base: position 7,980 of record JAZKTK010000042.1, on the reverse strand, counting down.
CGACCAGTACGAGGCGTTCTCGGAGTATCTGAAGGAAGTGCCCGGCGACATGGAAATCGTGATGATTCCGGGCAACCACGACGCCGTCCGACTCGCCGAACCCCAGCCGGCCTTCGACGAGGAACTCCGGGAGCTGATGTCGGCCCACGACGCCCGCATCGTCTCGAATCCCTCGACGGTCACTATCGAGGGGGTTTCGGTGCTGATGTACCACGGTGTCTCACTGGACGAAGTCATCGCGGAACTGCCCGACGAGAAAGCGAACTACGACGAGCCACACAAGGCGATGTATCAGCTCCTCAAGAAACGCCACGTCGCACCGCAGTACGGCGGCCACACCCGACTGGCCCCCGAAGACCAGGATTACCTGGTGATGGACGAGGTGCCCGACATCTTCCACTCCGGACACGTTCACAAACTCGGCTACGGCAAGTACCACAACGTCCTCACCATCAATTCCGGCTGCTGGCAGGCCCAGACGGACTTTCAGAAGAGCGTCAACATCGACCCCGACTCGGGCTTTGCACCCATCGTCGACCTCGATACGCTGGATTTGACGATTCGGAAGTTCGTCTAGCGCTCCTGGTCGAGTCGCTCGCCGCGAGTGTACTTCCCGTGGAACGCCGCCATATCCAGTCCCATTGCGGCCAGTGAGAGTCCGCCGATAGCAGCCACTCCGAGAATGAATAGCTGGTCGCCGCTGCCGACGAACGCGAGGGGCAAGGAGAGTCCCAGCAGGATATTTCCGAGACCGCTCCACTGGTACCAGCCCCAGCGCTCGGTCAGAGCGTTGTCGGTCGCCGCCACGATGTCGAAGATACCAGCCAGCCCCAGCAGCGTCGCCTGGGCGAGCAACAGCGGTTCGGCGAGAAGGTCAGTTCCGAGCAGCGCGATGACGCCGCCAGCGAGGAGAATCAGAAAGGCCCCGATGACAGCACTGAGCCGGCGATTTCGGCGGACGTTCATCTGTGGACCGCGTTCGACAAGTGACTCTGTGTGCAGGGACGCATACACGTGCAGTTTGGACGCTCCGGACTTAATCAACAGTGATGAGTCGCACAGCCAGCAACTGCCCAGTAGATATTTACTTCGGCGCTGTTCTCTCGGAGCCAAAGAGCCGCCTAGACCTAATCACAGCAGCCGTTTCCGTTCCGACGCGTCTGCCGGTCGCCGACTGCCACCGCGCTTGATTGCGGTCGCTGCTCGCTCACGCTGTCGCTGCTCGTCTGCCCGTTCTCATCACTATCCTGTCGAATCCGTTGATAGAGACTCGACGAGAGTGCGCCGAGGAGTGTGGCCCCGACGATGACCGGGTAGCTCACGGCAACCAGTATCCCGACGAGGAGCAGACCCAATACGATACTCCCTCCCACACCGGGAGGTGACCGGGAAGAACTGCTCCGCTCGCTGTGTATCTCCGATGGATGTCTCATTGTAGTTGTCAAGAGGGGCCTCAACCCCTTAATGATAATCTGAAATACATTTCTGTAAACTCGCTTTCTGAAATCGATTTCTGTACCTCAGATGACTATTTGGTGGATTTACATAACTGGTGGTCGTACGGTGGATCATGACGGACGGCGAAGCGGAGACGGAATCGCCGCTCTCTCCCGACGACGCGTTCGCACTGCTGGGCAACGAGACGCGAGTCGCGATTCTCCGGACGCTTGGGGACGCCAGGGACCCGCTGCCGTTCTCCGACCTCCACGACAGAATCGACGTGCGCGACTCCGGCCAGTTCAACTACCACCTGGAGAAGTTAGTCGGACACTTCGTGAGGAAGACCGAGGACGGCTACACGCTCAGCAGGATGGGGCGGCGGGTCGTCGAGGCGGTTCTCTCGGGGGCGGTCACGGAGACGCCGGAACTGGAGCGAACAGTGGTCGACGAATCCTGTGAGTACTGCGGCGCACCGGTCGAGGTGACGTGGAAGGAGGGCAACATCCGACTCTTCTGTACGGAGTGTTCTGGCCGGTACGGTCGGGCGTTCGGAGACGAACGCAAGGGAACGGTGGTCGACGAGGGGTATCTCGGCCGTCTGCCGCTCCCGCCCGCGGGGGTCCGCGACCGCTCGCCGACCGAGGTGTTCCAGGCTGCCTGGATAGCCGGAACGCTCGAGGTGTATTCGCTGGCGGCCGGTATCTGTCCGCGCTGTTCGGCGACCGTCGACCGCACCGTCGATGTCTGCGAGGACCACGACGCGAGCGATGGTCCTTGTGGCTCGTGCAGGAGCGTCTATGCCGTCAAAGTGGGCTTTCGGTGTTCGAACTGCATCTACGAGGGCGGCGGCGGAATCGGAATTGGCCTGGTCGCGTCTACGGAACTGCTCGATTTCGTCACCGACCACGGCCGCAACCCAATCAATCCCGATTCGATTCGGGCCGTCAACAGCATCACACAGGACTACGACGTGGCGATTCACTCGACTGACCCGCTCCGAGTTGGGCTCACGTACACCATCGGCGAGGACTCGCTGTCGCTCACGGTCGACGAAGAATTGAACGTTCTCGAATCGACGCGGTGAGTCTTTCTGGCCGCTCCAGCACGTCGTCGCCGCTACAGCACGTCCTCGCCGGAGAGCACGTCCTGCAGTTCTGCCATCGTCTCGACGATGACTTCACAGGAGGGCGCGACGTTCGGTTTCGGTTCGAATCCGACGGCGAGGCCAGCGACTTCCAGCATCGGGAGGTCGTTGGCTCCGTCGCCGACGGCAATCGTGTTCTCGCGGTCCTCGCCGACGACTGCAGTCAAGACCTCCAGCGCGTCGTCTTTGGTCCCCTCGATAAGCGGTCCCTCGACCTCGCCGGTCAACGCTCCGTCGGCCACAGGCAGGCGGTTCGCGACGATAGCGTCGACCTCGACGCCTTCCTTTTCGAGTGCAGCGGCGACACCGCGCTCGAACCCGCCGGTGAGGATGGCGACGTAGACGCCAGCCTCGCGGAGCGCCTCGATGACGTCGGCCGCGCCGGGGCGGAGTACCACCTGGTCGAAGGCTGCTTGTGCTTTCTCGTCGTCAAGCCCCTCCAGCAGCGCACACCGCTGGCGGAGACTCTCGGCGTACTCGATTTCGTTGTTCATCGCCCGCTCGGTGATTTCGTCCATCTGGTCGGCCACACCGCACTGGTCGCCGAGCAACACGGTCATCTCCGAATCGGAAAGCGTCCCATCGAAGTCGAAGGCAACGACTGTCATGCCCGCCGATTTGCGGCCGGGCAAGTCAAACCCCTTGATTTCCACTCGAACACGACAGCGAACGGTATATTCCGGCGGCGGTCGAACGCCGTCCCATGGCAGACGCTGACGACCGCTCGTTTCGACAGACGCTCCTCGGGTCGGCGCTGGCCGGCATCGTGGCCGTCGTCGCCCTCACCACGCTGTCGACGCTGAACGTCGGGTCGGACCTCGTCCAATTTGGGATTGCACTACTGTTGGGTATCGTCGCTGCGCAACTGTACGAAGCGAGGAGAGGATAACCCGCTCGCGGAGGTCGGCCACTACGCGTCGCCGTCGATTTCTCTGTCAAAGCGGTCGAGAAACGTTTCGACGAACGCTCGTCGACTCTCTGCTAACTCTCTGCCGGCGTCGGTGTACATCCGCTCGGGCAGGTCGAGTATCTTCGTGTGGAGGTGATTGTACTGTGTCGACCCACCTGGAGTATCGTCCTCCGCTGGTGGCAGGCCAGGGTCGAATATCGCCTGTCCCCGTTCGCCGCCGTACGTGAACGACCGGGCGAGGCCTACGGCACCGAGTGCGTCGAGGTTGTCGGCATCACAGAGTACGTTCGCCTCCAGCGTTTCGGGTTCCTGATCGCTGGAGTAGCGGTGAGCGCGGATGGCGTGACAGACAGCGTCGATGCGCTCCTCGCTCACACCGCGTTCGGCCAGGAGCGAGCGGGCCTCGCGTGCCCCCCACGTGGCGTGGTCGTCGATGTCGCCGCGGTCCTCGCGCGTGCGGCCGATATCGTGGAGGATAACGGCGAGTCGAACCGTTCGCTCGTCGGCGTCTACGTCTTCGAGCAGTCGCTCTGCGAGCGTCTCGACGCGCTGGACGTGGTGCCAGTCGTGGGCGGGGCTCGTGGCAAAGTACGTGCGTGCAGTCTCTCTGAGTTCCTCGATGTCCATCGTATCACAGCCGGTGGTCGAACAGCCCGTTACGGAGTCGGCGGGTCGCCGTCGTAGGCGTCGACGTCCTGATAGAAGTTCAGCAGACCGAACTTCAACTTCTCGGGTTGTACGTCGACCATCTCGGCCCGCTCCTCAGTGGGGAACGCTCCGCGGACGGCGTACTGGCCCATCTCGATTTCAGCACGCTCGGTGTAGCGGGCGTCGAGCAGGATACGCGCACCGAAGTCGTCGGGGGAGCGGACGACTCGCCCCATCGCCTGCCGGGTCTTCCTGACGGTGGGAATCTCGACGGCGTAGTGCCAGCCCGCGTCCTCGTTCTGGACGGTCTGGCCAGTGCCGTCCTCCTCGCCGACCTCGAAGACCTCGTCGTAGGCGGCCTGGACGGCTTCCATCCGGTCGTCCAGGTGCGGATAGGGGACGCCCACGACCATGACGGTTCGGGCGTCGTCGCCGTCGAAGCTCACTCCTTCGCCGAGCGTGCCCCACAGCGAGGTAAAGAGCACGCCGTCGTCGTCGGCGGCGAACTGCTCGCGCAAGTCGTTGGCGGCGGTCCCGGGTTCGTCCAGATAGCCAGTCCCGGCGTGGACCCGCTCGTGATACCGCTCGGCTTCGCTGTAGGAGGGGAAAAAGACGAGCGTGTTCCCCGGCGTGAAGCGGACGGCGTCCTCGATGGTCTCGGTGACGGTCTCCTGGACCTGTCGGTCGTCGCGCTTGCTGGCAAAGAGTGCGGGGCCGTCGACGGCGTAGGTCCGCCGACGCTCCTCGGGGAACTGCGCGCCGTAGGCCATCGTCTCCGGACTGTCCAGCCCAAGCACGTCCTCGGTCACCTCGAACGGGCGCAACGTGGCGCTCATCAGGACGCTCGCGTGCAGTTCCGAGAACAGATCCCGCGTGACCTGTTCGGGGATGCAGGTGTACAGCTCTGCACGGCCGTAGATGTCGCCAGCGCCGTCGTCGTCCCGCCGCACGCTTACGACTGGGTAGGTCCCCATCTCGTCGCCCTCGTCGAGCCACGACTGGACGAACGTCGCGGCCTGCAGCGTCTGGCACTCCTTGCGGACGGTCGCGTCGCCGGATTTGTACTCCTCTTCGTACTCGGCATCGAGGTCACGACCGAGTTCGACGGCGTGGTCGAGTTCCTCGCTGAATCCAGGGCCGGTGTAGCCCTGCAGGAAGGCAAGGGTGAGGTCGTCCCGTCTGTCGTCGTTGGCCACCGAGAGGTCGTGCCAGTTCTCGTCGACCTGCTCGCGCTCGCCGAAAGCGAAGGCGTCGTCGTAGGCCTCCCGGAGCGCCTCCAGAAACGTCCCGAGGACGTTGTACGCGGGGTCTGTGCGGGCGTCATCACTCTCGGTGAGTTCGTCCAGTGCACTTTCGAGGGTGTTCTCGGTGAGCGTCCGGCGAGCGTGGTCGCGGGCGGCGTCCTCGACGTTGTGAGCCTCGTCGAAGATAGCGATGACGTCCTCGGGGTCGCGGCCGAGCCAGCGGAAGAACTGCTGGCGTATCATCGGGTCAAGCAGATGGTGGTAGTTACAGACGACCAGGTCGACGCCCTCGACGCCCTCCTTTAACAGTTCGTACCCGCAGAAGCCGTACTGGCCCGCCCGCTCGTAGATGTCGTCGGGCGTGCGCACGTCGTCGTAGAGCCACGCAAAGAAGTCGTCCGTGTCCGCCGTCAGGTTCCGGTAGTAGTGGTCGCAGGTAGCGTTGTCCTCGAACTCCGAAAGGTCGTCTTGAACGGCGTCGAGTTCGTCCATGACCGCACTGCGTGCTTCGGCGGCCCCGCCGTCGCCCGCCTGACTCTCGTCGAGCAGGTCGCGCTGCTGGCGTTCGAGGTCCGCGAGGTCCTGTTCGGTGTCGACCAGGTCGCGGGTCGTATCCCGGAGCGCCTGGCACTCCTCGAAGCCCACGTCGATATGACACATCGACGCCTTCCCGCGGAAGACGACGGCGCGAATCGACTCCTGGTCGTTGATGGCGGAGGCGTCCCGGCGGAACTGCCGCATCTGCTGGTGGACGTTCGTCGTGATGACGACGGTCTTGTTCGTCTCGCGGGCGTACTCCAGGGCTGGTGCGAGCGAGGCCAGTGTCTTGCCGGTCCCGGTCGCCCCCTCGAAGAGGATGTCGTCGCCGTCTTCGAGGGCGTCGTAAATCGTCCCCATCGCCTCCTGCTGATGGTCGTAGGGCTGGTCGTAGGGGAAAAAGCGTAGATACGACGCTGTCTTCGACACAGGGGTGGGTAGTTCCCTTTCCAATATAAACTGCCGCCCCAGAGTGGATGTGGAACGGGCGGTCAGACGCGCCGCTCTTGCGCGAACAAACAGAAGCTGTGAGTGGCATCAGTTCCCGACTTCCCTCGCCCACTCGACGACGCCATCGATTCAGGGTCCGCGAGAGCCCTCGTACTTTCGCGGGTCGTACATCTGAGCATAACAGAACGATTCCCTGGTGATTGCGAATCCGTTGCCGCGGTTCATCCACCCCAGCGGCTATCGGACCGGCCTGAACATATCGCACGGTGTGGTCCAGAAGTGAAGGTTTTATATAATACCTGTTTTTATTATGTGTAAGGGACATCGAAGGCAGAACACAATCTACAATTGAGAGTACAGTAAACCAGTCGATAGTCCGCTACTGACGAGTCAGAATCGGCAACAGTGGACAAAGAGCGGCTCATACTAACATGCTGCTGGCTACTGGAGTGGTTCCTCGAAACGATATTAGAACGACTTGTATACAATTTTGCCCCTATTATTGTGAAAACTTCAGTTTTGAGGGGATTATAGACGAATAGTATAGAGAAGAGGGCGTCACTTTATCCTAAATCGACAGAAGTTATCTACACAACACTCGGAGGAGGGGATGTTGAATTTTTTGATACTATCATTTTTACGTAATTTAGTATTTTATATCAATTTTCTATTGTTATAGATTTCTTATACTATCGTACTATCTCGAGGGTAGTCGAGCAGAAACAGCGGCACGTTTGCCACGGACACAGTATCCCGAACGAAACAGCGTCCGAGACGAGAGTTGAGACTACCCGTCGGCCAGGTGGTCCGAACGGAGCTTCGATTCTGCTGTCTTGCCTCCCGAGAGTTAGTCTTCGCAACAGCCGCCGGCTTTCTGTCCGAAGTCGATGGCGAGGGATTGAGAGATGGCGTCGTTGAGCTCGGCCAGTCGTGCTTCGAGACGGTTTTTCGCTTCGAGATGCTCGGCCATCACCGGAATTTCGTTCAGTTCGGCCTGTTTCGTCTGGAGTTTCTGGAATTCCTCCTGTGTCGCCTCGCCCGACTGGCGCGAGAGCATGAACTCCTCGCGGACCTGCTCAAACTCCGTGATTTTCTCCTGTGCCTTCTCTGAGTCTTTCACTGCGCGCTGTGTCTCGAGGAACTGCTCGTACTCCGGCAGGTCGGAAATAGCGCCGCCAAGGTCGTGTGCAATCGACAGTGCATCTGACTCGTCAGTATCCGGAGCTACCTCTGGTTCGGTGCTCATAGACCGAGAGTCGGAGTCCGTTCCCTTCAATCTACCGGCGAATGCTAGCGTGACTCTCACTGGTTGTCCTTGGTGGCTGCTGTCGACGGACAGTGTTACTCGGTCGTCCAGGCCATAAACACGAGCGTCCGGAGGCGGTCGTCACTGTCGTTTCGAACGCCGTGCTCCTCGCCAGCAGTCGCGATAATTGCCTTGCCCTCCTCGAGGGTGTGCTCCTCGCCGTCGATAACGAAGGTCCCCTCTCCGTCGAGAACGTAGTACACTTTGTCGGCATTCTCGTGGGTGTGTGGGGTCTGTGACTGTCCGGGTTCGAAACAGTACACGTCGGAGAACATCCGCTCAGTCTCGAAGAGGTTGCTCT
>JAZKTK010000041.1:0-22791 GCA_036625595.1 Haloarculaceae archaeon | reverse complement strand
GCGGGATGGTTCTCGGACTGGCAGCAGTGGGGCTGAACCTGCTGTTGCGCCACGCAGACCTCGTCTCGTTCGGTCACGCGGCCTTCTTCGGGACCGGCGCCTACACCACGGCCATCCTGATTCAGTTCTACGAGATTCAGTCGGTGCTGGTGCTGGTTCCGATGGCAATCATCGCCGCGACGCTCGTTGCGGTGCTCATCGGCTACTTCACGCTGCCCCACGAGGGACTGTACTTCGCACTGGTGACACTGGCCTTCGGTCAGTTGCTCTACTCGATTCCGCGCGGGATTGGCGAACTCGGTGGCACGGACGGCCTGAACGTTCTCGCCCCGAGTCAGTCTGGGACGTCCGTTATCGACCGATTCCCACGTCTGGGCGATGTCGCCCTGACAGGGGGTGACATCGAGAACAGCATCCTGTTTGCCGTCACCATCGTCGTGTCGCTGTTCATGTTGCTGATTATGCTGCGCATCTCCAAATCGCCGTTCGGCCGCGCACTCGACGCGATCGGACAGGAGCGGACCCGAGCGCGGTTCCTCGGATTGCGCGTCAAGCGATACGTCTGGGCCGCGTTTATCATCTCGGGCTTTTACGGCGGCGTCGCCGGTGCCCTCTACGCCATCTTCTTCACGTCAGGTGTCAGCCCGGACGAGACACTGCAGGTGTTCGTCTCCGGTGACATCCTCTATATCGCAATCCTCGGTGGATTCAACACACTCACCGGGCCCTTCATCGGTGGCATCATCTTCGAGGTGCTGGCGAACATCGCCTCGGACTTCACGCTCACCGGTCCCGGGGGAGAAAAAGAGATTGGCCGCATGCTCACCGGTATCGTGTTGCTGATTATCGTCTTTGTCTTCCCGAGCGGTGTCGTCGGCTCGCTCAAACGCGGCGGGCGCGTCCGGCAGGCTGGCGTTGACCTGAAAAACGACCCGAGCCTCATCGGGCCGTGGGTCAGTCAGGCTGCAACCGGTGCCGTCGATGCGATGAAACGTGCTGTAAAGAACGTTCGTATCCTCCTTCTGGGGGTGAAGTAGATGCTCGAAGCAAAAGGACTCAGAAAGTCGTTCGGTAACATCGTAGCGACTGACGACGTGTCGGTCGAATTCGGTAGAGAAGAAGGCGAGATGGTCTTCATCGTCGGTCCCAACGGGGCCGGAAAGTCCACGCTCATCAACCTCCTGACTGGATTGCTCGACCCCGACGAGGGTGAAGTTATCCTCGACGGCGAGGAGATTACGAGCCTGCGAGCCGACGAGCGTGTCCACAAAGGACTCGTCCGTAGCTTCCAGGTCGTCAAAGTCTTCGAAGAGATGACCGTCCGGGAGAACATCCGGACCGCCATTCTCATCAAAGAGGAGATGACCGGTGGGTTCGCCCCGCGGAGCGCACTGCGCGGGCTCTTCTCCCTGGACGACGAACACGAAGAAGTCGAAGCGAAAATCGAGGAGCTCGTCGACCAGTTCCGACTGGAAGATGTCGCCGACGACATCGCCGAAGAACTCCCACACGGAGACCGCAAGCTCCTCGACGTGGCGATGTCGTTCGCACTCGACCCCAGCTACCTGTTGCTCGACGAGCCGACCTCCGGGGTCTCGGCACAGGAGACTGACTACGTCATCGAGACGATCGTGGAGGTCAGCGAGAAACAGAACGTGACCACAGTGACTATCGAACACGACATGGACCTCGTGCGGGGATACGCAGACCGCGTCATCGCACTTCATCAGGGGTCGGTCCACGGTGAAGGTCCGCCGTCGATACTCGAAACGGACGACGAACTGCGCCGTCTCCTCCTGGGGGTGGAAGAATGAACAACGGCGACCCCCTGCTCTCGATTACTGACCTCGATTCGGCCGTCGAGGGGTTCCAGGTCACCTACGACGTGGACCTCTCTGTCCAAGAGTCGAGTGCTGTCGGCTACGTCGGTCGGAACGGTGCCGGGAAGACGACGACGTTCCGGAGCGTGATGGGACTGGCCGACATTCTCAGTGGCTCTATCAAGTTCCGCGGCGAGGAGCTGACGGAGCTCCGACCCGAGCAGATTCCACAGCGCGGGATTGGCTATCAGCCCGAGGACCGCAAGCTGTTCACCGGAATGACCATCGACGAGAACTTCCGGATGCCAATCTGGACGCTGGGGGACAAGCGTGGCATCGAAGACGAAGACGAGGCCGTCGAAGACGTCTACGACATCTTCGAGGAACTCTCGGATCGTCGCGAGGCGAAAGTCGAGAACCTCAGTGGTGGCCAGGCGAAGATGGTCTCCATCGGGCGTGCACTCGCACTCAAACCCGACCTCGTCATCCTCGACGAACCGCTCGAAGGGCTCGCACCCATCATCGTCGAGCGCCTGAAGGGCTACATTGAGGAGATTAACGACCGCGGTATCGCCGTTCTCATCGCTGAGTCGAACGTCCAGCACGTCCCCGACATGGTTGACGAACTGTACGTCGTCGAACGTGGCGAGATATTCGAGCACGGCGACCCAGAGGAAGTCTCGCAGAAACGCGAAGTGCAGGAACTGATGCAGGGAAGCGGCCAGGAGTAACCTGCCCCGTTCGTTCTTCGGTTCTCCCAACGGGTAGCAACAGTACCGTCGACTCCTCCTCGGAGCGGGCCAGTAGCGTGCTGCCGCTCAGGGGAGTTGCATCCGGCGAGAAAGAGACCGTTCAGGGCTGGCGACCGTAGTTTTGCTCCTGTTCGACGGCCTCGATGGCGTCGACAACTTCACCGAGGACTTTCCGCTGGCCGCGGCGGAGGTTCTTCGAGACGGCAGTCTTCGAGATGTCGAACTCGTCGGCGAGCGTCGAGAGATTTGCCTCCCGGGGCCGCGTGAAGTATCCTTTCTCGACGGCTTTGGTCAGCGTCTCGCTTTCGACACGAGAGAGGTCCCGACACTGGTCGAGGAAGCCACCGGCCACCTCGATGTTTTGCAACACGTCGTAGTAATCTTCGAGGTCGACCGACTCCCGTGACTCGACAGTGAAGTCGTTGTGTCTGTCGAGGTCCGACAGCGCAGTCTGGGAGACATCTTCACTGTCGAAGCCGACCCGCCACATCTCGCTGCCGTCTCGAATCTCGAAGGGGCCGGTGATGTAGCCGTTGTTTTCTCGAATCGCTTCCATCGCACTCGTCTCGCCGATCTGTGAGCGGATGAGCGCTTTCTCACCTTTCCGACGGAGCAACTCGAAGTTGCGCATGTTGGGATGGTCGCGGAGAGCATCGAGACCCCGGTCTAGCTCCTGTGGGGTCGCCCCCGTTGCCATGATGCGTGTTTCTAGCATCTCCTTTGCCGCGTTGAAGTCCCACTGCTTCGTGAAGAAGGTGATGTCGTAGTCCGCTGTCGTATCAATATATGGACAGTCGTACTGCACCATATCTACTTCCATGGATAACATTGTTGAATCCCCGTTGTTGCACAGTAACAAGCATGCCCGTCTGTTAAATGTTCCCCTCTCAGACACCCGAAATATTCGCGTATGATACTCACGTAGGAATTTTTCTGAAGATTCTAAACCGCCCGACAGAACGGGTGTTTTCAAAATAGGTTGATATACAAACCGAGTGGTTCAATGGTCAATAGTAAAACATACATCAAAAATAATATTGATTCCACACTGGACGTTCCCGCGAAATATCTGGGCAAAATCGTTCGCCCTGTTGACACGGGAAAAGCTATTTATTATTCCCGTGTATTTACTCAGAAAGAGAGTAACTATGTCACAGGAACCTGGCGCACCGGCCGACCACCTCGACGATGTCGAAGATGGCTGTGGCTGTACGGAAGTGTGGGAACATCTCAGCGAACACCGGGACGACGACTAATCACCTAGCTTTTTCCGGGGTAGTGGCGTAGGTTGCGCCGATGGTCGACCCCGACGACGTGTGCGTACTCGTTCCGACGTACGAGGAAGCCGAGACTATCGGCGCAGTGGTGGATGGATTCGTCAGCGAGGGGTTCGAGAACGTCCTGGTAATCGACGGCGGTTCGACCGACGGCACCCGCGAAATCGCCAGCGACCACGGCGCGAGAGTCGTCGTCCAGTCCGGCTCGGGGAAGGGACAGGCCGTTCGCGAGGCGATGGAGTACATCGACGCCCCCTACGTGCTGATGGTCGACGGCGACGCCACCTACCGTGCCGACGAGGCCAGAGCGATGCTCGAACCACTCTTTGCAGACGAGGCAGACCACGTCATCGGGAACCGCTTTGCGAACATGGAACCGGGGGCGATGTCCCGCCTCAACCAGATTGGCAACGGTGTCATCAATCGCGCCTTTCGCTTCATTCACGGCCGGAACCTGGAGGATATACTCAGTGGGTATCGAGCCTTCACGTACCGTTCGTTCCAGCGGCTGAACCTGACTGCCGACGGCTTCGGTATCGAGACGGAGATGGCCGTCGAATGTGTCAAACACAACGTCCGGACGAGCGTGGTCCCGATTACCTACCAGCCACGCCCCGACGAATCCGAGACGAACCTCCGGCCGTTCCGAGATGGCGGGGTCATCCTCCTCACGCTCTACCAGATGGCCAAGACCAACAATCCGCTTTTTTACTTCGGGAGCGTCGGCATTCTCAGTACGCTCGTCGGTGTCGTACTCGCAGGATACGTCGCTATCGAGTGGGTCACGCGTAGCATTTCACACGAGGTCATCGCCGTGGTCGCCGGCGTCGCCCTGCTCTTTGGCGTCCAGTTACTGATGTTCGGCGTCCTCTCGGACCTCGTCGTGACGCTCAACCGCGAGCAGACCCACCAGATGCAGGAACTCGCCCGGGAACTCAACCGAGACGGCAGCCGTGGCGAGACGGCGACTGAACCGGGTCGCACGACGGACGCGCCCGAATCGGCCGGCGAACAGACACCGCGGGAAGACTAAAACGGGAGGAGCGCACGCAGTTGGGACAGATATCCCCGCGACGAACCTTTTCGATGTTGTTCGAAGATAGGGTGTAACACGTCGAGCAGTTCCCGCTCCGTTTCGAACTCCTGTTGTGCCGTCTTCTCGAGTGCTGCCGCCAGTGTGATTTCGGTGCCGGCAGCGTCGATTGGGACACGCACGTCACCGTACTCGGCGACCAGTTCCTCGGCAGTCGTCGGGAACGTTACGTCGAGTTGTTCGAGACGCGCATCCAGTGCCGCGATGCCAAATTCGATGACATCCGGTTCGTCGTCCATATCGTCGGACGGTGGCCGTACTCCCATTGTGTGGGCCAAGGACCGTCACTCCCGAAAAGCCATCGGGTTGCCGACAGACATAATCCACTCCGGGTACAGCCTCCGCCCATGGCACCGTCGGTCCCCGTCGAGCTTATCGAACGGTTGAGTCCTTTCGCCATCGTGGCCGCGCTGGCCCTCTCCGCGTTCGTCCTCCGTGGCCGAGACGGGAGGACTCGTCCGCTCGACCCCCTCCGCGAACGGTTCGTCCTCGGCGTTCCGTGGGGGACCGTTCTCAGCGTCCTCGGTGTGCTGGCCGTCTACTTCTTTCTCCAGGGCGGCGGCCAGCAGGGCGGCCCGGTCGTGGTCGGTTTCCGGTCGTGGTCCTTTGGCTACCCGCTGGGAATGGTCACTGCCGCCTTCTCCCACGCGAATGAAGGACACATCACCGGCAACCTCCTCGGGACCGTCGTTTTCGCTCCCATCGCCGAGTTTGCCTGGAGCCACTACCCGACGAGACGCGGCAGTCACTCCTTTGGAAACTGGCTCACGAACCCGTTCGTCCGTATCCTGCTGTTCGTCGTCGGCGTCTTTCTCGTCGGACTTGCCACCAGCCTCTTCACGCCGGGCGCGCTCATCGGCTTCTCGGGTGTCGTCTTCGCGTTCGGGGGCTTTGCAATCGTCACCCGTCCCATCACTGCGGTGTACGCACTCGTCGCCGAGCGTGTTGTCAGTCTGAGCTACTACGCATTCCAGAACCCCCTCATCGTCGCCCGAGGCCGGACCCAGTTCGTCACGCCGGGATGGGCCGACATCGCCATCCAGGGGCACGCACTCGGCCTCCTGGTCGGCGTTCTCGGCGGTCTCTGGCTCGTTCGCACGCGTGACGCCTGGCCGGGCTACCGACGGGTTTACTTCGCCACGCTCGTATTCGCCGTCGCCAAGTCGCTGTACGCCTTCTACTGGTATCTCAGCAACACCGAGTACGTCCTCTTTCGGGGTCTCGGCACAGCGACGATGTTCTTGCTCGCAGGCGTTGTCGCACTCGCGCTGGCAGCCCGCGACCGGACGCTCGTCCCGAGAATCGACCTCTCTCGTCGCGAGGCCGCCGTGGGCGTCCTGCTGTGTGTCGTTCTCGCGCTGAGTCTTGTCGCGATTCCGTACAACCTCGTCTCCATCGATGCCGGCCCAGAAAGCGACTCCGGCGTCGAAATTCGGGATTACACCGTCACCTACGCCGAGCAGGTGCCAAACCAGTACATCGCCGGCGTCCAGATTCCAGGTCTGCGTGACTCGCTGACGGTCAACACCAGCGGCGTCATCGTCACCAGCGAGCGACGCAATGTCTGGGAAGCGGTGGTCCCGGCGGGACGACTGCAGTCCCGTGGCAGCGTCCGCGTTCCGGTCGGTGGGGTCGGCTGGCGCGAAACGGTCGTCGTGTCGCGCTCGGGCTGGTCGGTCGTCGACGGTGGAAGTACGTACAAGGTGTTCGTCGACCCACCCGAGGATGACGCGACACAGGTGTTCGAAGCCGACCCAGTGCGCGTCCCCGCGGTGCTCAACGGGAGCCGAGTCACGCTCGCGCCGGTCGACAACGGCTATCAGCTAGCAGTCTCGGAAAACAACACGACAGTCGCGACCGGGCAACTTCCCCAACCCGACGAACAGACGACGCTCGGTGGCATCACCTTCGAGCGCAACGGGACGAATCTCAACGCGTCTGTTGGGAGGACAGAGCTGCGTATCGCCAAACGCCAGCAGTAGTCACCACTCGATACGGAACACTTCCACGTCGATATTCCGCCGTTCCTGGTCGTGGAAATCGAAGGAGTGCGGGAGGTCGAACTCGGCACGGAAGGCGTGGGTAACCTCCCCACCGTTATCTCCGGCAAACGCCTCGACGAAGTCGGCACTGTCGGCATTATGAATGGAGTAGGACACGTCGGCGATGTCGGCGGCAGTTGCGAGAAACGCGCGGTCGGCGTGTTCGTTGCCCTGCTGTGCGCCAAAGGGCGGGTTCATGATAACCGTCGTCTCGGTGTCCGGGCAAAGCGGTGCCTCGGTGGCGTCACCGCGGACCCACGACACCGCACTGGCCGTGGCGACCCGACGCTCGTTCTCGCGAGCGGTCGCGAGCGGTGCCGGGTCGATATCGAGACCGACGACGGACGCTGGTCCCCGAAGGGCTGCGCCGAGTGCCAACATACCGGTCCCACAGCCGAGGTCAACGACCGTTTTCCCTTCGACATCCCCCTGCAGGTCGGCGGTGTGCACGAGATGGGCGGCCAGTTCGGGCGGCGTCCGGTACTGTTCTAGGTCCACCCGTGGGTCGTCGAATCCGACGACCACGCCGAGTTGCTGGGTCAGCGCGCTCTTCGTTGCCATCACTCCCAATACCCGAAATTAATACAAAAATCTTCGGCCATGCTTCGTAGTAATCTCCACCTCAGGCGCGGGCGACAACTCTGAACGTCTCAGAGCGCTCTTCGGCAGTTTCGACCGTGAATCCGGCGTCCGAGAGGAGTTCACGCGCGCGCTCGGCGTCGAACCGTTCCTCGACCGGCGGACCGGATTCGCCGGAGCCGTCTCCGGACCAGTCGACGACGACGAAGGGTGCGCTCGCCGCCAGGACGCGCCGAAGTTCGGACAGCGCCGCCGGCGTCGTCGACTCGTGGAACGTCATCGTCGAGAACGCGCCACCGATAGTACCGTCTGCCAGGGGCAACGACTCGGCGTTGGCTGTGACTGGCGAAACGTTCGCCGGAATGCCCTTTGTGCGGTACTTGCCGTGCATCTCCCGCTGGACGTCGAGTGCGAGGACGCGGCCGACGAAGGGCGCAATCTCGTCGGTGTAGAAGCCGGTTCCACTTCCCACGTCGAGAACGGTGGTGTCTGGACCGCGGGGGAGCGGACCGAGCAACTCCTCGCGGGAGCAAAACCGGAACCGAGTTGCGTCTTCGAGGCGGTCCGCGCGTTCGGGGTCGAAGGTATGAAATCCCATGCAGACAGTCACCAGGTTCCGTGGAACGTGTCGAACTCGAGTGAGTCGAGCGGTTTCTCGCCGATTGCAATCTCGTACTCGCCGGGCGTGAGCATCGGTTTCTTGAACTGCGGCCCGTCGTCGGTCGTGATGCGCGGACAGCCGGTGTTGACGTACGCGTCCATTCCGAAGTTGGTCAGCCGGTCCGGCGTTATCTCGTCCATCGTGATGAGGTAGGCGTTGTCGTTGTTCTCGACGATTTCCTGTGCCTTGTCCCAGCGCCCCTGTCCAATCTTCGTACAGAAGATGACGCCCCAGGTGTCGGCGTCCATCGCCTTGTGGACCGAAGCGTAGCGCTGTTTCATGAACTTCTCGTTGTCCGCGATTTTGACGACGTTGTTGACCGGGTCGCCGATGACGACGTTCTTGTCTGGGTGTTCCATTGCCAGTCCGAGCGGGTGGAACTTGCCGCCGCCGACGTAGAGAATCTGGTCGGCGTCGACCTCCGCAGAGGCGTAGTTACAGCCAAGCACCTGCCCTTCGTGGGTCAGTCGGTCGTCGCCACGTCGAGTGTGGACCTCGTAGCCGCGGTCTTCGAGGAACTCGCGCATCTCCTCGAACTTGTTCATGTGCTGGGCGGTCGTGACCAGTCCCACGTCGGGGTCTTCTTCAGCCGGCGTGAGTTCCTCGTCGAGTGCCCGCTCCATGATGGGGAAAACATCCACGTTCGAGAACAGCGGGACGTAGATGATGCTGTCGGACTCTTTCATCGGGGAGTGCCCGAAGTGGACGAACACGTCCGTCCGGCGCATCAGGTAGGTGTCGAGGTCACAGGCGCCGTAGCAGGGCTGGCCCGAAATCATCACCGAGACGCCGTCCGGAAGCAGTTCTCTGAGGTCGTCTGCCACACCCGGTCCGCGGCGTTTGAGACCTTCGGGGAACTGTAGACCGACGGTGTCGGCGTCGCGCTCGTCGACAGCCTCCGTGATACGGTCGAGTTCGTAGTCCCACTCCCGGTCGTGACGGAGACTCATCCCGGTGTTTCTGAGGTCGCCCTCGGGTCTATCCGTCGTATCCTGACTCATTGGGCCGTCATAGCCGCTGGGCGCGTATAACGACGGCGCTTCGTGCTACACGCGTGGGAGTCGGTCCCTCCCATCGGCAGGCCTTTAGGCGTTCACGTCTAACTCTGAGCAATGAGTGTCGAAAGCGAATCTCCTGCCGAAAGCGACCAGACAGTCGAGGAAATGGCCCGCGAACTCGGCGAGGCCATCACGGAGATGCCCGCCTACCAGACCTTCCGCGAGAAGAAGGAGGCCGTCGAGGCCGACGAGGAAGCTCAGGCACAGATCGAGGAGTTCGAACAGATTCGCGAGGAGTACATGATGGCCCGCCAGACCGGCCAGGCCGGCCAGGATGACCTGCGACAACTCCAGGAAGCTCAGGAAAAGCTCCACTCGATTCCCGTGATGAGCGAGTTCCTCCAGGCGCAGAACGACCTCGAACTCCGTCTGCAAGCGCTGAACGAACACATCAGCGAACCGCTGGACGTGGACTTCGGCGAGAAGGCTGGCGGCTGTTGTAACGACTAAGCAGCGGTGCTCGCGTTTTCGGTCACGTCCGAAACCCCTTAGCCTCGGCCGCGCGCACCGAGAGATATGGAGACTGTCCACTCTGACTGGGGGGATTGGTTACCCCGTGCCGTCGAAGACGCCGACCCCGACGGGATTGCCATCTGGTATCTCGGTTGCAACGGCTTCGTACTGAAGAGTTCCAGCGGGACGACGCTCTTTATCGACCCCTATCTCAACACTGGCGACCCACCCCGAACCGTTCGGATGATTCCAGTGCCCTTCGACCCGACAGACGTCGCGGAAGCCGACGCCGTCCTCGCGACGCACGAACACTCCGACCACGTCGACGGCCCAAGTCAGGGACCGCTCCTCGAAGGGACGGACGCGAACTTCTACGGCCCCGACGCAAGTATCGACACTGTGCGCGAAGCGGGCTGGCTGGACGAGTGGGATATCGAACCGGGACAGCTCGAACGCGTCAGCGAGGGCGACGCCGTCCGAATCGGTGACCTGACGATTCACGTCGAACCGGCGAACGACCCCGACGCAGACCACCCCGTCTCCTACGTCGTCGAGCACCAGTCGGGAACCTTTTTTCACGCTGGCGACGCCCGGCCCGGCGACTTCGAGGCAGTCGGCGAGGACTACGACATCGACGTCGGCGTCCTCGCCTTCGGGAGTGCGGGGATGATTCCCGACAAGCAGACGCGCAAACCGAAGTACACGAAATGGTACAACGACGAGAACATGCTCGTCGAGGCGGCGAACGAACTCCAGGTCGACAGGCTCGTGCCGACACACTGGGACATGTGGAAAGGTCTGACGGCGGACCCGACGGCACTCCACGAGCACGTGCGAAGTTTCGAGTATCCCCGCCGTTTGAACGTCGTCGAGATCGGCGACCGATTGGACGTGTAAGCACCTCCTCAGCGAGACGATTTCCACCTGAAACGTATTTCGTAATTTCAGTAACAGTAAATAGCTTTAATACCGTCGCTGAACGCACAATGTACCATGAGTGATTCACAGGCATACGAGGAAGTCGTGATTTCTTCCGATGGGGTGTCCGTGACCAAGCGGTTCGAGGAAGACGAGTTTCCTGTGCCCGCAATTGCCTTCGAGTTTGTCTCCGAACGCGAGGAGACTGTCGCCGTCACGCTCTCTGACGAGGTGCCCGAGAGCGTGGCCGTCGAAGACCTCGGGTTCCATCCGGAGTACGGCAGCGAGTTCTGGACCATTGATGAAAAACAGATCACGTTCGAGCGGGAGTTTGAGGGGAACTCCGAGTACACGACCGTCTACGGGATTCGGGCAACCGGGGCAGACGACGTCGAGAAGTTCCTGACCGAGCCTGTCATCGAGGAAGTCGACCCACCACTCGACGGCGAGACGGTCGACAGTGGCTCTGATTCCGGCACCGGTGCCGAGGACATCGTCCCGGAGGGCGGCGACGACATCGTCAAAGACGTCATCTCGGGCGAGGGAGAGGTTCCCGGACTCGAAGACGAGGAGGACGACACCGACGAAGAGATAGATACGCTCGACCTCAAAGACCCGAACGCACCCGACGGCGAAACGACGGTCACTGCCGACAGCGGTGACGGCGATGGCGCCGAGAGCGGTAATGCAGACGGGACGGAGCCGGCAGCGGCGAACATCGAGGGCGATTCGGTCGTCCGCGCGATGGCAAACGAGATTCGACAGAACGACGTGTCGGTCGACGACCTGAAACTCGTCCAGCGAGCTATCGACAAGCTCTCAGAGCGGAACGACACCAACGGTGCACACGACGCCCGGGTCGACAAGCTCCAGAGCGATATCGCCGACCTGCGCGCGTACACGGACGCACTCGAGGAGTTCCTCGAAGAGAACGGAACCGGCGACCAGCTCATCAGGGACTTCGAGTCACAGCTCGAGGAGTTCGACCGGTCGCTCGACGAAGTCGAGTCAGAACTCTCAGAGACGAGCGGGACGGTGTCAGAGGTCCGGACCGAGATGGACGACGTGTCCACCGAAGTCGAGACGATGAGCGAAAATGTCGAGAATATGGGCGAAGAAGTCGAGGACATCGAATCTACGGTCTCGGACCTGGAAGCGTCGCTCGAATCCGTCGAATCGAATGTCGACGAACTAGAGGAGGAAGTGACCGACGGAGACGTGGCTGCTCGACTCGAAGATATCGAAGAGAACCTCGAAGACATCCAGGAGTGGCAAGAGCAGATCAAATCGACCTTCGGCGGCTAGCGTCTCGAAACCGGGTCTGTTTTGTCTCCCGGTACATTCGTCTCCGTCAATGACGACCGTGCGGGTGGCCGTTCCGAGGAAAGGGCGACCACTGGAAGGTGTTCTGGAAGCACTTGCTGAGAGTGTCCCGTTCGAGGAGACCGCCGACGATATCATCTCGACGCTTCGATACGAGAAAGCAATCACGAAGGACAACCAGCAGGCCGACAGTGACGTCTACGAGCGGCTGGCGCAGTACAGCAATCTCTCGGACCCGACACAGCCCGAATACACGCTCTTGCGCGACGACCGCGAGGGGATGCCCCGACGGGTGGTCTTCGACAGCGTCACCGTCCCAGCCGGGGAGACGGATGTGCAGCTGGTCGGCCGGGAGGAGCCGTTCCGCGCGCTGCGAACACACGAGTTTGCACTCGGCTTCGACAGCGCCGACCTCGTGCTCGAAGAAGTGGTCCAGCTCAGCGACGACCCTATCGACGGACTTGAGGCCGCAAACGAGCGAATCGACCCGCTGGATACGGACGTCCGAATCGTCGACGGACTCGGAGATACGGTGTATCATACGCTGCTCGCGACGCCGGAACTGCTCGAAGGGAGCGGGGAACTGGACCGCTCGTTCGTCGAGGAGTACGAGGGAGAACTCTGTATCTCACCGCGGTACGAACGCCTCGTCGAGGCAGTGCTGGGAACGAAGGCGCTCGACGGTATCGACTTCACCTATCCCGTCGACGGAATCGAAGAGGAAGCATCGATTGCACAGACGGGTATCGGTGTGTACCTGACAGTGACGGGGTCGACCGCGCGGGACAACGGGCTCGTTCTCGGCGAGAAGCTGTTCCCCAGCGAAACGGTCCTGCTGGAGAATACGGCGGAAGTCGACGAACACACGCGGAACGTGGTGACGCTGTTCGAACGCGGCGTCGAACGACCTATTTTCTGACACGATAGGAAGCTTTTAGCGGGACTGTACCGATTTGTCGCTGTGGCAAACGAACGCCGGACCGTCCTCGTGGGGCTGGGAATCGTCATCGCAGCGATAGCCGCGCTCGTCCTCTCCCGCGTCATCATGACGATTCTGGTCGCCATCGCCGCCAGCTACATGCTGTTGCCGGCCCACAAGTGGACGATACGACACGGCGTCCCGTCCTACTGGAGCGCGATACTCGTGACACTCGCCGGCGTCGTGGCGAGTTTGGCCCTGATTGTGCCGTTCGTGTTCGTCCTCTACGTGCGACGCGACGCACTCCTCAACGGAATTGCGGCGCTCGACACCTCGATACCGGTTGCGGTCGGGGGCGAAACGGTCATTTTCAACCTGACGCCGCTTCAGGAAGCGGTCACTCCGAACGTCTCGCGTGTCGCTGTCGTCGCTGCCCAGCAGATGTCAGTGTACTCCGCGAAATTCGTCGTCTACGCGTTCGTCGTCTTCGCATTGCTGTACTACTATAACAGACTCCGCTCGCTCGTCTTCGGCCCGATTCCGGCGATGTACCACGATGTCATCGACAGAGTTCACAGGCGCATCCGCGAAGTTCTCTTCGGCCACTACGTGCTCGTCCTGGTCGGAGGTATCGTGACCTACGGCACCGGACTCGGCGTGTTTCTCCTCCTGGATTACGAGCTACCGTTTATTCTCGCACTCGTCGGCGCAGTGCTCTGGACGCTCCCGTTTATCAGCGCCGCGCCACTGGTCTTCGGACTGGCGGGGTTCCACCTGCTGGAGGGAGAGCTAGTGATGTTCGTCGCCATCGCGACGCTCGGCGCGGTCTTTCTCGTTGCACTCCCGAACCTCATCGTCGATGTCGTCCGCTTCCGGCTGGGTGACCCCGAACGCCTCTCGCAAACGCTGTACTTTGTCGGATTCGTCGGTGGCGGCCTGACTATCGGCGTAGTCGGGTTCATCGCCGGGCCAATCGTGCTGGCCATCGTCGTCGCGCTCACGAACCTGCTCGCAGAGAGCAGCCATTCAGACACGGTGGAGAGCCACAGCGAGAGACACGACGGGTGACGCCAGTCACGACACCGTGACGACGCCAGTGTCGACCAGCAAGACGGCATTGTAGATGGTGACGAAGACGGTTACAGTGGCAAAAAGCGCGAGAAAAATAGTGGCGTTTCGGTCGGAGAGAACCGCCCAGCCGCCGACGAGCCAGACCATCGCCGCGAACTTCACCAGCCAGAGTCCAGCAGGACCAAACGCACCTACCATCACCCGGACGACAGCGTTCCCCTCCTGTAGCCCCCCAGCGGTACCGACCATCGTCAGAAGGATATCAGCCACCGTTGCAGTGAGAATGAGCGCCCACAGTGCTGCGTGCGTACGAGTCATCGGTCGTGTGCGTCGGAGCGGACGCAGCGATTGCGGACGGTCCTCACCCGATTGCATCGCCTTGCCGTACGGTCGCCAGCGTCCTGAACCTTGGCACGCCCACAGATTCTTGACAGTGAGCACCATACGCTACGGTACTGGTCGCATGGGTGAGAGCTTCTACAGCGTGCTCGGAGTCGACGGCGACGCGGACAGGGAGACGATACGCCGGGCCTACCGCGAGCAGGTCAAAGACCACCACCCGGACGTGAGCGACGACCCCGGCGCACCCGAGCAGTTCAAGCGGCTGACGACCGCCCGAGACGTGCTCGTGGACGATGACGAGCGGCGCCGATACGACCGGCTAGGACACGCCGAGTACGTCAGCCAGCACGTCGAATCCACTGTCTGGCAAAACCCGCCAGAACGCGAGGCTGACACCACAGCGCAATCAGAGGGGAACGGCGAGACAGCTCGGAGTGCGAGCGACGGCGGCTACGACCGGACCGCCTGGCTGGGCGAGGATGCGCCCGGGAAGCAGCGCACACGGCGGCGACAGCGCCGACAACACGCACACGCCGCCGGTACGACTGCGACCGCAGAAGAGTGGCAACGGGCATCGCAGGCGTACCAGCGGGCAGACACTGACGTTGGCAGCGGGAACCGTTCGACGGTGTGGAATCTGCTCGCTGCGCTCCGGTCGGTCGGACCGTGGCTGCTCGTCCACGTGATTTTCGTCGGCAGTGCCGCTGCGACCTCCTGGCTCGCCTTCTCTCAGATGGCGACCCACGTCGACCTGTCGTGGCCGACCCTACTCCTGGGCGTGGCACTGGTCGGGATGACACTCTTTGTCTCGGTACTGCACGTCATCTCGGAACTCTATTCCTAAGGACAAGCCGTTTGTACGCGCCACTGATACAGAACAGTATGGAAGTACGCGAGGTTGCCAACCTCGACCCCGGGGAACGGAGCGCGCTGTTCGGGCGCGATGCCGGCGTCGAGGCGGTTCGTGAGGACGTTCGTGATATCATCGGTCGCGTTCAGGAGGGCGGGGACGTTGCACTCCGCGAGTACAGCGCGGAGTTCGACGGCGTCGACGTGGGGAACATCGAGATTACCGACAAAGTCGAACGCGCACGCGACCGCGTCGATGACGACCTCCTGGGGGCCATCGAGACAGCCGCTGCGAACATTCGTGCGTTCCACGAGCGCCAGCACCCTGAGGACTGGCGCGAGGACTTCGACGGCCGCGAACTCGGTCGACGCTACCGACCAATCGAGAGTGCCGGTGTCTACGCACCCGGCGGGACCGCAGCCTACCCTTCCAGCGCACTGATGGGCATCATCCCAGCGAAGGTGGCCGGCGTCGAACACGTCGCCGTCGCCACACCGCCCGCAGACCAGCTGAATCCGGCCACGCTCGCTGCTATCGACGTCGCTGGTGCGGACGCCGTCTATCAGGTCGGCGGCGCACAGGCTATCGCCGCACTCGCGTACGGCACGGAGACTGTCACGGCCGTCGATACCATCGTCGGCCCGGGAAACCGGTGGGTGACCGCGGCAAAAGCGGAGGTCCGTGGAGATGTAGAAATCGACTTTCTGGCCGGACCGAGCGAACTACTCGTCATTGCCGACGAGACGGCCGACCCGGAACTGGTCGCTGCGGACCTCGTCGCACAGGCAGAACACGACACCGACGCCTCCGTCGTTGCGGTGACCGACGACGACGCACTCGCCGCCGCCGTCGCAGACGCTGTCGAACAGCAGGCGGCCCACCGTGAACGGACGGAGGTCATCCGGGGTGCGCTCGACAACGACGCCAGCGGCGTGTTTCTCGCACGCTCGATGAGTGAAGCGACGCTCTTCGCTGAGGAGTACGCAGCCGAACACCTCGCGATTCAGGCCGACGACGAGGAGGCGCTGCTCGACCGTATCGACAGCGCCGGCTCGGTCTTCCTTGGTGGGTTCAGCCCGGTGGCCGCAGGTGATTACGCCAGCGGCCCCAACCACGTCCTCCCGACGGGCGGGAAAGCCCGACTCGTTGGCGGCCTCTCCGTCGATACGTTCCTCCGGTCGACGACCGTTCAGTGTCTCGACGAGGACTCTCTTGGCGACCTCAGGGAGACGATTACTCGGCTGGCGACTGCGGAAGGACTCGAAGCTCACGCCGAAAGCATCGAGAAACGATTCGAAGACGACTGAGTTCGTACTGAGCACGCGCTGTGTAGCTAATTGGGGCATACCCCCAGTATCGCAATGATTATTTGATGATAGAACAATGAATTTTGGTATGGGGCCCCGCGACGTTACACGACGAGACGTACTACAGACGGGAGCGACACTCGCCAGCGTCGCTGCAATCGGGAGTCTGAGCGGCTGCTCGGACTTGATGAGCGACGAGGGCGATGAGAGCAACGACGACGGTAGCGACGGTGACAGCACTGTAGCGGCCGACATTCCTGCACGAGCGAATCTCGCGATGAGTCTGAGCGTCACCGCACTACTGGACGACCAGGCGCTTCGCGGTGCCGTCAACGACGCCCTGGCCGAACAGTCGACCGACGGGTCGGAGATGCCGAGTACGGTGTCTGGCGCACTCGACATGGTCGAACAAGAAGGGGACGTGGACCCACGGAAAGTAAACGAAATCGTGCTGTTCGGGGAGACAGACGAGAGCGAGGAGAGCGACTACGTCGGTTGGCTCACCTACACCGACTGGAGTGCCAGCGAAATCACGGAACTCATCGAGGAGTACAGTGATGACGACACCGAGATTCAGACAGAGGAGTACAACGGCACGACGGTGTACGTCAACGACGACACCGACGACTCGACAGAACGCGTCGCAATCCTCGGAGACGGCACCGTCGTCCTCGGCCGAGCGGGTGCCACCCACGATGTCATCGACGTTCGGGCGGGTAACGCAGACCCGATTTCGGGCGACATGCGCTCGGCCTGGGACGCGGCCAGCGGAGAATACGCGAAGTTCGCGATGGACATCGAACCGGAAGACCTCCCCAGTGGCCAGGCAGAGGCCGCCGAGCCGACAGTCGAGAACATCAAATACATTTCGGGCTCGGTCTACGCAGACGGCGACCTGCGCGGCGCAGAGTTCAACATGGAGGCCGGCTCAGAGCAGGATGCCTCGGATGTCAAGACGTTCTTCGAGGGGCAACTCGCACTCGCCGAAGAGGAAGCAGAGGACCCCCAGGCCAGGGAGTTCATCGAAAGCACCGAGATATCCACGTCCGGGACGACCGTTACGGTCCGAAACGAAGTCGACGTGGAGACGATTACCCCAATCGTCAGCGAACTCGTCTCATCGTTCCTCCTGGGGCTGACCGGCAGACGGCCAGGGTTCGGGGCGGACGGCGGCGGTGGAATGGCCTTCGCCTGACCGAGTGGTTTCTTCCCAATCATAAACTCAACCGAGCAACCATCGACGCAGTTGGAAACGCAGGCCGACAGCGGCCTACCCGGTTACTCTTCCCCGTCCTCTCGCCGCTGAGCGGGGGCGTCGGTTGGTCCAACGGAGAAGACGAACTCGTGTTCGGACTCGGTTTCGAAGCCGTTGAGGATGTCGCGTAGCGGCTGGGCGTACCGCTGGAGGTCGTTGGCCCGCTCACCGACCTCGTTCAGCTCGGCAGCCTGTTCTTCGGCGGCGGCGCTAACGGTGTCCGTCTCCGACTGTGTCGTCTCGCTCAGTTGCGCAATCTCGTTTAGTTCGCCAGCGATAGTCTCGACCAGAGAGAGCTGATCGTCGATGTTGACATCAGGGTGTCGGTCGGCGAACTCCTCCAGTTCGCTGGCGGCCTCGTCAATCATCTCCGAGCTATGCTGGAGGCGCTCCTTCTGGTCCTCGGCGTCGGCGGCTATCTTCTGGATGGAGTCGGCAACCTGCTCGCTGGCTTTGCGCACCGTAATCGCGCTCTGCTCGACCTCTGCGCCGGCTTCTTCGACCTCGTCGACGTAGGATTTGAGCTGGCCTGTCGTCTTTTCCAACTCCTCGATCATGTTGTTGAACTCGCTGGCGATGCGATCCATCGATTCGTTTTCGCCGTCCTGAGACATCCGCTGGGTGAGGTCGCCCGCGGCACACTGTTGCATGACCTTGGAGTTTTCCTCGGCCCGTTCTTGCAGGTAGTTGGTCATCTCCAGTGCTTCCGCCCGGGATACTTCGGCTTCTTTTTGCGCGCGTTCGGCCTCCTCAATTTGTTCTTTGAGTGCGTCGCGCATCTCCGCGAACCCGTCGTACAGCCGCCCAATGTTGTCGATTCGCGATGTCGAAACAGAGACATCGAGAGTACCCTCTCGCATTTGCTCGGTCTTTCGGGTCAGATGGTCGATTGCCGTCGACGTGCTATATCCCAGCACGGTGCCCGTGATACCAATAAGGAGAACAGCCGCGATAGTCGCGAACAGTCCCCAGTTCGAAATCGTCTGGACAAACCCAAACACACTGCTTCGTGGGGCGTGGGTTACGACGGTCCAGCTCGTCCCCTGAATCGGCGCGTAGGCGACGGTGTACTCCTCGTCGATGACCTGGTCGTTGGCGTCCATACTGGTGATGACGCCAGCACTGCGGTTCTGGTCGTCCTGGAGCGCCTTGGAACGCCGAATCGGTTCCCGAGTCGTCTTGTCGTCTGCATAGACGGACAGCGTGTCCTCGCTGGTCTCGTCGAGGAGAACAGTGTTGGAGTCAGTGTCGACGATCTGCGTGAACCCGCCCTCGGCGCGGTCCTGTCCCTGGAGGGACTTCTGGATAGACGCGGTGGAAAACTCGACCAGCAGATAGCGGTCGTTGGCGGCGTTTATCGGACTCACGAAGCCGATAACTGACTCGGAGCCGGCGCTGTAGGTCTCCTCGATGAACACCTCGTTTTCGGTCGTACTCTTGATGCCTGCCGACTTCCCGACGAGCCAGGCACGGTCAGTATCGCCAAGGGACGTGCCGTTCTCGAGCGTCGTACTCGCTTTGACTATCGGTTTCTCACCGTCGTAATCGACGATGTGTAAGTGGAAGGCTTCGCCGTCGAAGCTGGATCGTTCTCGCTCCAAGGCGAGTTCGAGAGACCTCGCGTCCGAGCGGTCCCACTGCTCTTTCGTCGACAGGATGGCAGTCGTCTGTCTGTTGCGCTGAATCCACTTGTTGATTACGTCGGCCTCCTGCTCTGCGATCGTGCGGTACTCCGTCTCGACGTTCTGCTGGGTCTCGGCCGCGATGCGGTCCGTCGCAACCATTCCGATACTGCCGATAGAAACAGCCATGACGAGCAACGCCAGGCCGAACTTGATAGCGAAGCTCCGCCGTATCGGTGTTGGTGTCACCGTCTGAAGGAGCTTCACGACCGGATTCGGGTCTGCGTCGTCGGCACCGCCGCTCATCGTGCATCCCCTCCGATGGTTCTCGCTCTTGTTCCAGTTCCCGTTCTCACCGGCCTCTGTCGGCAGAGCAGGCTGTTCTGGCTACCCGTCGCGGACGATACACCTCCGCCGGAGTTGCCCCTGTCACGTATTACCACTTGACAGTCCATGGTTTGATATCAGAAAGTACCCATAAGAATATCAGTGGTTACAACTTTCCGTCTATTTCTTGTTGCAATCATACCACTGAGAGGTATTGCCTGTCGTTGAGAGGAGAATAGGGCGGACAAGATAAAGGAGTTCAGCGGCCACGAGTACGGACTATACCACCTGCCGTTTCTTCGGTGCAAACAGTTAACAGCGTTCGGACGCTTCACAGAAACATGAGCAGCACTGCTGAGGACCCCAGCGGCGGTGGGAATCCCGTCCAAGTAACCGAAGAGGCCGCCGAGGAAGCTCTCTCCTTGCTGGACGAGCAAGGGATGGACACAGACGTGAGCGGTCTTCGACTGTACGTCCAGCAAGGCGGATGTGCTGGCCTCTCCTACGGCATGCGCTTCGAGCACGAACCGGAGAGCGACGACGCAATCACCGAACACCACGGCCTCCGCGTGTTCGTCGACCCATCAAGCCTCAACTACATCGAAGACTCTGTCCTTGATTACGAAGGAGGGTTGCAGGGCGCGGGATTCCACGTCGAGAACCCCAACGTCGTCAGCGAGTGTGGCTGTGGCGAGAGCTTCCGTACCTAGCCTTCGAGTTCGAACGCAACCTCTACTTCTGCCTGATATTCCCGCCCTTCAGCGCTCGCTATTTCCACGCCCTGTTCGACTACGTCCACCCAGTAGACGTTGTCCAGCGTCGCTTCTGCACGGTCGATTGCATTCTCCGTTGCTTGCTCGAAACTCTCCGGGCTCGTCCCAATTAGAGTTATTTTCTTGAATACCATTGCGCTAGCTGTTGACACGCCCCGAGGATAAAAAGCCTATACCTCCACCGACCGGGCGACCGCCATTCACTCGATGATGGTTTCGACCGTCGACGATTCCGTTGCCGTCGGAATCGGTCTATCGCCGTCGAGAATTCCGGCACAGGTGGACAGTTCCACCGATGTCGAGACAGCAACGAACGGGAGCGTTCGCATCATGGCCTCATTCAGAGAAACACGAAGTATCCGTCCGTTGGCACAGGAGAATCACGAATCCAGAAGAGCAACCTGGCGACTCGGAGAGTCGATAGCTGGGAAACAGACTCCAAAAGCAGATCCGAAGCGCGAATTTACTGGTAGTCGACTTCGCCGTCGCCCTCGCCAATCCACGCACCGCGGTCCGGTTCGCGGGATTCGAGCGGGTCGATATCCTTGCGACCCCACTTTTTACTCGTCGGGTGTCCTCGCTCGCTCTGCTCGCTGTGGGCACCACTCCTCGCAAAAACTTGGGGAAAAAACGGCGCTCGCTTCGCTCCCGCCGTACTACTGGTAGTCGACTTCGCCGTCGCCCTCGCCAATCCACGCACCGCGGTCCGGTTCGCGGGATTCGAGCGGGTCGATATCCTTGTACCACGGCACGTTCTTGAGTTCCTCCTTGTTGAGGGCGAACTCGTCTTTCGTGTCCGCGACGAACTCGAAGTTCTGGGTCAGGAGAATCGCGTCGACGGGACAGACTTCCTCGCAGAGTCGGCAGTAGATACACTGGCCGATGTGGAGGTTGTACTGCTCACCGTTGCGCTGTTCGTCGGTGACAATCTGGATTGTGTCGTTCGGGCAGACGTTCTCACACTGCCGACACCAGATACACCGCTCCTGGCTGAACTTGTGGACACCGCGGAACCGGGGTGACACTTCCGGTGTCTCTTCAGGGTACTCGACGGTGAACGTCTTGCCGTCGAGCGCGTGCTTCATCGTCGTTGCCATACCTTTGAGGATTCCTAGCATGTTCTGACACCTCCTGAGTGCGTCGTCATCGACATCAGGCAATCACCCCGACGATGATGGCCGTCAGGAACAGGTTCGCAAATGCGAGGACGAGCATGCCCTTCCAGCCAATCTGGATGAGCTGGTCGATACGAACCCGGGGCACCGCCGAGCGGGCCCACTGCGTGAACAGGAAGACCGCCCAGATTTTTATCATGAACCAGATGAACCCAGGCAGGACCGGGCCGGCCGGTCCACCGAGGAACAGCGTGGCGATGATTGCGCCGCCGAGGAAGATGTGGATGAACTCACCAAGGTAGATGAGAACGAAGTACACCGAGGAGTACTCGGTCTGATACCCGGCGACAATCTCGGTCGGGGCCTCGGGAATGTCGAATGGATTCCGACCGACTTCCGCGAGGTTCGCGAGCATGAACAGAACGAACGCGAAGGGGTTCACGAACGCAAACCACGCTGGAATCGAAATCGGGCCGAGCGAGAACAGCGTCCCCTGCTGTGCGGCGACGATGCCGCCAAGCTGGAGCGTCTCCGCGAACAACACGACGGAGACACCGGTCAGGATGAGCGGAATCTCGTAGGCGATATTCTGGGCGACCGCACGCAGTCCACCGAGGAAGGAGAACTTGTTGTTCGACGCGTAGCCGGCCATCACGAGGCCGATAGACGCCATCGACGCGAACGCGAAGACGATTGCCAGCCCGGCGTCGGGGTCGGCCAGTTGCATGTTGATACCGAAAATCGACCCCATCGGGATGACCGCGAAGCCGAGCAACGCAGTCGATGCGATGATCAGCGGCGCGAGGTCCCACGCCGGTCGGTCGACGCCCTCGGGAACGATGAGTTCCTTCGAGAGTAGACGGACGGCGTCGGCCACGATAATCAGGAGACCGAACGGTCCGATACGGTTGACCGCAATACGGTCGGTGAAGGCCGCCGTAATCTTTCGCTTGGCCCACGGGCCGGCGAGTGCCGTGTTCGTGAGCATGATGGTCCCGACGATGGCAGCACCGATGATGGCGGCGATAATCTCGCCGGCCAAGCCGCCGATAGGCAGGACCCCGGCAATCTGGTCGGGAAGCATCTGCATCAGCGGTCCACCTCCCCGAGCACGACGTCCAGGCTGCCCAGCGACGCAATCATGTCAGGGATGTACTCACCCTCGGACATGGTCGGCAGCGTCTGGAGGTTACAGAAGCACGGACTCCGAATCTTGAACCGTGCCGGCTTGTCC
>JAZKTK010000040.1:0-22813 GCA_036625595.1 Haloarculaceae archaeon | reverse complement strand
CGTGGACGACCACGTCCCCCGAATACAGCGACCGGTCGCCGACGAAGGAGACGTGGTCGTCGCCGTGGCCCGGTGTATACACCACATCACACACTTCGTCGCCAATCTGGACGGTGTCCCCGTCGGCCAGTTCGTGGGTCCGCGCTGGATGGTCGGCGTAGGCATAACAATCAGCCTCGAAGGCATCGACTACCGTCTCTAACTGCTCGACGTGGTCCTCGTGCTGGTGGGTCACGACGACCTTCGAGAGCGTGTCCGTCTGCTCCCGAATTACGTCGACGACACCCTCCATCGCACCGGCATCGACCAGTGTCGGCTCTTCACCCAGAGCCAGATACGCGTTAGACGTGAATACCTCTGCGTCTGCGGTAACGTTGACGACGTCCATACTCGATACTCGTCCGCTGTCGGCTTGAATCCCGGCCCTCGGCGCTGGCCGTCGGGCGACCCTGTCTCCCTCACCGTGGTAATCGTTCTCAGTTCCCGGTTGATTTTTTAGTATGACTCTCTAATTAGTATATGTATATGGGGTTCGGGAGCTACGACGAAACAGAACAAGACAACCAGGAGTACGACACGGACTTCGAGGACGACGACGGTGTCAGCGCCGAAGAGAACGCCCACGACGGTGACGTGGAGTTCGAATTCACCGCCTCGAACGACGAACTACTCGACCGACTGGAGGATATCAAGGAGAACACGTAGCTGTGAAAGCCGGGGTCCGCGCCCTCGGTGTCGCAGAGTCGTACCGCACCCAGACGAGCACGCTCGCGGGCGCTGTCGTCCGCGCGAATCGTATCGTCGACGACTTCGTTTTCGGGACCTGTACCGTTGGCGGCACCGACGCCACTGACACTGTGTCGACGCTCTTCGAGCGACTGGACCGCCCGGATATCCAGTACGTCATCGTCGCCGGCATCGCACCGGCGTGGTTCAACGTCATCGACTTGCACGCGCTGGCCGACGCGACTGACCGGCCCACTATTTCAGTCAGCTTCGAGGCAAGCGACGGGCTCGCCGACTCGATACGGGCGGCCTTCGACGGCCGCGGGGCCAGTCGACGGCTGGCGACGTACCACGCCCAGCCCGACCGCCGGCAGGTGACGGTCGGTGACGACACCGTTTTCGTCCGGAGCGTCGACATCCCTGTCGAGGAGGCTGCCGACGTGGTGCGCGCGTTCACGCCGGAGGGCGGGCGACCGGAACCGCTCCGAGTGGCCCGGCTGGCCGCGCGGGCCGCCGACCAGTTCCGCCGGGACACCCGGCCTTCGTCCGACGGCGGACAGTAGCTTCTTTGGGACTGGGCGGTCTCCTGCGGGTATGAACGACAGCGACGACGCTGACCCGCTCGCGTGTATGGACGGCCTGACCGTCACGGGCTGTGAGCGCTGTCCGGAACTCGTCGAGTCGCGCAGTCGCATCGTCGACGGCACCGGACCGGCCGACGCCGACCTCCTCTTCGTCGGTGAGGCACCGGGCGCGACCGAGGACGAACGGGGTGAACCGTTCGTCGGCCGCAGCGGCGACGTCCTCGACGACGCGCTCCGGGACGTGGGGCTGGACCGGGCAGACATTCGCATCACGAACTGCGTGCGCTGTCGCCCGCCCGACAACCGGGACCCCCGAAAGGCGGAACTCGAAAACTGCCGTCCCTATCTGAACGCGGAGATCCAGCGCGTCGACCCCGAACTGCTCATCACGCTCGGGAAAGTCCCCGCCGAACATCTGCTAGGGCGGGACGTGGCCGTCACCGGGGAGGCCGGTGAAGTGTACGACGCGTCGGTCGGTGACTCCGTCCAGCGGGTGCTCGTCTCCGTCCACCCGGCGGCGACGCTGTACGACCCGAGTCAGAAGGAGACGTTCGCGGGCGTCATCAAAAAAGCAGCAGCGTACGCGGGTGATGGCGGGCAGTCGACGCTGGGGTCTTTTGACTGAAAGCGAACGCACTTATCGTTCCCCTGTGTACGCACGCGTATGAGTACGACGCGGCAGACAGCCGCCGAGATAGTCGTCGTCGACTACGGTCTGGGCAACCTCCGGAGTGTCACCCGCGGTCTCGAACGGGCCGATGCGTCGGTCGAACTGTCCGCCGACCCCGAGGCCCTAGCGACAGCAGACGGCATCGTCCTTCCCGGTGTCGGCGCGTTCAGTGAGGGGATGGAAAACGCCGGTCCGTTCCGGGACGCGCTCGTCGAGGAGGCCGCTGCCGGCACGCCGCTGTTCGGAATCTGTCTCGGCATGCAGATGCTCCTGACGACCAGCGAGGAAGCCGACCACGCTGGCGAGGGCGACGCCGAGGGGCTGGACCTCATCCCCGGCAGCAACCTCCACTTTCCCGATACGGTGAAGGTTCCCCAGATGGGCTGGAACCAACTCGACGTCCAGCGCGAGCACCCGCTTGTCGAGGGCGTCGATGGTGAGTACGCATACTTCGTCCACTCCTATTATGCGGACCCCGAAGACGACGGCGCTATCGTTGCCACGACAGACTACGGCCTCGATTTCCCCAGCGTCATCGCCAACGAGGCGGGCAACGTGTTCGGGACGCAGTTCCACCCCGAAAAATCTGGAGAGACCGGGCTCCGGATTCTGCGGAACTTCGTGGATATCTGCGCCGAGGAGTAGCGTTGGCGTCCTCCCGTCTGCTGTTTATATCCCGTTTTGCCACCGATAACCACCGGACGATGCCTGTGAGCGACGCCCACGCCGGGTGAAAGAACACCCACTACTATTGTCCTGCTCAAACATCTTTCAGATGATGAACGAGAGCTCACACGTCAGCCAATCACAGCGCCAGTCCTGGTGGTGGTCGCGGTGAACTCCGACCAGATGACTGCGTCACTCGACGCCCAGCGCCGCGCCTGGGAGCTGATGGCCGACGCGGCCAAGAAGGCCGATGTCAGCCCCGAGCGATTCGTCGATATGATGACGGCCGATGTCGGCCACACCGACAGTGAAGTCGTCTACGAGGAGAACAAGCTCGAACTCCACCACTACGAACCAGCGGAGAAACGACACGAGACGCCCATCTTCATCGTCTACGCGCTTGTCAACCGCCCCTATATTCTCGACTTGCAACCTGACCGGAGCGTCATCCGGCGCCTGCTCGAACACGGCTTCGACGTCTATCTCATCGACTGGGGTGAGCCCTCGGTGCTCGACCGTTCGCTGACGCTCAGCGACTACATCCACCGCTACACGGCCAACTGCGCCGAGCGGGTCTGTGAGCACGCCGGCGTCGACGACTTTCACCTGCTGGGTTACTGCATGGGTGGCACGATGTCTATCATGTACACCACCCAGTACCCTGACCGCGTTCGAACACTCTCGCTGATGGCCACGCCGATTGCGTTCGGCCGAGACGAAGGACTGCTCGAACGGTGGGCCAATCACTACGACCCCGATACGACTGTCGCGGCGATGGGGAATCTCCCCGCAGAACTGTTGGCTGTCGAGTTCTCGCTGATGGACCCCATCGACCAGTACATCACGAAGTACGTCACCCTCTACGAGAACTTCGAAGACGAAGACTTCGTTCGGAACTTCGCCCGGATGGAACAGTGGATCTGGGACGGCGTCGACGTCGCCGGCGAGGTCTATCGGGAGTTCATCAACGACATTTACCAGGAAAATCAGCTGGTCAACGGCGAATACCATCTCGGTGACGACCCGGTCAGAATCGAGGATATCACGGTCCCGACCCAGCAGATAGTCGGCCACTACGACGACATCGTTCCGCCCGAGTCGAGCAAACCCTACAACGACCTCGTCTCCAGCGAGGACGAGCGACTCGTCGAGTTTCGTGCCGGCCACATTGGCATCTCCGTCTCCGGAAAGGCTCACAAAGAACTGTGGCCCGACGTGTGCTCGTGGTTCGCCGAGCGCGACGCCAGCAAGCATCGCGCGGACAGCGACGTGACACAACCGGAGGAGTCGGAACCGACAGTGTCGTCTCCTGATGGTGTTTCCGTCGATAGCGCCGAAGCGACGAGCGGCCACGCAGCGACGGTCGATGCCGTCGAAGGTATCGGCCCGACCTACGCCGAGCGTCTGTCCGGTGCCGGTATCGAGACCGTCGACGAACTCCGGCAATACGACCCCGAGGAACTGGCCGAAATCGCCGACACCTATCCCTCCAGAACCGAGAACTGGCTGGAGAATCTGACGTAGCCCGGTTCGGCTCTCACTGTAGTCGGACGTTGTCGAGATACCGCGTCAGCTCTGTCTCCCAGACGACGCTGATACCGACCGCGACGAGTCCGATGCCGTCGTGGGAAATATCGAACTCGTAGGTTTTCCAGCCCGCGTGGTCCTCGATAGCCGCACTAGTGTCGAAGTCGGATTCGGTGAGCACTCGACCTGGGTCGGGTCCGGCGTAGGCGGCGGCTTTGGTGATGCTGTTGAACGACTCCTGTTCGCTGTAGTAATCGACTGCGAGTCGGTCGGTGTCGTCGAAGGTGGCTCGCTGTTGGACCCACAGCGTCCCGTCGTCCTGCCGGCCGTCGATAAAGAGCGCGCAGGACTGGTCCCCATCGACAGCGTGGTCGGTCGTCACCGAGACGTCACTTGCGACCGGCTGGTCACCCGCTGCGTTGGGGTCTGTGGGAAGGTCACGACCGACGGTCCAGCCAGTGAGACCGTCTTCGAAACTCCCGTTGTCGAGTGTCGGCTGTGGTGTCATGGGTGTCTGGGCAGGTGGCGTCTGTGTCTCTGTCGGGGGTGGCTGTGATTCCGTCTCTGTCTCCGCCGGTGGAATGTCGGGAATCTCGTCAGTGTCACAGCCGGCAACTCCGACTGCCGCGCCCGCGGCGAGGGTCCCGAGTAACTGCCGTCTGTTCATGCTAGCTCTGGGGCCGTCGGTCGGATACCGCTTCTGTCGGTCTCTTCCGGGGTCACCGCTCGTGTGCGGCAGCGACGTGCTCGCGGGCTTCCTCCGGTGTCATTCCGCGGACGCCACAGGAACACGAGCGCAGTTCCGGGTCCGTGAGGTCGCTCACTTTCTCCTCATGGGCGCGTTCGAGCTGCTCACTTTCGGCGTCGTAGTCGTAGTAGACGCGGTAATTGACCTGGACCACACCCTCAATTCGGTGGTCTTCGTCGGGGTCGGGATTGGCGATGGCGTCCTCGTGTTCGGCCTGCATCTGCTCTTTCCATTCGGTCAGGGTGTCCTCGGGGTCGCTCATAGCTGTTCGTCGTCCCCGGGAGTGAAAAGCCTCTGTGGCTCAGGTGAATCGCCGGTAGCCGACCGCGAGCAGCAGTACCAGCCCGGCGACACTCGCGAGCACGCGTGGCACGACCTGTCGCCAGAGGTCGACCTCGTGTGTGAAGTGAGTCGTCTGGAGGAGATAGGTCGAGCCGTTTTGCTCGACGTTGTACACGCCGAGGACATCCGGCGGTGGCGTGAATCTCTCGGGGGAGTTTGCGGCCGTGACGGTGACCGACCCGTTGCTCGCGTTCGCCCGCTCGAAGATGTCACGCTCTGTCTCCGAGAAGTTCGCGTACTGGAGCGTCTGGTATCTGTCGACCGGGTCCCAGTCGCTGTCCACGGAATACTCGATGGTGTCGGGCGGGGCCTGGGGTTGAACGACCAGCGGACCAGTGAGGAGGAGGAGACCGGCGACCAGTAGTCCCCAGTCGAGTGCGGTGGACCGTTCCATACCCGGAATCCGCCACCGTCCTGATTAAACGCTGTGACTTTCGCTGGCGTCTCACCGTCCGAAGACGAGTCTGTCTCCCACGGAGACGCCCCGCTCGCTCGTCCACTCGTAATTGACTTCCAGTACGTACTGGCCACGGCCCGGATACCGCTGGTCCTCCCCGTCTTCGTTCGGCCCCGGCTTGGGTGCGTGGTGGATTTCGGTAATCGTCCCGTCGCTGTCGGCGTAGACGATATCGATGCCAAAGTCCATCTCACGCATGACGAACGTGTGCTCGCCGACTGAGTCGTAGACGAACAGCATGCCGCGGTCTTCTGGCAGTGACACTGTCTCGGAGAGCCCCGTATAGCGTCGCGTCTGCGTGTCGGCGATTGCTGCAGTTACTTCGCCGAGTCTCTCTCCACTGGCCGTCTCCACCCGAACGACTGTCGTCTCGTAACCGGGATGTACTGGGGTTTCGCTGGTTGGTGTCGCCGCGCTCGTCGTTCGCTCGGTTGGCGACCCGTTCGGTGACTCGCCGCCGGTACCGGAACAGCCGGCAAGTCCGACCGTCGCAGTCGCTCCGACAGCACGGAGATATTGCCGTCGGGTTCGCTCGCTGTCGGACACACCATCCCATAGTACGCTCGTGCGCAAAAAGGGCCACCCTCAGCAGACTGGCTCTCCCTGCGACCCGGACCGCTCGTCGTGTCGGGAACCGGCCAACCGCGGAGGCTAAGAGCGTGGCTGTGCAAGGCCGTCTCGAACATGGACGACGGACGAATCGAGGGGCGGTAGGATGCGCATCGAGAACAGTTTCATTCCCGTCTCTGGGGTTGGCGAGCAGACCGAGCGGAAACTGTGGCGAGCTGGCGTCACGACGTGGGACGACTTCGACGGGTCTGTCGTCGGGTCGACGACCGCCGGCCGCATCGAAGCGTTCATCGACACCGCTCGTTCGCAACTCGACCAGGGGAACGCCCGCTACTTCGGCGAGCAGTTCCCCTCCGGCAGTTACTGGCGACTCTACGAGAACTTCGCCGAGCAGACCTGCTTTCTCGACATCGAGACTACTGGCCTCGACCACACCCACGACGACGTGACTGTCGTCGGACTCCACCGCGGTGGCGACACCGACGCACTCGTCCAGGGTCGAGACCTCACCCGAGACCGGCTCACTGCCGAACTCTCGGACGCTGCACTCCTCGTTACCTTCAACGGCAAGCGGTTCGACGTGCCCTTCCTCGAACAGACGTTCGACCTCGACATCGACGTTCCACACCTCGATCTGATGTATCCCTGTCGCCAGATTGGGCTGTCCGGCGGCCTCAAAGAAATCGAACAGCGGGTCGGTATCGACCGCGACCGGCCGGACCTCTCTGGTCGGGACGCTGTCCGGCTCTGGCGGGAGTACGAGCGCGGCGACGACGACGCACTGGAGACGCTCGTCTCCTACAACCGCGACGACACGGCGAACATGGAGCGACTGGTGGACATCGTCACCGACCGACTCCACCAGGACGTGTTCGTCACACCCGAGTAGGGTCAGGCGCCGACGTACTTCTCTGCGGCAGCGACGTGTTCTGTGAGCGTCTCCAGAAACCGGGCAGCGTCGGCTCCGTCGACGACCCGGTGGTCGAAGCTCAGGTCGAACGTCAGTCTGTGCTGGCGGGTGATGTCATCACCGTCCGGGATAACGTCTTCAGTGACGCGACCGACACCGAGGATGGCGATTTCCGGCGGGTTGATGACTGGGTTGAAGGAGTCGACGCCGAGCGGCCCGAGATTCGAGATGGTGAACGTGCCGCCCTTGAACGTGCTCATCGAATACTCGCCATCTTTGACTCGTTCGGTCAGTCGCTGTCGGTCGGCTGCTATCTCGCCGAGCGTTTTCGAGCCGATATCGGCGACGACCGGCGTCACCAGGCCTTCGTCGATATCGACGGCGACGCCGACGTTGTGCTCCTCGTAGGTCCGGTGGGTTCCGTCCTCGAAGGTGGCGTTGAACGACGGGTGTGCCTCGAGCGTCTCCGAGAGCGCACAGAGCAATATGTCCATCATCGACGGGTCGACGGTTTCCCCGTCGCTTTCGTCCGTGGGGCCTGCGGCGTCGGTAGCGGCGAGCAGCCCTTCGGCGTCGACCTCCCGGCTGACAGTCACGTGGACCGCCTCCTGATAGCTCTCCTGCAGGCGGTTCGCGATGGTCTTTCGCATGGGACTCAGCGACTGCTCTTCGCGAACCGTGCGCGGGGCGGGTCCCTCCTCGCTCATGCTGGCTCCAGCCACGCGAGCGTGTCTCCCTGTTCGAACTCATCATCCTCCTCACAGACAATTTCGGCGAGCGTTCCACCGGCCGGTGCGAGCACGTCGACGCTGACTTTCTCGACTTGTACTTCGCAGAGACTCTCGCCCTCGTTGACGCTCGCACCTTCACGGGTGAACCAGTTGACGACGACACCTTCGTCGCTGTCGGCGTCGTCGGGCCACTCGGCTAGCGTCACTGCGATGCGGTCTTCGTTTTCACTCATCGGTTACTGTGTCCGCTCGACTGCCGCTGCAATGTCGCTTGCATCCGGAACAACCTCGTTTTCCATCGGCCGTGAGTACGGGATTGGCACGTCCGGCAGCGCCAGCCGTTCGACGGAATCGAGCGCACCGAGTGCCTCGTCGGCCACGCTGGCGATGATTTCGCCGGTCACGCCGTACGAGCGGTAGTCCTCGTCGACGACGACCAGATTGCCCGTCTTCTCGACGGATTCGACGATGGTCTCGGTGTCCAGCGGGACGAGCGACCGCAGGTCGACGACCTCCGCGTCGATTCCGTCCTCTGCCAGTGACTCGGCGGCATCGAGTGCCCGGTGAACGTGTAATCCGAGTGTGACGATGGTGGCGTCGTCGCCCTCGCGTTTCACGTCGGCGCTGCCGAAGGGGATGGTGTACTCCTCTTCCGGGACCGGTGTCTTCGGGCCGTCGGGCGCGGGGAGCCAGCCGATGCCCATCAGGCGTTTGTGGAACATGTAGACGACGGGGTCGTCGTCGCGGATGGCGTTGTGCATCAGCCCTTTCGCTTCGTAGGCTGTCGATGGAACGACCACCTTCATGCCGGGCATGTGTCCGAAGGTCCCATACAGCGTCTGGGAGTGCTGGGCGGCGTCGTTGTAGGTGCCCCCGACTGCGGCCGTCAGCACCATTGGAACCGAGACATTCCCACCGCTCATGTAGGTGTTCTTGGCCATCTGGTTGTAGATCTGGTCCATGGCGACGCCGAAGAAATCGACGAACATCAACTCGGCAATCGGGCGCATCCCCGACTGGGCGGCCCCGACGGCCGCGCCGAGATACGCCGTCTCGCTGATTGGTACGTCCATGATGCGGTCGTAGCCGAACTCGTCGAGCAGGCCTTGCGTGGAGTCGAAGATGCCGCCGTAGTCGGCCACGTCCTCGCCCATGTAAAAGACGTCGTCGTCCTCGCGCATCTCGTGGGCGATGGCCTCGACCATCGCCCTGCTCATGGTCAGTTCGCGGTCGACTTTCTGGGTCTGTTCGGACATCAGTCGTCACCTCCTGCGAGGTCGAACTCCGGCTCTGTGTCTGTCACGCCGCTGGGTGGGTTCACGAACATGTCGTCGTAGGCGTCTTCGGGGTCTGGCTGTGGCTGGTCTTTGGCCCACTTGATTGCTTCTTCGACACGTTCGTGGGCTTTCTCGCGTAGCTCTTCGATAGCGACGTTCTCGACACCGTGGGCGCGCAAATCGGCGGTCAGGCGCTCGATGGAGTCGCGTTCGGCGGCCGCCTCCTGGTCGTCCTCGGGTCGGTAGCTCTCGGGGTCGCCCATGAAGTGCCCCATCCGGCGGTGGACCTGCACTTCCATGACCGTCGGTCCGTTCTGGTCGCGAGCGCGACCGACAGCCTCGGCGGCGGCGTCGTAGATGGCCACGGCGTCGTCCTGGTCGACGCGAATCCCGGGCATGTCGAACCCGCCGGCTCGCTGGGAACCGTCCTCGACGTCTGTCACCCGCTC
Organism: Haloarculaceae archaeon; assembly: GCA_036625595.1. Classification (GTDB taxonomy): domain Archaea; phylum Halobacteriota; class Halobacteria; order Halobacteriales; family Haloarculaceae; genus Salinibaculum. The sequence goes on along the minus strand of JAZKTK010000040.1, from coordinate 13,156 downwards.
TTTGGGCATGCTGATCGCCCAGTCGTTGTCCTCGATGACGAATACGACCGGGAGGTCGTGAACCGCAGCGAAGTTCAGCGATTCCAGAAACGCCCCCTGGTCGATTGCGCCCTCCCCGAGGTAGGCAACGGCAACACTGTCGGTGTTGCGCTTTTTGGCGGCCAACCCGGCACCTGCGGCGGGCGGACAGCCCTCCGCGATGATGCCGCTACACGCGAAGTTCACCTCGGGGTCGAACAGGTGCATGTGCCCGCCCTTCCCCTTGCCGAGACCGGTCTCCCGGCCGAAAATCTCGGCGGTCATCCGCTTCAGGTCGACGCCCTTCGCGATGGCGACATGGTGTGGCCGGTGGGGTGCTGTCACTGTGTCGTCGTCTCTGAGGTGCTGGCAGACTCCGACTGCTGCTGCCTCCTGCCCCGCTGCGAGATGGAGCTCGCCGGGAATCGGTCCCGCGGAGATATCGAAGGCCGGCTGTTTCCCCTCCAGATACTCCTCTTGCAACCGCTCCTCGTAGTGACGCGCTGTCACCATGTCTACGAACATTTCTTGCAGCTCGTTAACTGATACCATGATAATCCATCTTTTCTGTTCGTGGACAATCCATATAATCGTAAGGGCCATCTGTTGCAACTCGCCGCGCTACTCGGGTGATAGCGCCCCGCTCACGCCTCTGTCTCTGGCCCACCCTCGCTGGCTTCCTCGGCGTCCCACGACTGGAGTGCGCCCTCTCGAAGAACGAAGTCCTCACCACCGTGTTCGGTGTAGATGACGTACATGTTCTCGGTTGGAATCGCCCACCGGTCGGCGAATTCCTCCATGATAGTGACTGCCAGTTCGCGGCGTTGCTCGAAACTCCGTCCGGCGCGGATGTCGCCGTTGAGGAAGGCGACGGGTTCGTCAGGGTCGGCGCGGCCGAGCGCGATGGTCGCCTCGTCGCGGATAGTTACGCCGACGTGGTCAGTTCCGGTGTCCATCACGTCGCTGTACAGTTCCGTGACCCAGGTGACGAACGACTGTGCTTCTTCGTCGCTGATGGGTTCGCTCAGTTCGAACTGTAGATGTGGCATACCGGAACTTCGCGGGCCAGCGTGGTAGTGATTGTCCTGACTGGTTGGTTCTTGACCTGGCGGCCGACAGTAGTATCCGCGGTGCGAAGCGCCGCGGTTCGCCGTCAGAGCTTCCTCTGACGAGCCTTCATTCGTGCCCTGCGGGCACTCACGAAGACACCGCGAGCGCGCTACCGCACGCTCGCGCCTTTTTCGCCCACGTTTTTGCGGCGAGTGGTCCGCCGCGAGCCTCCGGCTCGCGTGCGAGACCCGAGCCGGAAAAAGGAGGTTAGTAGTGAATCGAGTGCCCCGCTGCGCCCTTGACGGCCTCGTGGACTGCCTCCGAGAGCGTCGGGTGGATGTGGATGGTGGCGGCAACGTCCTCTAGCGTTGCACCCATCTCGATAGCGAGTGCAAGTTCGGCAACCATCTCCGAGGCGTCGGGACCGACGATTTGTCCGCCGAGCACGAACCCGCTCTCCTCGTCGGCGACGACGCGGACGAATCCTTCTGTGTCGTCGAGTGTAAGCGCACGTCCGGACGCGCGAAGCGGCATCTGCCCGATGACGGGGTCGAACCCTGCCTCCTCGGCCTCGCGTTCGGTCATCCCGACGGTCCCGATTTCGGGGTCGGTAAAGACTGCTGCCGGCATCGCCTGGTAATCGAGTGCAGACGGCTGGCCGGCGACAACTTCGGCGGCAACCTCACCCTCGCGGAAGGCTTTGTGCGCCAGCATCGGCTCGCCGGCCACGTCGCCGACCGCGAAGACGTGGTCCAGACTCGTCCGACCCCGGTCGTCCGTCTCGACGAAGCCCCCGTCGGTCGTCTCGATATCGATTGCGTCCAGATTGAGCGTGTCGGTCACCGGCGTCCGGCCGACCGCAACCAGACACTTCTCGGCATCGAACTGCTGGACATCGCTATCCTCGTCTTCGGTTTCGACGGTCAGTGTCTCACCGTCTTCTTCCCAGCTCTTGGCGGTCTGGCCGAAGTGAAAGTCCACGCCTAACGCTTCGGCACGTTCTCGGACGACTGTCGATACGTCTTCCTCGTAGCTGTCGAGGATGTCAGGCAACTGCTCGACGACGGCCACGTCTGTGCCGAGCTTCTGGAACACCGTCGCCAGTTCCATCCCGATGTAGCCGGCGCCGACGACCAGCAAGCTGTCAGGGACCGAATCGAGCGCCAGCGCGTCCCGAGAGGAGAGAATCCGCTCGCCATCGAACTCGAAGCCTGGAATCTGGACTGGACGGCTGCCAGTCGCGAGGATAGCGTGTTCGAACGCGATGGTTTCGGACCCCTCACCCTCTCCCTGGTGGACGATGCGGGCTTTCTCCTCGCTGGCGAACTCCGCGCGCCCCTCGATGAGATTCGCACCCGCTCGCTTACAGAGCCCCTCGACGCCCTTGGTTAGCTTTCTGACGAGCTTGTTCTTCCAGGAGACCATTCCCTGCATGTCCACGGCGGGGTCTGCGTAGACCCCCATCGCCTCGGCGTTGCCCGCCTTGTGAGCCACGTCCGTCGCCGAGACGAATGCCTTCGAAGGAATACAACCGTAGTTGAGACAGGTGCCGCCGTACGCGTCCATCTCGACGAGAGTGACGTCGATATCGAGCTGGGCAGCGCGGATGGCGGCGACGTAGCCCCCTGGTCCGCCGCCGACCACGAGCAGTTCCGTTCCGGTGGTGACATCTCCGACGACCATTTGTGGACACTGGCGGTGGGAGGGACTTGAGTCTACCTCCGGCTGCTCGTCCCTCGAGGGCTACTACTCGGCTTCTGCTGTTGCCAGTTCCTTCCGGCTGCGGAGAATCGTGTTTCGAAGCCGCGGGAGGTAGTGAGTGAGGTCCGTCGTCGTCACGATGCCGACGAGTTCGCCGTCGTCTACCACGGGGAGTCGACGGACGGAGTGGTCTTTCATCAGTCCGGCTGCCGCGAGGATGCGCTCGTCGCTCCTGATGGTGACGACTGGCGACGACATGAGCTCGGCGACGGTCGTCGTCGCCATATCTGCCTCGGCCGCGAGTAACCCGATGATGTCGGATTGGGTGACGATGCCGTCGATGGCTCCGGCCTCGTCGAGCACGACGAGTGCACCGACGCCGTCGGCCCGCATCTGCTGTGCCGCTTCGACAGTCGAACACTCTTGTGTGACCGTTCGAACGGGCGAAGACATGGCACACTCGATGTCCAGTGAAATCATGACGAGTAGACGCCTGCTCACAGCATAGCTCTGCCGGTGAGTATGGGGGCGCTATTCCAGAAGCAGGAGTGTCGGATGCTCCAGATACTCGATGACGGTGTTGGCAAAGCGTGCGGCTTCGGCTCCGTCGATGACGCGGTGGTCGATGGACAGTGAGAGCGGTAGCGTGTGCGCCGCGACGACCTCGCCGGTGCTCGCGGCGTCATTGCTCGCGTCCCGTGACGACTGCGTCGTTTTGCTCTCGACGACGGTCGGCCGCTGCTCGATGCTGCCGAGCCCCAGGATTGCCGTCTCGGGGTAGTTGATGATGGGGGTGGCGTACTCCCCGCCAATCGCGCCGAAATTGGTGATGGTGAACGTTCCGCCCTGCATCTCCTCGCGAGCGAGGTCGCGGTCGCGTGCGCGCTCGGCGAGGTCGGCCGTTTCGCTCGCCAACTCGAGTATCCCTTTCCCGTCGACGTCGTCCACGACGGGCACCATCAGTCCGGCGTCGGTAGCGACGGCGACGCCGACGTTGTAGAAGTGTTTGTAGACGACCTCCTCGCTTTCCTCGTCGAGTGTCGTGTTGAGGACGGGGAACTCCTTCAGCGCAGCGACGACAGCCTTCATTACGAACGGGAGGTAGGTCAGCGAGGCGCCCCGCTCCTGGGCGCGCTCTTTCAGGTCCGCCCGCGTCGCGACGAGTTCGTCCACGACGGCCGTGTCGTGGTGGGTGACGTGCGGTGCGGTGTAGACCGATTGCTCCATTTGATTGCCGATGGTCCGACGAACCCCGCGGTACGGCTCCCGCGTCACCTTGCCGTCACCGGACACCGCCGTGGCACTCGCTGTGTCGTCCGCCGCGGTGGCCGTCCCAGTTTCGGCTGCCTCGCTGACGGCCGCCGCGTCGGCTTTCTGTGCGGCCCGCTGTGCCTCGGCGTAGGCGCGGATGTCTTCGGGCTCGACGTACGCCTCGCCGTCGCGGCGCTTCTCGGTCGGGACGCTGTCGATGTCGACGCCTTCCTCGTCGGCGAGTCGCCGCGTCGACGGGGTGGCCAGCGTCCGGTCGCGGTCTGCCGTCTCGGTGGATGTGACTGTCGCTCCGTCTGCTCCGTCGCCGGTCTCTGGGCTTCGCTTTCTCGTCGCGGATTTGCGACCCGACGTTCCGCTGTCGGCTCTGGAGACTGCCGATTTGGTCCCTTCGCTCCGTTTCGAGACGGCGGATTTCGGTCCGTCGTCGCCGACACCGTCGTCGCTTTCACCGTCCTCGGTGACCTGTGAGAGGGCCGATGCAACGTCTTCGTCGTCGGACCCGCCTTTGCCCGCGGCCTCGCGCACGTCCTGGTCGGTGACGCGTCCGCCGGGGCCGGACCCGTCGACGGTAGTAAGGTCGACGCCGAGTTCGCGGGCCAGTCGTCGAACGTTCGGCGGCGCAAAGACGCGACCGCTGCCGGTGCTGGCTGGCGTCTCGCCGTCGCCCGATTGCTCGCCGGTGCCTGTCAGTTCATCCTCCGAGGCGTCGGCTGTGGCCTCCTCCTCGCTGTCGCTCTCGTCCGCTGCTGGTACGTCGCCGTCGACGTCGATAGTCACGACCACGTCGCCGACGGGGACCATCTCGCCTTCCTCGGCGTGCAGTTCGCGAATCGTCCCGGCGACCGGTGAGGGGAGGTCGACGACGGCCTTGTCCGTCTCGACTTCTGCCAGAACCTCGTCCTCGTCGACGTGGTCGCCGACGGCGACGTGCCACTCGACCAGTTCTCCTTCCGCGACGCCCTCGCCAACGTCCGGGAGTTCGAACTCGAATGCCATGGTCAGAACGCCACCGTCTCTCGAATCTCGTCTTCGATTCGCGCCGCCTCCGGGAGGTAGTAATCCTCCAGCGCGTACAGCGGGAACGGCACGTCGAACCCGGTGACGCGTCCGATTGGCGCTTCCTGATACAGCAGGACCTCCTCCTGGATGGTGGCGATTATCTCGCCGGCCAGTCCGCCTGTCTTCGGCGCTTCGTGGACGACGACTGCTCGGCCCGTCTTCTGGAACGAGTCGAGAATCGTCTCCTCGTCCAGCGGCGACAGCGTCCGGAGGTCGACCACCTCGCAGTCGATACCCTCCTCGGCGAGATTCTCGGCGGCCTCCATCGTCGGCCTGGTCATCGCTCCCCAGGTGAACACCGACACGTCGGCACCCTCCCGTCGGATTGCAGCCTCACCGAGTTCGATGGTGTAGTTCTCGTCGGGTACGTCCTCGCGAAACGCCCGGTAGATGAGTTTTGGTTCCAGGAAGATGACGGGATCGGGGTCCCGGATTGCCGCTGCGAGCAGTCCCTTCGTGTCGTAGGGCGTCGAGGGGATGACGACTTTCAGGCCAGGCTGGTGGACGAAAAACGCCTCCGTGGACTCGGAGTGGTGTTCGGGCGCGCGGATGCCCCCACCGTAGGGCGCGCGGATGACCATCGGGCAGGTGAAGCGGCCGCGACTGCGCGTGCGCAGGCGTGCGGCGTGACTCACTATCTGGTCGAACGCCGGGTAGATGAAGCCCATAAACTGGATTTCGGGCACCGGTCGGAGGCCGTAGGCGGCCATCCCGACGGCGGTGCCGACGATGCCCGACTCGGCCAGCGGGGTGTCGACGACGCGCTGGTCGCCAAACTCCTCGTAGAGGCCCTGCGTGGCGCGGAAGACGCCGCCGTTTTCGCCCACGTCCTCGCCCATCACGATGACGTCGTCGTCACGCTGCATCTCGCCGTAGAGACCGTCTCGGACCGCCTGCACGAGCGTGAGACTCTGGGTCGTCTGTTCCTGTTGGCTCATTCGAGTAGCACCTCGTCGTCGTGGGTCGCTCGGAGTCGTTCGAGATAGTCGAGCTGGTCCTGGAGTCGCTGTGGCATGTCTGCGTACACGTAGGCGAACATCTCTTCAGTGTCGGGTCGTGCCGTCGCTTCGGCGGCGTCGATGGCCTCGGCAACCTCCTCCTGAACGTCGGTTTCGATTGCGTCGATGCGTTCGTCGTCGAGTAGACCGCGGTCCCGGAGGAACTGCTCCATCCGGGGAATCGGGTCTTTTCGCTTCCAGCGTTCGACTTCGTCGTCGTCGCGGTAGACGGAGGGGTCGTCGGCGGTTGTGTGAGCGCCAAAGCGGTACTGCACCGCCTCGATGAGCGTCGGCCGCGTCGCCGACCCGACGGCGTCGTTTGCCCCCTCGCTGGTCTTTGCCTTCTCGATGGCGTCTCTGGTGACCTGGTAGACCGCCAGCGGGTCCATCCCGTCGACTTGAACGCCTTCGAAGCCGTAGGCCCAGGCTTTCTGGGCCAGCGTCGCACTCGCGGACTGGCGCTCGCGCGGAACCGAAATCGCCCACTGATTGTTGTTACAGAAAAAGACCGCGGGCACGTCGAAGACGCCGGCGAAATTCAGCCCTTCGTGGAAGTCGCCCTCGGAGGTCGCGCCGTCGCCGAAGTAGGACACGAAGGCGCTGTCCTCGCCTTTGAGTTTCGACGCCCACGCCGCGCCCGTCGCGTGGGGAATCTGCGTGGCGATTGGGACCGCGATGGTGAACATGTTGATGCCCTCGGGAGCGACGTTGCCTTCCTCGCTGCCCATCCAGTACAGGAGGATTTTCTCCAGTGGCCACCCCATGACATAGCCGACGATGTGTTCGCGGTAACTCGGGAACACCCAGTCTTCCTCGGCGAGCGCGTGGGCGCTCCCGACCTGTGCGGCCTCCTGCCCGGACAGCGGTGGGTAGGTTCCCATCCGGCCCTGGCGCTGGAGGCTCACTGCACGCTGGTCGAAGTGGCGGCCGAGCTTGAGTTCGCGATACATTTCGACGAGTTCCTCGTCGCTCAGGTCCGGCACCTCGGCACCTTCGCGAACCTGGCCGTCTTCGTCGATGATGCCGACCCGGTCGTCCGGGTCGCGCTGGAGTGTACTCAGAAAAACCACCTGCCTGATACTGGCATATGCTAGAACATCACGCGGCGACGGCTTAGGGTTTTCGCGCGAACCGGTGGCGTTCGCCGGTCAGTCTCCGCGAGCGCGCTGCCGCGCGGTAGCCGCCGAGGTGCCGTCGCGTTCGAGGGCTTCGATGAACAGTTCGCCAGCGCGGTACGACGAGCGGACCATCGGTCCCGAGGCACAGTACAGGAAGTCCAGTTCCTCTTCGGCGACCCGTTGCCAGGTGTCGAAGGCGTCCGGATGGACGTACTCGGAGACTTCCAGATGTGAGCGGGAGGGCTGGAGATACTGGCCGAGCGTCACGATATCGACGCCGACGCTGCGCAGGTCGCCCAGCGTCTGGTAGATTTCGTGGTCGTACTCGCCGACGCCGAGCATAATGGAGGTTTTCGCGTAGGCGTCGCTCTCGGTGGCAATCTGGCGGAGCACGGAAAGTGATTGTTCGTAGCCCGCCCGCCGGTCGCGTACCGGCCACTGGAGTCGTTCGACCGTCTCGATATTATGTGCGAGTACGTCCGGCCCGGCGTCGATGACCGTCTCGACGAGTCGACGTTCGCCCTGGAAATCCGGAATCAGTGCCTCGACCAGGATGTCGCTATCCTGGCGCTTGATTGCTCGGATGGTTTCGGCGAAGTGGCCCGCGCCCTGGTCGGGGAGGTCGTCGCGGTCGACGCTCGTCAACACGACGTAATCGAGGCCGATGTCGCTGACTGCGTCGGCGACCTGTGCTGGTTCGTCGGGGTCAAGAGGCTCCATTCCGCCGGTTTCGACATCACAGAAATTGCAGCCGCGCGAGCAGCGGTCGCCCATCAGCATGAACGTCGCCGTGCCGGGTCCCTCCCGACCGCTCCAGCACTCGCCCAGGTTCGGGCAGTTTGCCTCCTCACAGACCGTGTGGAGGTCACGGTCGCGCAGCGACTGCTTGATATCGGTAAAGCGCTCGCCGGAGGGGGGACGCATCTTCAGCCAGTCGGGCTTGCGAGCGCGACTCATTGTCGGTCGTTAGGCCCGGGTCGGCAAAAGAGTGGCGCGGTCACGTTCACCGCGCCATAGAAACGCCTTTGCACCCCGGGACCTGCCTCCCACTGTGACCGGCCACGCCGACGCCACGACCGAAATCCCCGTCGGAGACGTGCTTCCGGAGTTCGCGGCGGCGTTTCCCTTCGAGCGCTTCAACGCGATGCAGACCGAAGCACTGCCCGCGCTCCTCGACAGCGAGGAGAACGTCGTCGTCAGCGCACCCACCGCGAGCGGCAAGACTGCGATTGCGGAGGTTGCCATCTGCCAGACGCTGAAAAAAGAGGGGACTGCTCTCTTTCTCGCCCCACTTCGAGCACTCACGAACGAGAAAGAGCGCGAGTGGGAGCGCTTCGAGGACCTCGGCTACTCCGTCTACGTCGTCACCGGCGAACGCGACCTGAACCCGCGGCGTGCCGAACGCGCCGACATCCTCGTGATGACGCCCGAAAAGGCGGACTCTGCCACCCGCAAACACGACTCGCGGCGCTACTCCTTCGTCACTGACGTGGACTGCTGTGTCATCGACGAGGTCCACCTGCTCGACTCCGAGCGCCGGGGGAGCGTCCTCGAAGTGACCATCTCGCGACTCCGCCGGCTCTGTGACCCCCGCGTCGTCGCGCTCTCGGCGACGATGCCCAACATCGAGGACGTGGCCGAGTGGCTCGACGCTCCCGAGTCGAGTACCTTCGCCTTCGACGAGTCCTATCGCCCCGTCCCGCTGGAGGCCGACATCGCGACCTACAGCCACGGGGAGAACGCCTTTGCCGACAAGTACCGCCGGCTCTACCGCGCGCTCGACCTCACCGAGCAGCACGTCCGCGAAGAGGGACAGGCGCTCATTTTCGTCTCCTCCCGGCAGGACACCGTCCAGGCGGCAAAGAAGACTCGTGACGAACTCGCCGAACGCGACGTCCCAATCGGCGCACGCGGCGACTACGACTTTCATACTGACGCTGCCGACCTCTCGAACGACACGCTCCGTCAGTCCGTCCTCGATGGCGTGGGCTTTCACCACGCCGGCCTCTCGCGGGACGACAAGAACCTCGTCGAGCAGTGGTTCCGCGAGGGCAAGATTCAGCTGCTCTTCTCGACGTCGACGCTCGCGTGGGGTGTGAACCTCCCCGCTCGCTGTGTCGTTATCCGGGACACCAAACTCCACGACCCGCTGGAAGGCGAGGTGGATATGAGCCCGCTGGACGTGCTCCAGATGCTCGGCCGGGCAGGCCGGCCGGGGTACGACGACCAGGGCTACGCGTGGGTCATCTGTGACCGCTCGGACGTCGACCGCTACCGGGCGCTGCTCGAAGACGGCAAGACCATCGAATCGCGGCTGGCCGACCTCCCGGACGGCGGCGCAGACGGCCGAGCTGCAAGCGACCTTGCCGTCCACCTCAACGCCGAAATCGCACTCGGCACTGTCACCGATGTCGACGAGGCGATGGACTGGCTGGAGACGACGTTCTACTACGTGCGCGCCCAGCGCGCGTCGGGGTATGCCGAGGACCACCGCGAGCGCGTCAGCGCCGCACTGGAGTGGCTCGTCGAGCGCTCTTTCGTCGAGATGGACGGGCTGGCAATCGAGCCCTCGCCGCTGGGCCGTCTCGCCTCGAAGTTCTACCTTCGTCTGGAGACCGCTCGCCACTTTGCCGACCTCACCGACCGCGACGACCTCGCGGCGCTCGACGTGTTGCGAACCGTCGCCAGTACGACCGAATTCCAGAGTGTCAGCGCCCGCAGCGATGAGGAAGACGCCGTCGACGCTGTCCTCGGCCAGACGGCGACCGACATGGACGCGGGACCGCGGAAGGTCCTCGCTATCCTTCGGGCAGGGATGGACGGCAACACGCCGGGGTCGCTCAAGAGCGACGCGTGGATTATCCGCCAGAACGCGCTCCGTCTGTTCGCCGCGCTCCGGGCTATCGTCGACCGCTTCGGGACGCCCGAACAGGCCAACCTCGTCAGCCGGGTCGAGGCCCGCGTCGACCACGGTGTCAGCGAGGATGCCGTGGGGTTGACCGCAATTGAAGGGGTCGGGTCCGGGCGCGCACAGACGCTTTCAGCCGCCGGGTTCCAGACGCCTGCCGACGTTCTCGACGCGGGCGTCGACCGACTGACTGCGGCCGGCCTCAGCGAGAGCGTCGCCGAGCGCGTCGTCGAGAGCGCGCGCGACCTGCCGGCAATCACTGTCGACTGGGGTGCGGTGCCGGAGACGATAGCGCGTGGCGAACGCACGCTCCAAGAAGTGACTGTGCGCACGGCCGCGGGCAACGCCCGCGCGGGACTCCGCGTGACGGTCAACGGCCGTGAAATGACACGCAAGGACAGCTATCTCGGCGAAACAACACTTCCGGTCGCCGTCTTCGGCGGTGACGATACCGAACTCGAATTCACAGTACACGTCACCTTCCCCGACCTCCCGCTCCAGCCAGTCGAGCGTAGTCGCAGTATTCGGGTCACCGACTGACTGGGGTGTGGCGAAACTCTCTCAAAAACGCTTATAAATTTTCTAATCTCTTCTGAGGTCGTTATGAAACGTATTAGGGACTCTGTGAAACGTTTGCAGGCAGACCAAAAGAATCCGAAATCGAACTAGCGGTCTGTCCCTTATATGATGGTGTCTGTTGTACGTGTGAGTGAGGAGTTCCACCGTGTCCAATGCCTCCCCGCTCGAATCCGATTCCGCTGTTCCCCAGCAGCGCGTCGATGTTCAGTCCTTACGACAGATGTGCCTGCCGGCGCTCCGTTTCGCCGGCTTCTGGACGGCGGTGTTGTTACCGTTCGTCCTCACGAGCCTGCTCGTCGGTGGCTACGTCTCTCAGTACCCACGGCTGGTAGGCGGCCTCCTGGCGCTGAACTTCCTCGGGCTCGTGCTCGGTCGGAATCACAATCGATAGCACTGGCTGGTGGACTCCTCGGCTGTATCGCTACCCAACCCACCACACTCCGGGGGCACCCACCCCCCATTCGAATCCACCCTTTCTGTGGCGTCCGAACCTTTAGATACTAGTCCGGGACCAGCCCTGTCCATGCCCGACTGCACGCACGTCATCGCAGGCACCTGTACCACGACGTTCACTGGCGACCGCGACCGTCACCAGCACGGCGACGTGCTCGTGGTGGTCAAACCAGATGGCACGACGCTCGTCCACGACGCCGCCGGCTACCAGCCGGTCGCGTGGCTCACCCGCCCGGAGTCAGTCACGGTGGGCCAGGAGCGAGTCACTGCTAGCGACGGCGGGCAGCGACTCACTATCCACATCCACCACGCGCACACACGCGGGCGTTACCCGACGACCGACGCCGGCGTTCCGGTCGGTGCGTGTCCCGACTGCGACGGCCGACTCGTCCGTACTCGTGGAACCGTCTCCTGTCCAGACTGCGACCGACGGTACGGCCTCCCGTCCGGTGCGACGATCACTGACGAAACCTGTGATTGCGGACTCCCATTGTTTCGGGTCGAGCGCGGTGCCTCGTTCGTCGTCTGTCTCGACCGGGGCTGTGAATCGCTGGACGAGCGCGTCCGGCAAGCGTTCGACCGCGAGTGGTCCTGTTCGAACTGTGGCGGTGACCTCCGGGTACTCCGCCGCGGCGGACTCATCCTGGGCTGTGAACAGTATCCCGACTGCGAGACCGGCTTTGCGTTCCCCAGCGGTATTCACGACGGGCAGTGTGGCTGTGGCCTTCCGGCCTTCGAGACGGCGTCCGGTCGGCGGTGTCTGGACAGCGGCTGTTCGGTCTAACTGTTGTCGGCGTCGTCGCCCTCCTAGACACTCCGGGACAGCAACTGTTCGCGGAGGTCTGCCGGCGTCGTCGCGACATAGTCCGCGGCGCTCCGGTCGGTGTCGTCCGGGTCGCCGTGTTTGAATCCGACGACGTGCATGCCGGCGGCACCGGCCGCCTCGATGCCGTGCCCGGAGTCCTCGACGGCAACGGACGATTTGGGGTCGACCTCGAGCAGGTCGGCGGCGTACTCGTAGATATCGGGTGCGGGTTTGCCCGGTACGTCCACCGCGTCGGCGCTGACGACTTCGTCGAAATCCAGCCCGAATCGCTCGAGGACGATGTCTATCCAGTGGTGCGGTGACGAGGAGACCAGCCCGACTGCCACGCCTTGCTCACGGAGCGTGTCGACCAGTTGTTGGATGCCGTCGAGGAGGTGTACGTCGGCACCGTAAATCGATTCTGCTGCGTCGTCGTACCACGCGAGGAACTCGTCGCGGTGGAGGTGTACGTCGTAGGTTTCGTCGAGATAGTCGTAGATGTCGCGGTAGTTCATCCCGGTTATCTCTTCGACATCGACGGTGGCATCGGGGACCAGTTGGGGGAAGAGTTCCGCCGTTTCGCGGGGGACCCAGAAGTCTTCGGAGTTGACCACTACTCCGTCCATATCGAAGCAGACGGCGTCCATATTCGGACATCAACTCCCGTCACAGAGACTCTTGTGGTTGCAAGCGGGGGGGTGGTGCGTCTGCCAACCGCAGGGGATTTGCGTCGATAGCGGGAAGCACGTGTATGGACGCGACATACGATGGCGACCTCGTCCGGGCCGGACGACAGGCCCGCGAGCAGTTCTACGACGCCCGCGGGTACGGCCGCCCGGACGACGGCGGTGTCGTCCTCGACCCGGTCGAGGCGGCACACCTGCTCTTCCGGGGGGACCTCGACGCGGTCGTCGACGGCCGCTCCGGGGACCAGATGGACTTCCGTGCGTTTCTGGCCTCGACGGCTGTCTCCGAAGTCGCCTTCTTCGTCTACAAGGACCTCCGTGACCGTGGGTTCTATCTCTCTCCTACCCGGGAGGACTGGGTCGACGAGCCGACCGGCGACTTCGTCGTCTACCCGCGCGGGAAGGGACCGTGGGACGACGCCGTCGACTACCGAATCTGGGCCGTGAGCGAACGAGCGGACGTGACCGCCGAGACGCTCGGGACGCTCGCGACAGCCGGTGACAGCGAG
>JAZKTK010000161.1:0-4260 GCA_036625595.1 Haloarculaceae archaeon | reverse complement strand
ACAGAAAGCTCATTCCGGCCCAGCGGTGACCGGTGGTAATGCGCCGCCGCCAAGTCCTCGCAGCACTTCCCGCAGTTGCCCTTACCGGCTGTCTCTCTGGGGACAGTGATACTGGCAATCCAACGCCAGCTGAGCAGACGCCACCAGACGGTGTCGAATTCGTCGAATTCACCCACTCGGACCCCATCCGTGCCGGACGTGAGGCACGGTTTGGAGCCGTTCTCAGGAACACCACCGACACCGACCAGTACGGGACGGCTGCGCTCGAACTCTCGCCAGCCGGTACGGACTGGCGACAACTCGTCAAGACAGAGTACGAACTCGGGCCAGCAGAGCAGATTAGCATCGAAACCACTGCAGTAACGCACTTCGTCGGGTCGCTCCAACTCCGCCTGGTTCCGCGCAACCGAACGACGCGTGTTGAAGTGGGCGATCAACCGCTCGATTACGGGGCAACCTACGAACTTCCGAGTGGCATCCACCTCACCGTCGAAGCACCGAGACGCATCGATGCCTACGAGTACGAAACAGACGGCCAGCGTCGGACAGCGATTCCGCCAGACGGCACGTACTGGGACCGAGTGACAGTGACAGCCGAAAACCGGGGTGGCGAGTCTGCAATCGCTCCCTACCGGACGGCATTCGAGACGCTTGGCTACGACTGGCGAGAGGCCATTCCGTGCCGTGCTGAGAATACCTACGGGGGAGGAAATATCCAGCCCGGTTCATCCCAGACGGGGAACCTACTCTTCGAAACGCGCCACCAACTGGTCGAGAAATCAATCCGACTCCGGCATCCGCACGAAAACGGGATTGTCGGTGCGACGTGGTCGTCCGCAACTGAGGTCGAAGAGGAATGAATCATCTTCGGGAGTGGCTGCTACAAACTTGCAATTGCTGGTAGGGGTAAAGTGTCATCGGGCAGTTCGCATGAACTCTGGGACTACCGACGAACGGCAAGTACAGAGATGCCAGCCAGTACGACGATGCAAACTCTGTTCCTGATTTTGGTAGCAGATATCATCGAAGCGCGTTTGAACAGACTGTATCTCGATTAATCTGGATCATCTGAACTGTTCGCCAGTGCATCTGGCGGTTCGAATCTATAGTCGGATATTGAGTAGTGGGGAGAACACATACATGGAGCTTTGATTCGTCCACCGCTACAATTGTTCATGGGACGAAATAGCACAATAAGGGTAGACTTCATTTGCCCAAAAAATGCAGGGCGGAGTCAAATGGCAGCCGCGTTCGCTGAGCGTGCGCGTGCCAACCGCGGCTTGGAAGACATTGTTGAGGTACACTCTGCTGGGACACGGCCTGCAGCCGGCGTTCACGATAAAGTTGTTGACGCAATGGCTGATGTCGGTATCGACATTGCCGACGAAACGCCTACCTACGTCGTCCTCGAGGACCTCGAAGAGAGCCACTTCGTCATTACAATGGGGTGTACTGTTACAGAATTCAATCCGGAATATTACGGGGTTGAATCTCGGGTGTGGGACCTGACGAATCCGGAAGGCGAAGACGTGGAGACGGTCCGTGCCATCCGCGATGATGTCGAATCGCGTGTCGAAGCCCTCTTCGATGAAATCGAAGAGATAGCGACTGATAAAACTGATTCCAAATCACTCCCAAAACGAGTGTCTGACGCAATTTCAGACGTGTTCCGCTCGAAGGCTGAGTCACAGTAGCCAACAGCTCGCTCCGGCGACCAGAAGCCGAGTCGCTGCTGACTTGCAAGCCCGAGAGCATCACATCCTGGATTCAGCAGTGGTCGACAACCGTCACGCAGCCTCCGGCGAGTGCCTCGTCTCGGCATTCTTGGGACGTGCTTGAACAATCGGTAGCCTTGTCGCTGTCTTCCTGATCGTGGAGTTCGACGAGTGACTCAAGTTCTCGAAGTCGGGTAGCGATCTCAGCTCCCTGCTCGGTCAGTGAATATGTTGTCGTAGGTGGCGTCGTGTCTGCAACTGTCCGCTCGACGAGACCGTGACATCGAAGCTCTTTGAGCCGCTGAGACAGCATCGGCGCAGTCAACCCATCGAGTTCGGTCTGGATAGCGTTGAACCCCTTCGACCCTTCAGAAAGGAGTCGGAGAATATGCAGGGTCCACTTTGGCCCGAGGATGTCCTGCAGCCCGTGCCATTTGGCCTGCCACTGCTCCTGTTCACTCATTTGGTCAGTATCAGCGACTGTAGCGTCATATACGTTCGTGGTATCCCGTCCTCCACTCCGGGCGGTTTCAGTACGCTAACCCCGTTAATATATGATTACTGAACAATATATGCGCCACCGAGTCGTATCGCGAGATGGGATGAAAGCCCCGACAGACAGCGAGACGATTTCGATTGTCCAGCCACCAGTTGATGAGTATACACGCCGGACGGTCACCGTCGATTTCCTCTATCTGGACACCGAGTCCTGTGACCGATGTATAGGGACTGAAACAGCACTCGAAACAGCGCTCGACCGGGTTGAACCGGTTCTCGATGCATTGGACGTTGGCATTACCGTCAGGGATATTCACGTCTCGACGCTAGAGGCGGCCGAAGCAACGCAACTCGCTGTTTCACCGACGATTCGCATCGATGGACAGGATATCCAGCCCGACTATCTCGAAAACACCTGTGAATCGTGTGGTGACCTTTGTGCGTGTGAGGGTGACGTCGATTGTCGTCTCTGGCAGTACCGTGGTGAAGAGCACACGACGGCACCCGTCGGACTACTCGTCGAGGCTTTAGTACAAGCCGTTGCGCCGAGTGGGACGCAGCCTGGTGGATCAGCTGAGAGCCAGACCAACCAGCTTTCGTCGAACGTCCAGAACTTTTTCGAAGGGCCGACCGACGACGAATCAGACTGTGGGTGTGGCTGCTGAGTGACGGCGACATCCAGTTCTTGGAGCTACAGTCGTTCATCAGGATAGTCGGCTGTGGCACTGCCCGAAGCGTGTCGCGGTTTCAAATGGGCCGGGTCACGGCTCTGTCCTGGACGGTGATACCCACCTCCGAACAGCCAGAGTGAAACTCCGTCTCCGATACAACAGGCTCGTCGATGTGGTATGTCGTTGCGACCGACGCAACGTCTCTCGTATCTCACTCGAAGTCCGGGTCATAGAGTTTGTCACAGTCGACGTCTACCCGCCCGATTTCGCGCGGGAACCGACATGCGCTGAGAACGAGTTGCTCACAGAGCGGTCTGTCGTACCGAGGCGATGGCAGGTCAGACACATGGTGGCCGAATCGTATCGAACCAGGGCGTCGGTCATCAGTGTCGACCGTTCCGGACGAGACCGCAGATACCACGCGTTAGATATACACGCTATATTGGGTTCACGAGCACGCTCGTGGGTTATGTCGCGGTCCCCATTCTCGATTTTGTTGATGAGCGTGTCGAGATGGTTGTCCGATTGAGTATAGATTACCCATTGAAAAGACGGGGTATGAAGGTTTGGCGCGAAGCCAGGGGAGGGATTTGAACCCTCGAACTCCCGATTACAAGTCGGGTGCTTGAACCACCCAAGCTCCCCTGGCGCAGTCGACTGTTATTCGTCCCCCTTTGAGTGCGTATCGCTTTCGACTCGCTTCTCCAGTTCCACCCTATGGGGTTCGTACCCCAGCCGACGGTAGAATCGTCGGGCATCCTCGTTTTTCGCCATCACTTCCAACGTAATCGTCTCTGCACCGCGCTGCGCTAACTCGTCTTCGGCGGCTCGCAGCAACTGCGCGCCCAGCCCACCATCGCGATAGGCCGGTTCGACGTAGATGTTCTCGACAATGCCGCGAGTCTCGTCCTGCTGGTATCCGCTCGTCTCCATCGTGAACATGGCGAACCCCACGATGCCGTCGTCGCGTGCGACCAGCAAGGTGTTACTGACGATATGTCGGACTATCGTCTCGCGTATTTGCTGTCTGTTCCCGTCTGGAAGCAAATGCGAGCCGTACTCCTGCTGGCTCTCAGCGAGTCGAACCCACAGCGACGTCAGGACCGAACTCTCGTCGCTCCGTGCAGTCCCAATCGTGACTCCATCCATCCAGTTCGTCCAAAGAATCGGCCAGCCAACGCAAATGTCTTGCTCTTGTCCAACCCGGCCGAACGCAACTTGTCACATATCCCGACAGTCGTCACAGAGCAACTGTCCGTTGAACGACGAGAGGTCGCGTGTGAAGGTCCCGCAGACTTCGCAGATGCCCTGGTCCTCGAAATTGTCCTCGGCTTCGGTTTCGGCCTCGGCCGCAAGTGCCGTGCCTGCGCCCGCGT
>JAZKTK010000039.1:0-23086 GCA_036625595.1 Haloarculaceae archaeon | reverse complement strand
TCTCTTCTGTCCAGCAGAAGAAGCTGTCACCGTCGTCGGTGACAGCGCCCAGCACTGTCACCGACTTCCACGATGTTGCAACCTCTATTGTCGGATTGGAGCCAATTGGGTAGAAGCCACGTCGCTGGACGGTTCCGACGTGTTTGGTGAACTGATCGACAACAACGACGGTTTTCTCGGTCAACTCGGGTCGTTTTTTTCGACTGTTTCTTGGAACTCAGCTTTCTCTTCAGGGTCGGCTTCATAGTGTTGAGGCCGTGCTGTCCGCAAGGACAGCCCGGCCTCTTTCAGCAAGTCGTACGCGTAGGTTTCGTGGTATTCGACGCCGTATTCCTCTTTGGCGTGATGAAGCAACAGTTTCGCTGACCACGCTTGCTGGTCGTAGCCGAGTTCAGTCGGCGGCTGTTGCAGTTGTTCGAACAGTTGCTCACGGTCCTCGCCCTCGATTTTTGCTGGACCTCCTGGTCGAGGTGCGTCGTAAGGTGCCTGCTCGATCGGTTCTTCCTCGAACCGATCGAGCCAGTTGCGAATCGTTTTCTCGACAACACCGTGGCGGTCAGCCAGTGTATCCAGTTGATCGCCTTGCTTGCGCCCGATCGCCGCGAGAACACGTTCTCGCGGCTTCCCTTCGTCGATCTGGTCTTTTAGCTCGTAGAGTTCTTCGAGTGTGATATCGTCGAGCCGACCCATTACCAACGATAGCGTCTCTATTGGTAAAACATTTCCCTAGACACTATCAGACGCAAGCCAAGCGCTGTCGTTCCTGCCGTAGTCGGTGCGCTCATTCTGCTCGTGACTGCCCCTCATCTCCTGTCACAGTCCGAACCGTCCTCCGGTGCCGTGGTCAGTTTCGGTGTTCTCGCCGTCGTCTGTGTCCCGCTCGTCCTCGGCAGTGGCTGGCTGGTCCGCTCGTCGTTCGATCTCGCCGAGGTTCACCGGGTCGTCATCTGGGCACTCGCCGGGGCCGTTCCGATAACGATGCTCGCCACTGTCGTCGTTTACTACCAGCAGACTCACGGTGTCACGCTCGCACACCCGCTTATTGTGACGAGTTGGGTCGCTGGCGTCGGTACTATCGGTGGCTTTCTGACCGGGCTGTACGATGTCCGCCGCGTCCGCCGACACGAGAGCTACGAACGGACCTCGACACGCCTGCGAGCGCTCATCGAGGCCTCGCCGGTCGCCATTATCGCCCTCGACAGCGACGGAATCGTCACCGATTGGAGCCAGGCCGCCACGGAGGTGTTCGGCTGGAAGCGCGAGGAGGTGGTCGGCGAGGACTATCCGCTCGTCCCCGAGTACAAGCAGGCAGAGTTCGCCGACCACCTCCGTCGGGTCAACGACGGTGAGACTCTCTCCGGTGTCGAGACCGAACGCCTGCGGAAGGATGGCGGGCTCGTCGAGGTCAGTCTCTGGTCGTCGCCGGTCGGAAACCAGGAAACAATCGACGAACACATCATCGCACTCACAGATATCACGAAACGCAAGGCAAAACAGCGGGAGTTGAAACTGCTCAGTCGCGCCATCGAACAGGCCGACGACGCCGTTCTCATCACCGACGACGATGGGATTATCGAGTACGTCAACGACGCGTTCACCGAGATGTTCGGCTACGACCGCACGACTGTCCTGGGACGGACACCACGTCTGCTCAAATCCGGCGAACACGACGAGTCGTTCTACCGCGAACTCTGGAACACGATTGTCGATGGCGAGGTCTTCCAGTCGGAGATTACGAACCGGCGGGTGAACGGCGAACTGCTCGACGTCGAACTCACGATTGCACCCGTCGAAGACGACGGCGAAGTGACCCACTACGTCGCAATCGAGCGCGACGTGACCGAACGAAAACGCGACAGTCAGCGTCTCGAAGTACTCAATCGCGTCCTTCGCCACAACGTCCGCAACGCGATGACTGTTGTCGACGGCAACGCCCGCCGTATCGGTGACCAGTGTGACGACGCTGCTGTCCAGACGCTCGTCGAAACCATCACGTCGCGTGCCGGGGACCTCCGCTCGGCCGTCGAGAAAGCTCGGACCGTCGAGCGCGCTATCGCCAGCGACCGGACCGGAACTCTCAACGCCCAGACCCTGCTCACGACCGTTCGCGATGAGTCGTGCGACGCGGACGCAACTGTCACTGTCGACGCGCCAGACGACCTGTGGATTGTCGGCAATCACACCCTCGAAGCGGCCGTCGAAGAGGCCGTCGACAACGCCGTCGAACACTGCGAGTCTGGCTCGATAGTCAGACTCGAGGCCACACGGCGGTCCGACGACCGGGTCGATATCACTGTTTCGGACGACGGCCCCGGTATTCCCGACCACGAGCGGGAGGTTCTCGAAGCCGGTGAGGAGTCCGACCTCCACCACGGGAGCGGTCTCGGGCTCTGGGTCATACAGTGGGTCGTCACCAGCCTCGGCGGCGACGTGACGATTACCACCGGCAACGACGGAGGGACCGTGGTCACGTTTACGCTCCCCCGTGCAGACCAATCCGACCGCTCACAGCCACAGACTCGGCTGTCGACGTGACCCGGTAGTCGGAGACCGACGAGCGTCGGACTGAAGGCAGCCCCGTCCCACGCTGTCGTATGGAGAAGACCGACGCCGGGACGTCCGTGGGCGTCGACAACCCCTACGACTACGTCGACCGGTGTGACCACCTCACTGACGACGGTCGTTGCCGATATGCGCTTGAGCAGGGGGACCGCGACCCATCGTTTGCTGACGAGCGCAGCCGGGAGGAGTTTCGCTGTCCTGTCGCTGGCAAAACCGACGATGAGGGCCTGACTGGGCCGTGGGAGTGGACCGACTGTCAACACTTCCGCTGTCGAACCCACGACCGGGAGTGTCTCCGCTGTGGGCTCGAAGAAATCCGGCTGGCTCACGACGACGACCGCCCGCTGCTGGAGGAACACCACCTCTCGTATGCCGTCGGGTCGAGTGTCGGTGAGGGACAACCCAGTCACGAGATTACGGTGTATCTCTGCCGGTGGTGTCACGCGAAGGTCCACGACTCGTGGGCGCGCATCGACGACGACGCCAACCCCGACCCCGAGGCCATCGCCGAACGGGAGGGACGGCGGACACGAGAGCAGGACGAACTGGGGTTCTCGTCCGCTCGTGAGCGCTACGACGACGGTTGACGGACTCATACTGTCGGACGTACGCCTTTCACGGATTTCGCCACCCCGGGGTGGCGAATATCGCTACGAAGTTACGTCCAACAGTATCACTATTTTGGCTCCGGGCGTCGAAGACGAACGCATGGAACCCGACCTCGACCGCTTCGATTCGCGCCGCCCGACGGTGTACGCCCCGGAGGGTATCGTCGCGACCAGCCAGCCACTCGCCGCCGAAGCCGGCAAAGAGATACTTCGTGACGGCGGGAACGCCTTCGACGCCGCCGTCGCGACCGCGGCCGCACTGAACGTCGTCGAACCGACGAGCACCGGACTCGGTGGTGACGTGTTCGCCTGCTATCGCACTGCCGACGGCGACGTGGGCGCGATGCGTTCGTGCGGCCACGCACCCGAGGGCGCGACCCGCGAGCGCGTCCGCGACGCAGTGGTTGGTCCCGACACCGACCCTGCAGACGCCGAGATGCCCGAGTACGGCCCCCATGCGGTAACAGTCCCCGGCACCGCCCGGGGCTGGGAGGCGACCGTCGACGAACTCGGCCGGCGCACGCTCGCCGACGTACTGCAACCGGCTATCCGCTATGCGACCGAGGGATACCCGGTCACCGAGGTGGTCGCCGCCCAGTGGGAACATGCTGAGGACCTCTTCACTGACGACCATGCACGCGAGGCGTATCTCTTCGACGGCGCGTCCCCCCGCGTTGGCCAGACTGTCAGCCTGCCGAACCTCGGCGAGACGATGCAGACTATTGCCGACGAAGGTGCCGACGTGGTCTACGAAGGGCAGATCGGTGCGGCAATCGCCGAGGAGATACAGGAACAGGGCGGGTTCATGACCGTCGAGGACCTCGCGGGATTCGAGGTGGAGTGGCCCGACCCGCTGTCGACGACCTACGGCGGCGTGGAGGTGTTCGAACTCGGCCCGAACAACCAGGGCCAGATTGCACTGGAGGCGCTCAACATCGCTGCCGAAATCGGCGCTGGCGAACACCCCTACGACTCGCCCGACCGGGTCCACGCCTTCGCCGAGGCGATGAAGCTCGCCTTCCACGACGGCCACTACCACGTTACCGACCCCGAGTTCGAGGACGTGCCGCCGCTACACGCGAAATCCTACGCACGCGAGCGCGCGCCTCTCATCGGTGCGGAACCGCTGTCCGATGTCGAGGTCGGAACGCCCAGCGCGACCGGAGAAGATGCCGATACCGTTCTGCTGACTGTCGCCGACAGCGCGGGCAACGTCGTCTCCTACATCAACTCCCGATTCATGGGCTTTGGGAGCGGTATCGTCGCTGGCGACACTGGCATTGCACTCCAGAACCGAGGCGCCTCGTTCTCACTCGACGACGACCACCCGAACCGACTCGAACCCGGCAAGCGCCCCTTCCACACGCTCGTCCCGGCTCTCGCCAGATTCGATGCCGATGACTGGGCAGCCTTCGGCGTCATGGGTGGCTACATGCAACCACAGGGCCACGTTCAGGTGCTCGCGAACGTCGTCGACTACGAGATGGGGTTGCAGGCCGCGCTCGACGCGCCGCGCTGGCGCTACCGCGAGGACGGAACGCTCGCCGTCGAGGAGCGACTGCCCGCAGGCGTCGCTTCGAAACTCGCACGGCGGGGCCACGACGTGCGTGTCGAACCACCGAGTCAGTTCGGCGGCGCACAGATTGTCCGCTGGCAGGACGGCACGCTCTCGGGAGCGACCGAACCCCGGAAGGACGGTCACGTCGCGCCGTACTGACGCAGGTGGCCGCTGTGTCGCCGCCGGCCCGAGCCAGTTTCGGGGAGCATATACGCCCCCCTCGCATACGCGTCGGCAATGACTCGCATCGACGTCATCGACAACCACGGCCAGTTCACCCATCTGGAGCAGCGCGCGCTCCGGGACATGGGCGTGGACGTCGAAACCGTTGACAACGATACGCCACCGGAAGATATCGACGCTGACGGTCTCGTCCTCTCTGGTGGCCCGAGTATCGACCGCATCGGCAACTGTCCGGCGTATCTCGACCTCGATATTCCCGTCTTTGGCATCTGCCTCGGGATGCAGATTATCGCCGACGAACTCGGCGGCCGCGTCGGGTCGGGCGAGTACGGTGGCTACGCGGACGTGACCGTCGAAATCACGGACGACACCGACCCGCTCGTCGGTTCGCTCGCACCCGAGACGCGCGTCTGGGCCAGCCATGCCGACGAAGTCAAGGAAGTTCCGACCGGATTCGAGCGAACTGCAAAGAGCGACGTGTGCAACATCGAAGCGATGAGCGATACCGACCGTGACCTCTACGGTGTCCAGTGGCATCCCGAAGTGGCTCACACCGAAGAGGGTGAGGAAGTCTTCGAGAACTTCCTGGCCCGCTGTGAAGACTGACGCGACGGTCGACTGGACCCAACTTGGGTGTGCTATTGTCTCCTCCCGACCGGTACCGTGTCGTCCGATGACGGGCGGTTCATTCAGAAGATACCTTTAACATCGTTCTGCTCCCGTAACGGAGTAATGACCGAGACGCAGGGCAACCTCGCCGGTCTGTCGCGGTTTATCTTCCGGACACCACACTGGTACGCGAGTGTCACGGTGTCGCTCGTACTGGCGGCCGTCACTGGCTGGCTGGCCTTCGATTCGGCGTTTCCCCTCGACGACGCCTGGCGAGGCGTGTTCTTCGTCGGGGTGCCGACTGTCGTTGCGGGCGTCCTGACGCCGTACCTCGACCACGCACTCGGTGGCCAACTCACTCGCGACCGGTCTGCCCTGCTCGCACTCGCCTGTGAGTTGCTCGTCGTCGGCACCCTGCTCGCGGCCGAGATTCTCTCTGTCGGGCTCGGCCTCACCCAGCAGTTCATCCTCGACGCGCTACTCATCGCACTCGCCGCTATCTTCGCGCTTCGGCTGCTGATACTCGTCGCCGTCTCTCGCCAGTCGCCACTGCAGGCTGTCGTCCCCGCGAGCGTCCAGACCGTCGCCGCCGCAGTCATGCTGTTCGTCTACAGCGGGTCACTGCATTACCTCGAAATTGGCGGCGGGCCACTCGTTCAGACGATGCTGGCCCGTCCCGAGCAGGCACCCATCGAACTCCAGAACAGCATCTACCCGTTCGACTTCGTGATGCTCGCGGTTATCTGTGTCGTCCACGCCGCTGCAGTGTGGGCGTTTCTGACAGCTATCGACCGTCCGTGGCGCTCCAGCCTCGGCGTCTCCGTCCTCGATTTCACCCGAGGGTTTATCGGCCACGTCGCGGAGGGGTCTCGCGAACTCGAAACGTTCTTCGAGGAGATTGGCGAGGAGGCTATCGTCCCGGTCACCGTTCTCTCCTTTCGCCGGTCTGGTGGCGAGGAGAAAGCCCGCTTCGTCCTCCCGATGATTCATCCGGGGCCGATGGGCGAAATCGGCGGCGGCAATCTCCCGGTCCGTATCGCCGAGAACGCGGACGGCGTGGCCTTCGCCCCGCACGCGACTGCCGGCCACGACTTCAACCTCGTCACCGAGCGGGAGGTCGCCACTATCTGTGCGACTGCCGAGCGCGCCTACCAGCAAATCGAGTACACTGATACCGCAACAAGGGGCGTGCGCACGTCTGAAGGTGACGCGACGCTGACCGGCCACGCCTTTGGCGAGGACGCTCTCGCTGTCAACACCTTCGCTCCGACCTACGCCGACGACGTGGAGTACGCCGTCGGCCTCTCCGCCGCTGCCGAGGCCCGGACCAGCGGCCTCGAAAACGTCCTCCTCGTCGACGCGCACAACTGCAACAACGGGCTCGACGGAGACGACCTCGGACATATCGTCCCCGGGAGCCAGCGTTCGTTCGACCTGATGGCCGGCGCTGGTCACCTCGGCGAGCGTCTCGCTCGTGCAGCCCAACATCCCGTCCGCCTCGGCATCGCTCACGACGAGACGCCGTGGGAACCCGAAGACGGCATCGGTCCGCTGGGAATTCGCGTGGCTGTCGTCGAGAGCGACGGCCACCGGACAGCCTACGTACTCGTCGATGGGAACAACATGGAACCGGGCTTGCGCGAGCGCATCATCGAGGCCATCGACGGCGTCGACCTCGTCGAGGTAATGACCAGCGACACGCACATCGTCAACACCGTCGAGGCTGAAAACCAGGTCGGCCAGGCACTCCCGGAGTCCGAACTCGTCGAGTGTATCGTCGGGCTGGTTGAGGACGCCGTCGCGGACATCGAACCCGTCGAGGCCGGAATGGCAAGCGAGACTGCCGAAGTGACCGTCTTCGGCAACGACCGCACGGAGACGCTCGCCAGCCACGCCAACGCGATGGTCTCGATGGGTGGGGCCCTCGCTATCGTCTTCGTCACCGCCGTCCTCTCGGTGAGCATCCTCATTTTCGCACTCGTCTCCGGCGGGCCGTGGTGAGCCGGTGCCGCCGCTCTCCGTTGCGCCAGAGAAATGCCGTCGGAACAAGTTCCGACGAATTCGCTCTCACTCTATTCGACCGTAGAAGCGCCGAGGTGGAGATTTGAACCACGCCCGGACTGCTCGCTTCGCTGCGCGTCCGCTCTAGTTCAAATCACGATGGCGTTTCCACTCCCTGAATAGCTCGTGGAAAACGCCGAGGAGGAGATTTGAACTCCTGAGTCCGTGAGGACAGTTGCTTTCGAGGCAACCGCCTTGGCCAGGCTAGGCTACCTCGGCTCGTTTCTGGGTTCCTGCTGGTTATTGTTAGCCGTTTCGGTTCGAGTGCTGGTTCTGGTCGACGAACGACAGGACTGCAGTCCCGATGGCGGCCTGGAGTACTCCCCCTAGAATGCTTCTTAGCGAATCGTCTGAGATAGTGAGTATACCGCAGCGACAGCGTGTCCGCGACCGAGCAGTGACCCTCTGGCGAGTATCGAGACGGAGACGGACCTCGAGGATTCACCTGCTGTGGCGGTCAACCAGTCACCAACGGGTGCACACGATACCAGCGACTGAACTCGTTACTCTACCTTTGTCGGCGGGTCAATGATAAACTCGCCCTCGAAGGAAACGATCCCGATAGCCTGAGGCCCGACACCGAGCACGCGGAGTTGGTCGGCCCACGGGTGCGAACCCAGGTCCAGTGCGGTGCGACCACAGCCGAGCGCCGCGCCGCCTCGGCCGTCGACACGAGCGGGAACGCTCCGGACCGTTCCGTCGCCATCGGTGTAACTCCGGACGGAGAGGCTGACCGGCACCGTTCGCGGTCGATTTGCCTCGAAGGTGAGTACACGCTGGCCGTCGACGGTGACGGTCGTTCGACGGTGTCTGCCCTCGTCGTCGAACGCGATGTCGCCGACGGTCTTCGGATACTGCCAGAGTTCACCGAGTGCCCGCGCCGGTTCGGTCGTCACCGGGAGTTGCCAGGTGTACCCACCCAGCCCACCACCGATTGCTGACAGGGGCGTTGCGGTTCCAGTTCTGGGCACCGCCGGCAGGAAGATGCCGAACTCGTTGTAAGGGGACAGTTGGTTCCGGTCGATACGGTGATACTCCACGCTGAGCAAGAGCACCGCCGTCCGTGCTGGCGTTAGCCTGACAGGAGTAAGTTCGTCTGGGAGCATCGGCCGTGCGGCGTCGACAGACGCGGTGAAGACGCCGCCGACCATCGTCGCCGTCGTCGAGAGTGGCAGCGTCACTTTGTGGCCACTCGACAGTTCGACCGTTCGCTCGGCATTGTGACTGTCTCTCATTGCTCTCCAGCCACGAACTTGCTCACACGTCGGGCGGTGACACTCGCCCATCCCAGCAGTCGTCGGATGGGGTCCTGTATCCCGGCCGGCAGGAAGTGCGCCCAGCGAACGAATCGGGCGAAGCGACCGACCGGATAGCGTGCCTTCGGTGACGGGGCGGTCAGTGCGCTGACGACGGCTGTCGCGACCGTCTCGGGGTCGGTCGCGAACGGGCCGCCGTCTACCGTCCACCCGTCTTCCAACACGGCGTAGGTCCCGTCGTAGTCGGCGGTCCGGTCCTCGGCGAGTTGCGCCCGTGCCGTCGCTGCGAAATCGGTGTCGACCCACGCCGGCTCGACGAGCACTGCATCCACGCCGGTTCCGTGCAACTCCATCCGGAGTGAGTCGGTCAGTGCCTCCAGTGCCGCCTTGCCCGCACAGTACGTCCCCATCCCGGGATACGCTGAATGGCCGAGCACGCTGGAGACGTTGACGATACGACCCGTGCTGGCCGCGCGCATCGAGGGTAACACAGTCCGGCAGAGCGTGGCGACGCCGTGGACGAGCACGTCGAACTGCCGCCGCGCTGCATCGGGGTCGACGTCTTCGACTGGACCCAGAACAGCGTAGCCGGCGTTGTTCACGAGTGCATCGACGCGTCCGGTCTCGGCGAGGATGCCGTCGACGACGCGCTGGCACTGCTCGGCGTCGGTTACGTCCAGTCGGCGGCAGTGACAGCGCTCGCTCACGTCGTCGGGAAACGACGAGTCGATATCGGTGGCGTACACCTGCCAGCCCCGGTCGGCGCATGCTCGGGCGACCGCCGCGCCGATACCTGACGCTGCGCCCGTTACCAGAACGACCTGTTCGTCTCGGTCAGTCTTCCCAACCGATTCTGCTGCGGTCCGAATTTCGGTGTCGGCTCTGTCTGCCATAGCGGCAGTCACTCTTCGGAGCGTCGTCCGGGATGAGGTAGTACCTGTCGGTCACTCGCCGGACTGTTCGTTCCCGTTGTCTCTCAGCCCGTGACCCCCGCCACCCGGCGTCTCGACCGTGACCGTCGTCCCAGCAGCCACGTCTCGTGTGACCTTCGAAGGAACGTCCTCGCCGTCGATACTGTTTCGACCACGGTGGCCGTCCTCGCCCCCTGCGAAGCCCTGTGGTGCGTGACGGCGGCGTTCGGTCAGCAGCGAGACGGTTGCGTCAGCCTCGACAGTTATCGACCTGACGAGGCCGTCACCTCCCCGATAGCGTCCGTTTCCACCGCTCCCGTCGCGCAGTTCGTAGCGTTCGACGCGAAGTGGGTACTCGGCTTCGAGCGCCTCGATGGGTGTGTTGAGCGTGTTCGTCATCCCGACCTGGACGCCCGAGAGGCCGTCGCTGTCGGGGTTGGCTCCGGCTCCGCCACCGATCGTCTCGTAGTACGCGAACTCACGATTTCCGATGATGAGGTTGTTCATCGTGCCCTGGCCCTGCGCCGGCACGCGTTCGGGTGCAGCCGCGGCGAGTGCGGCAAAGACCACGTCGGTCACGCGCTGACTCGTCTCGACGTTCCCACCGACGACTGCGGCTGGTGGCTTCGGGTTCAGTAACGTCCCCGCGGGCGCGTGCACGGACACCGGTTCGTAACAGCCGTGATTGGGCGGAATCGTTGGGTCGGTTACCGAGCGAACGACGAAGTAGACGGCGCTGGTCGCTACCGCGAGCGGGGCGTTGATGTTCCCCTCGACTTGCGGTGCAGTTCCGGTAAAGTCAACGGTCAGCTGTCCGCCATCGACGGTGACCGTCACCTCGAGAGGGATATCGGCTTCGGTCACACCATCTCCTTCCATCACGTCGCTGGCCGAGTACGTGCCGTCGGGAAGTGAGGCCAGTTCGTGTTCGACGCGCTCGCGCGAGTAGTCGATGACGGCGTCGAACGCTGCGAGCAACCGGTCGCCGTGTTCGGCCAGCAACTCCCCGACGCGCTCGGCACCGCGTTCGTTGGCAGCCACCTGCGCGCGCACGTCTGCCCGTCGCTCGCTCGGATTGCGAACGTTCGCCAGGAACAACGACTCGACCGCGGTATCGAGTTCGCCTGCTCGAACGAGCGGGACGGGCGGCACGCGAATCCCCTCCTGTTGTATCTCTGTTGCACCGGCGGGCATACTCCCCGGCGTCGACCCGCCCACGTCTGCGTGGTGGGCCCGCGAGACGGCATAGCCGACGACAGACTCCCCATGTGAAATCGGCGAGACGAGTGTCACGTCCGGGAGATGCGTTCCCCCCTGGAAGGGGTCGTTCAGGAGCCACACGTCGCCGGGCTGTGGGTTCTTTTCGAGGACGGCGTCGACTGCCTGTGGCATCGCACCGAGGTGCACCGGGATGTGCTCGGCCTGGGCGACCATTCGGCCGGACTCGTCGAACAGCGCCGTCGAGCAGTCACGCCGCTCGGTTATGTTCGGCGAGTACGCACCGCGAATCAGCACTTCGCCCATCTCCTCGGCGACACTCTCTAGCTGGTTGCGAAGTATCTCGAGTTCGACAGCATCGATATCGTCGCGTGCACCGCTCCGTTCTCCAGTCATCGTGATGCCTCCATCGTGAGCGTCCCCTGCCCGTCGACGCTCGCCTCCCAGTCAGGCGGCAAGACGACAGTGCTTTCGCCGCCCTCGAAGATTGCCGGTCCGGAGAGTTCGGCTCCCGGTTCGAGGCGGTCGCGGTCGTAGATGGCTGTCTCCCGATATCCACCGCCGAAGTGTGCGTCGCGCGTTCCGGTTCGAGATACTTCGGAACCTTCGTGGGAAATATCTGGTGTCGTCCCTTCGACAGTCGCAGTCACACGGAGGTTGACCAGTTCTATCGGCTCCTCGTCGAGGCGGTAGCCGCGCGCCTGTTCGTGAACGCGCTCGAACCGCTCGGCGACTATCTCCCTGTCGAACGGGTCGGGAACCGAGACTGTGAGTTCGTGACTCTGGCCGGCGTATCGGAGGTCTGCGCCGCGGCCGATAGTCGCTTCGTCGGGCGAGCTTGTTTCGGCCAAGACCGTCTCTGTCATTGCTGTGTACCTGTCTTCGATAGTCGAACTGTCTACGTCTGCCAACGCTGCTCGATGGGTCTGGATTTCGTCGTGGCGTTCGTCGGCGGCGAGCAGACCGAGCGCCGAGAGGACGCCATTCGCTCGTGGCACGACGACCGTTCCGATATCGAGGCGGTCTGCGAGCGCAACAGCGTGCATCGGCCCGGCACCGCCGAAGGCGACGAGCGCGAACTCTCGTGGGTCGTGTCCCCGTTCGACCGTGACGCGTCGGATAGTTCGTGCCATCGTCGCGTTCGCGACCCGATAGATACCGCGGGCCACGTCGGTAATCGTTCCCAACTCCGCACCGTCTGTGATATCTTCGAGTGCGTTTCGTGCTGCTGTCTCGTCGAGTGTAAGGCCATCACCCAGTTCAGTATCTGTTCCGAGATAACCCAGAGCGAGGTTTGCGTCAGTGACTGTCGGTTCCGTGCCACCTTTGCCGTAACAGGCCGGTCCCGGCTCTGCACCGGCAGAACGGGGGCCGACCCGGAGTGCACCGCCAGCGTCGACCCAGGCGACCGACCCACCGCCTGCACCTACTGTCTCGACGTCGACCATCGGCACCCTGACCGGGTGGCCACCCACGTCTGCCTCGGTCGTCTCCTCGACGTTTCCATCCCGTACCAGACTCACATCACTGGACGTACCGCCCATGTCGAACGTGATAATTCCGTCGTGGGAATCAGGCTCGAACAGCGACGCGCCAACCACGCCAGCTGCCGGACCGGAAAGTGCGGTCGTTATTGCGTTGTTCCGAACGGTGTCTACGTCTGCGATACCGCCGTTCGACTGCATCACGCGCGGCGTCGGCACGCCACGGTCGGCCGTCTCCCGTTCGAGTCGACCGAGATACCGGTCGATAACCGGCCGCACGTACGCGTCGGCGATGGTCGTCGCCGTCCGTTCGTACTCGCGAAACGCTGCCAGCGTCTCGTGGGATGTGACGACTGGCACGTCCGTCTCCTCGCGCAGTCTCTCTGCGACCCGCTGCTCGTTTTCCGGATGTGCGTACGCATGCAGAAAGGAGATAGCGACGCTTTCGGCCTCCGACGCTTCGATTTGCGATACAATTCCCTCGAGGGTATCAGACGTAACCTCGCGTTCAGTTCGTGCCGTCGTCGCTCGCTCGTCGAGTTCGAAGCGTCGCTTGGCCGGAACGAGTGGGTCTGGTTTGCGAGCCGAGTGGTCGTAGAGGTCCGGTCGGTCCTGGCGGCCGATTTCGAGGACGTCACCGAACCCTGTGGTCGTCACGAGTGCCGTCCGTGCGCCGTCGTCTTCGAGCAGTGCGTTCGTGGCGACGGTCATCGCGTGTCGAAACTGCTCGGTGTCGCTGGGCTCGACACCGGCGTCGTCGCAGGCGGCTTCGATACCTGCGAGCACGCCGTCGCTCTGGTCCGATTCCGTCGTGGGTACCTTGGCTGTCGTCAGACCGTCGCCGGTGACGAGGACGATATCGGTGAAGGTTCCGCCCACGTCGACGGCGAGGCGGGCACTCTCGTTCATACCGGGGACACGGCTGGCGGCGGGATAAACGATAGCGATTTGCTATGCGCGCCCAGCCAGGTGATTACTGCCCCTCGTAACTCGCGTCCGCCGACGTTTTGCCCGTGTTGAACGACAGCACCTTCGCGCGAATCACGTCCCCTTCAGTGACCGAGTTCGGCACGTCCTCAGTAAAGAGCACGAACCCCTCTACTTTCCCGACTGCGACGCGCTCCCCGGAGTGGTGCTCGGTGAACTCGGTGATGCCGAACTCGTAGGTCTCCCCGAGTTCCACCGGAGGCTCTCGCTCCTGTGCCTCTTCGTGTGCTCGCTTTGAGGCCGCGCGGCCCGATGACCCCCGACGCCGGAGGAGAGCCGCGATTGCCAGAATGCCGACCAGTGTCCCACCACCTGCAGCGACGAGCAGTTCGTTCATACCGTTCTCTCGCGGGGGATACGCAAGAAACTTCCAGATTTTGAGAGTCATTGCGGGTTCCCGGCCGGATCTGACACTGATATATCCTTTCGATTTATTTCACTGAACTTTAAGGCAGAAGCGGTAACCACCCCTGGCTATGGGTGAGGTGACGCTAGAGCTTGCAGCCACAGACGTGGGGGTATCGTCAGACAGGGGGTCCGTTCCACCGCCGCTGCCACCAGACGACCCGGAGGCGTGGTACGCGCCCGACGTGCGAGACCAGTACGAAGTCCATCCCGGCGTGGTCGTTACCATCTCTGACCACGGTCCGGACTTTGCCTACGAGGTGCGAGAACCGCCGCTAACTGCGGACAACAGGGCGACTCTCGAACGCATCGAGGAGTACTTCGCGGACGCACACCTCGAACGGCCGCGCACGCGAGAGGGTGCTGTCGAACGGATGGGTGACGGATTTGACCCGAAACACGAGCGGGTCATCGACAGTCTCGTCGAGTGCTCACACGCTGGCCGCCGGCGGGTCACGTACCACGCGCTTGCCGCGCTGGCTTGCCTCGACGACCTGACGCCGTATGCCCTCGACGATGCTATCGAGGTCGCGGACACCGACGACGAGGGAATCGTCATCCACACGAGTGATTACGCCCCGGCGGTCACCGACCTCCCAGCGGACCCGCAGTACATCGAGCGATTCGCAAGCGAGCGAATCGAACGCCATACTGTCCAGTTCCACGACTTCTCGATTCCGGTTGTCCTCTACCGGGAGAATCTCCTGGGCAACGACCCGTTCACGACGAAGTACGCCGTCCGCGAACCGGACCTGTTGCCGGGTGACGACGACCTCATCGCGGAGGCCAAGGAACGGCTCTGGGAGACAACCGTTGACGGTATCATCGACGACGAGACAACCTTCGTTCGAGAGCGCGCCGAGGAACTGCTCGCGAGGCGTCTCCGTGGCCGGAACACGCGCGCCTGGTTCGACACGGTCCGAACGCAGGTCCGCTCGGCACTCGCCGAGTACGACCTCGCACTCCCGCCGGTCGACCGCCGCTACACCGACGACCGACTCTC
This sequence comes from Haloarculaceae archaeon, assembly GCA_036625595.1. Lineage (GTDB taxonomy): Archaea > Halobacteriota > Halobacteria > Halobacteriales > Haloarculaceae > Salinibaculum. Next base: position 8,241 of record JAZKTK010000039.1, on the reverse strand, counting down.
TGACCTGGTCTACTACGTCCTCCGGGACTACGTCGGCTACGGCAAACTGACCATTCCGATTCGGGACCCGATGCTGGAGGATATCGAGGCGAACCGTATCGGCGAGCGAATCAAGGTCGTCCCGCGAACCGACACCGGCCACGACCAGCGCGTGCCGACGAATCTCGTCTTCGAATCTGAACGCCCGTTCGTCAACGTCGTCACCCAACTGGCGGCCGCCGATGGTACCGAACTCAACGCATCGACGCCAAGCGCCAAAGTCAATCTCCAACCCGATGGCATCGACGAGACTATCCGGTGTGCAGTGGCCCTCCCGACGGTCAGCGAAGATGGGCCACACATTTCGATACGAAAACAGTCCTCGGATGCGCTGACGCCAACTGACCTCGTCCGCGATGACAGCATCTCGACGGAACTGGTCGCACTGCTCTGGCTGGTGTACGAACACCACGGCGTGGTTCTCTTTTCGGGCCCGACGGGGGTTGGCAAGACGACGCTGATGAATGCCCACATGCCCTTCGTCCCGTTCCGGGACCGTCCAATCAGCATCGACGAGGGGAGCCGAGAAGTCCGTCTTCCCCACGAAACCGGCGTCTCGCTGACGACGCGCGACCACGAGAGCGAGCACAAGCGCGTCACCATGGCCGACCTGATGACGGAGGCGAATTATCTCAACCCCGACGTAGAGGTCATCGCCGAGGTGAACACCACCGAGTCGTTCGAGACGTTCGCCGAGTCACTCAACACTGGCCACGGACTAATCGGGACGACTCACGCCGAGGATATCGAGAGTCTAGTCAACCGCATCGTCGAGCAAGGGCTGCCGCCGTACCTCCTGCGGGAACTCGACCTCGTCGTCTTTCCCCAGCACGTCGACGGAGACCGCTACGTCGGGGAGGTCATCGAACTCCTCGACGAGGAGTCGTTCCGCGACCTCGACCGCAACGACCGGTGTGGCGTCGTCCGTAAACAGGGGACAGCCGTCTACTGGAACACCGTCGCCTGGCGCGAACCGAACGGCGACTTCGGGTTCGCCTACGACCACCCCGAACTCGACGACGAAGCGGGACAGACCAGCAGTGAACACGCCGCCGACACCGATGCAGCGACGGCCTGTCAGTTGCACACGTTCGAGCGCGTTGCGGCGATGACCGACCGGACGGTCGACGCTGTCGAGGCGGAGTTCCACCGCAAACACCGCTACGTCAAGTACTTCGTTCGCGAGTCGGTCGACGACTTCGAGACGTTCTTCGACCTGCTCGCGGACCTCGAAACCGACGAGGCGGCGACCGTCGAGCGACTGCACAGACGCCAGATGGGGGAGCAGCGATACACACCGCGGGGGCGGGGGAGTGAGGATGTCAGCGGAAACTGACACCGCGCGACTCGGCCCGCTAGACCGGGGGCTGTACGCGCTGTTTTCCCGGCATGCCGACTCAGGGGCACACGAGCGGGACCGGCACAGCTACCGCGCTGCGGGACTCGCAACCAGCTTCGACGTGTATCTCGCGCGAATTTACGGCCTCGCGTGGGCGAGCGCGCTTGCGAGTGCTATCATTACCATCGCTGCAGTGGCTGTCGTCCCGTCGTCGCTGGTCGGTGCAATCCTCGAGTTCCTCTCGAACGGACTCCCGGTTCTGAACCGGGTCTCCGTGCCGGCGATTCCGCGTCTCTACGTGGCACTCGTCACCGCCACTATCGTCGCGGCGCTCGCCAGAGGCGCTGTCGTCCGGTTCGGGGGGTTCTACCTCCGTCGGGCGGCCGCGATGCGCCGCGAGGAAATCGAGCGAACACTGCCGGGTGCTGTCCGCTATCTTCGCGTTCTCGCCTCGGGGAGCAACGACCAGCGGACGATACTTCGCCGAGTAGCAGACCAGGACGCGTACGGTGCGACCGCCGATTCGTTCCGCGCCGCGCTGAACAAGGCGACGCTGACGGGCAGTCTCGACGAGGGACTATCGATGGTCGCTCGCGATACGCCCTCGCGTGACCTCCTCTCTCCGTTTCTCCTGAAATTCCGTGAACACGCGGCCCAGGGGAGCGATTCCCTCGAAGGATATCTGAAAATGGAGGGGCGACTGCTCTCTCAAAAACAGGCTCGTGTTCGCGAACGGGCTGGTGGCTATCTGGAACTCGTTGCCGAACTGTTCGTCGTGTTGCTCGTCTTTCCCGCGCTCTCTGTACTCATTCTCACGGTCGCGAGCGTCCTCGCACCGGGACTTTCCGAGCCAGTCCGGACGCCGATGGGCCCGGTCACGCTTCGTGCGTTGCTGGTGTATGGAAGTGTCGTCTTCGTGCTGGCGGTCGGGATTGGAGCGTCGTCGATTGTCTCGTCGCTGCGACCGACAGACCACGCGACGCCGAGCTACGAATCCCCGCCGACAGTTCGCGGCGTACTCCGAACTGCGAAGACGAATCCCGCGAGCGCCGCGCAGGTGTTCGCTCTCCCGGCACTGTTGTTCGCTGTCGGTCTGTGGACACTAGACTACGCACCAGTGAACGTTGTCCTGCTTAGCTACGCTGGCTACGGGATTCCGGTCGGTCTCGTTGCCGTCCGCCGGGCCGCACACGACGACGCCAAGGACCGCGAGATTCGGGATTTCGTCCACGCCGTTTCAGGTCACGTCAGCCTCGGCCGGCCGTTTCCTGACGCCGTCGACCGGGTCGCTCGCGAAGTCGACCTCGGTGCGCTCCAGCCCGACGTGGAAGACCTCGCGTTCAATCTCGGCCTGACGACCGGCGTCGACGACGGCGTGGACGTTCGGGCCGCGGCGCTGGACCGCTTCGTCGAGCGTGTCGGGACGCCGCTTGCCTCTCAGACCGTCGGGCTGGTCGTCGGTGCACTCGAAGCCGGCAGCGACACAGAGGATGTCTTCGAGACGCTCGAAACCGAAATTGGTCGACTCTATCACGAGCGGAAGGCGCTCCGTTCACGGCTGCTGGTCTACGCCGCCGTCGGCTGGACGACAGCCCTGCTCGTCGTCGGTATCGTCGTCGCGGTCAACGCCGCGGTTCTCGATGGATTCGCACAGCTCTCGACGGTGTCGAACGCCAATGCTGGTATCGGGCTGGACCCGAATGCAGTCGACCCGGCGCGTGACCGCGAACGATTCTATCTCGTGACCCAGGCCACCGTCGTCGCCTGTGGCTGGTTCGCGGGGACTGCGAGCCGGGGAAAGTACGAAGCACTGCTTCACTCGGGCATCCTGGTTGGACTGACCTACGTCGTCTTCGTGGGGCTGGGATTGACATGAGTCGCGCCCAGTCACACGTCGTCGGTGTCGCGCTCATGCTTGGTATCTCCGTACTCGCACTCGGGGCGCTCACTGTCGGCGTCGGGGAGGTGATCGATGCCCAGACGGCCCACGCTGATGCGACCCGCATCGCCGACGAGATGGATACTGCACTTCAGCCAATCGAGCGGACTGGACCACACACTGATACGGTTCAGTTTGCCGACGGCTCGCTCCGAACTGTCGAGCGTGACCTCCGCGTCTACCGCAACGACACGCTTGTCGCCGAACGCAGTGTCGGCGCACTCGTCTTCTCGGCGGGCGAGCGACGGGTCGCGTTCGTCGCTGGCGCTATCGTCAGGGGTGAGAACGGCGGCGCGTGGCTGGCGACGGAGCCGCCGATAACTGCCTCCGAGCGAAATGAGGTCCTCGTCGTCGGCGCGCCAGTCCTCAGTGCAGGCGACACGGCAGTGTCGGGGTCGGGCGGGTCGACTGTCCACCTCCAGACGAACGTCTCTCACGACCGCCGTGATTTGGGTCCGGGCCGCTACGAAGTCGCAATCGAGACGACCGCACACGGTGCGTTCGAGGAGTATTTCGCCGGACAGAACGCCTCGACAGCCAGTCGAGATATCGATGGCGATGGCATCGAGTCGATGGTCGCCACCTATGACGGGACACGGCGTGGCTATCTCGTCACTCACAATCTCTCGCTGGAGGTCGCTCATGGATAACCGTGCGGTCAGCCCAGTCGTCGGAAAGCTACTCGCTTCGGGCTTGGCAGTGCTGTACATCGCGAGTATCACCGGACTGCTCGTTGGGGGTATCGTTCCCGACTACCGAGCTGCGACCGGAGACGAACTCGGCGAGCGAGTGCTGGCGACGGCTGCCGGACACGTCGAACAGGCTCAGCCGACGACCGACGGTAGCGCCGATGTTCGAACAGCGGTCGCGCTTCCTGCGACGATTCGCGACCAGCAGTATCAGATCCGACTTGCGAAGGGAACGCTGGTGCTCGACCACCCAGACGACGAGCTCGATGCTCGGACTCGACTCGCCCTCCCGTCGAACGTCACCGCGGCAAACAGTACGTGGGACAGCGGCGACCAGTTCGTCGTCCGCACGACCGGTCCGCCGTCGAATCGGACAGTCACGCTTCAGGAGGGCGAGCGATGAGAGCACAACTTTCGCTGCCAGCACTGGGGCTTGCCTTTCTCGTCCTCACTGCCGTCGCAGTACTCGGTGTCGCCATCGCAGACAACGCGGTCGTCTCGTCGGAGCGCTCGGCACTCGACAGGCAGGCTACGGTCGCTCTCTCGGACCGCCTGGTCAGTACTGACGGGCCACTCGCTGTTCGAGCGAACGTTCTCGATGCCGCTGCAGTTGCGACCTTCAACCAGACTACCCTTCGAACGCAGTACGGCCTGGCAGCGGATGCGGATGCGAGGATAACTCTCGAAGGTGAGACAATCGTCGAAACTGGGGACGTTGACGGTACCTCGTCGATAGCGCGGCTCGTAATCATCGAAGAGCGACGAAACCGAACACTTGCGCCGTCCTTTGCCGCCGGAAACAGCGTCACCCTTCCGCGCCGAACTGACCGCATCCAGCTCTCGATTCGTCCGCCGGCAAATGCCACAGTGTCGACTGTCAGGGTCGGTGACCGAGTCGTCTTGCACAACGAAACAGGACTCGACGGAAACTTCACCGTCAGCGTTTCCAGATTAGAAACCGCAGAACTTTCCTTCGAGAGTAACGCCTCCCTTTCCGGGGGTTGGATATCTCTCACGTACTATCCTGTCCAGACACGGAAAGCACGTCTGGGGGTGACTGTCGATGGCTAGAGCACAGGCATCGCTCACCGCAGTCGAAGCTGCAATTGGTGTCCTCCTCTTGCTTGGAGTGACGTTTACCTTCGCACTCGGTGTCTCTGGTCCGACTGCACATTCGGCACAACTCGACGCGTACGCCGACGACGCGCTGACTGTTCTCGCAACTGAGGACCCCGCCCACGGTGAGACGACCCGCCTCTCGGAAATCGTCTCTGACAGGGAGTCCTTCCAGCGTGAGAAGGGGACGCTGGTCGACCGACTCGACCGAATTCTCCCCGATAATGTGCTGTTCCGCATCGAGACGCCGTACGGGACTGCAGGGCAGTCACTTCCCGACGATGTCGCTGCTGGCGTTGCAAGCACGACGACACAACACGGGCCAGTGACACTCAGGGTGTGGTACGCATGAGCCGAGAACGCGGGCAGCTGGTCGTACTCGCTGCCGCAGCGATTGCGATTGCACTCGTTCCGATGGCGCTGGCCTATCTCCAGCTCGGATATCACGCAGACGTCCAGACTGCGACAGTCGAGGACGACACAGTTCCAGCAGTCGAGCGGACGCTCCACCAGTCGCTGATTTCGGCCAGCGGCGATATCTCGGCCCGACACGGCTGGCACAACCGGTCGGACGCAGTGACGACGTTCCGGGAGCGTCTCCGTCCGTCGATTGAGTCGCTGTCAACAGCCAGACTCGCTGACGGAACTGCAGTCGAGGTGGCCTACAACGACTCGCGTGCGCAGGTGTTGGCAGACGAGCGCTGTCCGCGTGGACCGGACCGAGACTTCGGGCCGTGTCGGACTGACCGCGCAGTCGTGGTACAGGAACGCGACGGCCGGACGCACGTCCTCGCTATCGCTGTCGACGTACACGTCACAACACCGGACAGCACGGTTCAAGTCTCAACAGTGGTCACAGCGTCTTCGGCTGGAAGCTGACAACTGCTACGCACGTGGGAAAGAATAAGAGGGAGGAAAATCTTCTCTGAGATATGAGCCCACAGGGTCGCGACACCGAGTTCACGCTCTCGGATGTCACAGCTGTCTTCGAATCGCGCGATGACTACGCTGAACCGCTGACTGCAAGCGAGGTTGCCGACCGACTCGACTGTTCGCGCCGGACTGCACTGAACAAACTCCACAAGCTCCAGGAGGACACAGACCTCAAAAGCAAAAAAGTTGGTGGCAGGAGTCGCGTCTGGTGGATACCAGTCAACGTTTGAATCCCCACTCTTTGGCTCGTTCGCGTGCCTGGTCGCGCGCTCGCTCCTGAATCGATGCAATCTTCGCTTCGTCGTCGAGGAACGCCTCGACGGCGCTGTCTCCGGTGCCTGATTCCTCGCGTTCGACTGCGTGCTCGTCTGGTGTCGCCGCCAGCGTTCGCTCTGCAAGCTCCGGGTCACCGGCGAGTCGTTCTGCCGGCAACTCTGGCGAAAGCTGGAGTTGTTCGTTGGTGTGACTCTCGGTGAGTGCCTCGCTGTCGAGTTCGTACAGCTCCAGACGATAGGGACCGGCGACGGCGATGTCAGCGAGTGCGTCCGCGCCAGCACTGTCGGTACCGGTGTGGTATGCCACGACCGGAATCCCCCTCTCGAAGGTGAGGACACCGGTACCGTCGGCGTCGAGCAAGAGCGCGTCCTGTGATTCGAGTCGTGCATAGCCCGTCAACGCATTCTCCAGCGCAGTCGAGAGGACCGTCCCAACGTCGGTGACGACTCGCTGTCGGACGAGCTGGCCGCGTGGCAGCTTCATAGCTCGTCGGGGACGACCGCACGCTGGAACCTATCCGCGACAGCGTCGGAGTTGCCCGACCGAACATCCAGTCGATTGGCAGCAGTGCGGTAGGAGGTGGCAGCAGCGGTCTCGGGTGCGTGTTCGAGGAGTGGCTTACCGGCCCGCCGTGCTGCACGCACGGCATCACTTTCGGGTACTGTCGCCAGCGTCTCACCGTCGAAGTACCGCTCCGCTTTGGTCGCGATTGTATCGATGTTCGCATCGTCGGTGACGCGATTGAACAGGAGTCCAGCCACGTCCGTGTCGTACGTCGAGGCGTATTCCTGAACTTTTAGTCCATCCGATAGCGAGGGGATCGTCGGCTGCAGGACGACGATTATGCGGTCGGCCAGCACGATTGGGAGAACGGCTGCGCGACTCCCAAGCGTCGCTGCGGAGTCGAGCAGGATGACATCCGTGTCGGCAGCCAGCGTCGCGACGACCTCTTGAAGCCTGTCGGGGTCTGCCTCGCGAAAGCCAGCGAGTGACGTTCCGCAGGGCACTACGTTCATCCCGAACCGCTCGTAGACTGCCTCGCGTGTCGTCGCCGTTCCGGCGAGTACGTCGTGCAGCGTCGTCTCCACGTCAGCGAGGCCGGCGTGAAAGAGGATGTTGGCCATTCCAGTGTCGGCGTCGATAATCGTCACGTCGTGAGAGTCGGCGAGTGCCATCCCCAGTGCGAGTGTGCTCGTCGTCTTCCCCGTTCCCCCTTTGCCGCTGGCGACGGCAAACGCTTCCACCATGTTGTCGGCTCTTGTCCCGCTTCCCAGTATAAAAGCTCGCATGTTCTTTTCGCAGATGCCGAGCGGGCGGAGACAGTATCCGCCCAGCACGCTGGTTACCAGCGACGGAAGGCAACCAGTGCAACCGCGACTACGCTCAGCAATCCGAGTGCGTCTAACAGTCCTGCCCCAAGTGGCTCACCGGAGTCATCAGCCTGGTTGTCGACATTTGGCTGGTTCCCACCAGGTCCGCACGATTCGACTGTTCCGGTGTCTGGGTTGTCAGCAGTCGGGTTGTCATTTTCGGAGTCAGTGAACGTACAGACGTCGCCGCCCGAACCGACGACAGCACCGACGATGTCGTACTGGGTAGACACCCACTGGGCGGCAACGGGTTCGGTCGGGTCACCGTCCTTGAACTCAGTTGCTGTAACACTCGTCCCGTATGCTGGCCCCTCTGCGGTCAGCGGCGTCCCTTCGTAACGGACCAGTGGGACAGACCCTTCTGGACACGCGTCGGAACCGGCACCACCGACTGCTTCTTCGGGCACGTCTTCATCTTCGCCGACGCACAGCAGCACGTAACTAATTGCTGCTCGGTCGTCTGGGGTCGGCGTCGGAGTTGGGGTTGCCGTTGGCGTTGGCGTCGGGGTTGGAGTCTCCGGCGTTGGGGTGGCTGGCGTT
>JAZKTK010000160.1:0-4319 GCA_036625595.1 Haloarculaceae archaeon | reverse complement strand
ACCTCGTCGGCGACGGCCGAGACGGTGTCGAGCATCGTCTCGCGACCCTCCGCGGAGGCGGTGATATCCAGAAAGACGAACTCGTCGGCTCCGGCCTCGTTGTAGCGTTTGGCCATCTCGACGGGGTCGCCGGTGTATTTGAGGTCCTCGAAGTTCGTCCCCGTGTAGACTGCCGCGTTCCCCTCGTCGTCGACGTCGACGTCGATACAGGGGATGATTCGCTTCGTGAGCACGTGTGTCTCCTTCGAGAGACGCGCGCTTGACCGTTTCGGGTCCGGGAAGGTTTTCCCTCGACTGACTCCGATACACCGAAGTACGCCCCATCCGAACTCCCGGCCATGACAGACGACCACCACGACGAGGAGCGCCCAGAGTACGACCCTGCGTCGCCAGCACCGCCGGATAGAGAGCCGCCACTCCGGAGTACGGCACCGCAAAGCGAGTACACGATGGGCCAGGTCGCCTTTGGTTTCGTTATCTTGCTCGTCGGACTACTCATCACGTTTGGCCTGCCACTCGCACTCGCGTGAGTCGATAACACACTCGCCGTCTGGCGACCTGAGATGGGAAGGTTAAAGAAAGCCAGTCTGCAATCACCGAGTGCGCCCGGGTGGCTTAGCTGGACATAGCGCCGCACTCATAGGGTTTCACACACACGCGGCACCGCTCCGGCATTTCCGCCGAGGTTTCGGCCTCGGACCTGGGATATGCGGAGATCGAGGGTTCGGAGCCCTCCCCGGGCATTCTCTACGGAACCACAACCGGAATGAGTGATGACGCCGCGGAATGCCCGAGGAGGGCAACGAATCCGTCGGTTCTCGCCGAGCAACGCGAGGCCAGTGCAGAGCGGAACTGCGTTCCCGTGGCTTCGGGTCCGTTTGACTCTACCCTCTCGTCTCCTGTACTGATTGTGGCGATACCTGGACGACGAACCTCGTTGCCCTGTTGGGGTATTGCGCCACTGCTGAAGGATTCGCTTTCCCAGTAGAAACGGCTGTTACGGCCGTATTTCCGGCATATAACAATCCCTTGTCCAGATGCTCTTTATCGTACCAATGACTTCCGGAGGCGACACCGACGGGAACAACGTCAGGATACCACGGGCGAAATTCTGGAAACAGAGCCTTATACTCGTCCTGGCACTGGCCGTCGTACTCAGTGGTGGTGTCACAGTCGCAGCACTCGCCACAACGAGCGGGAATGCTGCGGAGACTGTCCGTTCTGCCGATTCAGTTGTCGAGAGCATCGACGCTACCGCGTCAGCAGCGGGACCAAGTGACACACGACAAGATTTGCCTACTGGCTTCGTCCAACTGAACGACAGCCAAACACAGTTCAACGGTGAGATGCAGGGCGACCGATTCGGCTGGTCGGTCACCAGTGTCGGCGACGTCAACGGTGACGGTGTCGACGATATCCTGATGGGTGCGCCAGGGCGGAACGGGACTGGTGCGGCGTACCTGTTTTACGGACCAGTCGACGAGTCGAACGTCTCCGCACAGGATGCAGACCTGACGCTGGTGGGCGAGGACGCGGGTGACCGGGCGGGCTGGGCTGTCGCAGGCGACGATATCGATAACGATGGATACGCTGATCTCGTCATCGGTGCACCGCACAACGACGACGAGGCAGAGAACGCGGGCGCAGTCTACGTCGTCCGCGGTGGCGACTCGCTCACCGGGACACTGTCACTCGAATCCGCTGACGCGACGCTTCGTGGGCAGCGAGCGAACGAACGCGCTGGCTTCTCGGTCGCTACGCGGAATGTGACTGCCGACAGGTCGGGTCTCCTCGTCGGCGCACCGGGGACGGGCACCGATTCGGGAGCAGCGTACGCGGTGGCGGCGGAATCGCTTCCGCAGAATGGCGATCACATGTCACTCTCTGGGTCCGATTTGACCGTTGTCGGCGAAGCGGACGGTGACCGGGCCGGTTGGTCAGTCGCCTGGGTCGGTGACGTGACCGGTGACGACACCGCGAATGCGCTGATTGGGGCTCGCAACCACACTGCCGGCGATGAGAACCAGGCCGGTGCTGCGTACGTCATCCGAGCAGACGCGTCGGGGACGACTGAACTCGAGTCGAGCGCTGGCAAAATCGTCGGTGATGGACCGAACGACAGCGCCGGCTTCGCAGTTGCCGCTGCCGGAGATGTCGACGGGGACGGCGTTGGCGACGTTATTATCGGTGCGCCGTTCAATGACACCCGGGCAGACGACGCCGGGGCTACCTACGTTCTGTACGGTGGTGACGACCTGACCGACACCGTCAGCGTCTCCGAAGCCGATATTTCGATGTTCGGAGAGGCAGCGGGTGACCGAGCGGGCTGGTCGGTTGCCAGCGCGGGTGATGTCGACTGTAACGGTCGTTCGGATGTCCTCGTCGGCGCACCGTTCCAGGACACAACAAGTGAGGACGCTGGTGCGGCATACCTCCTCTACGGGCGCACGGGCGACAGTGAGGTCGAAGCGGCCAAGCTAGTCGGTGAGGCTGCTGGTGACCTGGCGGGATTCGACGTTGCATCGGCTGGTGATATCGATGCAGACAATGCTGACGATATTCTCGTCAGTGCGCCGGAAAGCAGCGATCAGTCGGGTCCAGGCACGGCCTACATCGTTTCTGGGGAGTGTCCGACTGAGGCTGTAGACCACGCTGAAGAATCCACAGGGGCGGACGAACCAGAGAGGGAGGGCGATTCGGAACACGATGAGACGGACGACGGTACCGACACTGGGGAACGGAGCGACGATAGTTCCAACGAGACGACAGATGGCAACGATGGGGAAGATGATGAAAATACCCTCAGTGACAACGGGGAGGCCAACGAGACTGACGGTGGTGATGATGCCACCGACGGTGGTTCCGAGGACGGCGATGAACGTCCGGACGGCGACGGGGAAAATTCAGACAGCAGTGGCGACGAAGCGGACGGTGGTGAGACGAGTCCACCAACCCCGACGCCAGTACCGGGTCAACAGCAAGAGCAGGGTATCTACATCAATCAAAACCAGTGTCAGTCACAGAGTGGTGACAGCCAACAGAGTCAGGAGCAGAGTCAGAACGTGGTTTTCGATCAGAAGCAGGAGGATACTGGGCAGTACCAGTCACAGGACATCCACGTCGATCAGAACCAGTGTCAGTCTCAGGGATCTGGTTCAAATAACGCGCAGATGCAGTTCCAGTCGCTCGTCATCAAGTTCATGAGCCAGACACAGACCCAAGCCGGGGACACCGTCCGGAATCAGGGGATATCAAGTGACTCAACGCAGTCCCAGTCGCAGTTCCAGAACGGGACGGAACAGTCTCAGGTACAGGTCCAGATATTCACTGTTAGCTTCTTCGTGCAAGACCAGAGTGGAACAGAGAGTTCGACCGGCATGAGTCAAAGCCAGGAGCAAAATATTCACATCGACCAGGACCAGCAGCAAGACCAGAACGAGGGCAGCAACCAGACCCAGACACAGACCCAGCAGGTCGATGTCGTCTACGAGGGTCAGGAGCAGGTGCAGGGACCTGGTCAGGACCAGTCTCAGACACAAGCACAGTCTGTCGATACGACGCAGACGCAGTCGCAGGTCCAGACCAACAACACGACCAGCCAGATGCAAAACGAGAGCGTCCAACTGAATCAGAGTCAGCAACAGGTCCAGAACTCGACAACCTCGAATCAGACACAAAACCAGACAATTGCCGTTGACCAGGACCAGAACCAGTCCCAGAACAGTTCCGTCGTCAAGCAGAGTCAAAGCCAGAATCAGTCCATCGTCGCCAGCCAGAACGAGAGTCAGCTCGGCGGTGAGAACCAGACGCAAAACCAGACACAGTCTCTCAACTCGACGGTCGAGCAATCACAGAACTACACGACTGGAGCGAGCAATGAGAGTCAGAATGCGACGGTCGACGCCGAGCAAAACCAGACGCAGCGTCAGTACGACGAGGGTAATCAGAGCCAGGAACAGAACATCACTGGGTCAGTCAATCAGACCCAGGATCAGACTGTCGCCGACGATGAAAACGTTTCGACGACCGACGAGCAAACGGTGCAAAACGACTCGCTGTCGGGCAATACGACCGATTCGTCTGTAGAGAATACCACCAATTCATCGACAGCGAACACCACCGATACGTCCACGACTACGTCCGACGAAACCCCGACACCAACACCCACCGATGAAAATACGACCTCGTCTGAGTCGACGCCGACTCCCACGCCAACGCTGTCTCCTGAGTCGACACTGACTGAGACGCCGACAGAGACGTCAACTGCGACTCCACAACCGACACCGACGCCGACTGAGACTCCCGTGCTAGCTCCGACC